>NZ_JBNCKJ010000011.1:292955-314686 GCF_049841475.1 Micromonospora sp. DT15
TGACCGCGCCGACCGCGCCGACCGCGCCGACCGCGCCGGAACTAGGCTCGCGGGCATGACGATCGACAGTGACGGCTTCCCCGCCCCGGCCGCCCTGGTCGAGCACGCCCGCCGGTTCCAGGCCGAGGGCGGCACCCCGGCGACGCCGCGGGTCGCGTCCACCGTGTTGCTGCTGCGTCCGACCGACGCCGACTTCGAGGTGTACGTCATCCGTCGGGTCGCCGCGATGACCTTCGGCGGGATGTACGCCTTCCCCGGAGGCGGGGTGGACCGCTCCGACTCGGAGGCGCACCTGGACTGGGCCGGCCCGACGCCGGGCGAGTGGGCGGACCGTCTCGGAGTGGCCCCGGAGGCCGCGCAGGCGGTGGTCTGCGCGGCAGCGCGGGAGGTCTTCGAGGAGGCCGGTGTGCTGCTCGCGGGCCCGGACCGGGAGACCGTGGTGGGCGACGTCAGCGGCGACGACTGGGAGGCGGCCCGACAGGACCTGGAGGGACGCCGGCTGGGCTTCGCGGCGCTGCTCGCCGACCGTCAGCTCACGCTTCGGTCGGACCTGCTGCTGCCCTGGAGTCGGTGGATCACTCCCGAGTTCGAGCCGCGCCGCTTCGACACGTACTTCTTCGTCGCCCTGTTGCCCGCGGGCCAGCGGACCCGCGACGTCTCCGGCGAGGCCGACCACACCCTGTGGATCCGCCCGGCGGACGCGCTGGCCCGCGCGCGGGCCGGCGAGCTGACCATGCTGCCACCGACCCTGGTCACGCTGGCCCAGGTGGCGGCTGCCGGTGACCTGGCCGGGGTGGCGCGGGCGGCGGCCGATCGGGACGCCGTCACTCCGGTCATCCCGCGCCTGGACCTGCCCCCGGACGGTGAACCCCGCTTCGTCCTGGGCTGAGCCCACACACAGTGCCGCAGTCCCGGCCCGCCCACGTTCGTTGTCTGCGCGCCCTCGATGCACGCCACCGCGACCCTGGGACGGGGCCGGCGGCGTGATGGCCCGGCCGCACTACGCGGCCGGCCGGCCGGCGGGGCGGTGTCGGCGGCGGACATGGCACCGGCGCCCACGCCGGGAGGCGGGGCGCCGGTGACCGGACGAGGTCGGCTCAGCCGAAGCGGCCGGTGATGTAGTCCTCGGTCTTCTTCACGCTCGGGTTGCTGAAGATCTTCTGGGTGTTGTCGTACTCGATCAGCCGGCCCGGGTCGCCGGTCTTCTCGATCGAGAAGAAGGCGGTCCGGTCCGAGACACGCGCTGCCTGCTGCATGTTGTGCGTCACGATGATGATCGTGAACTTGTCCTTGAGCTGGAACATCAGGTCCTCGATCGCCAGCGTGGAGATCGGGTCCAGGGCGGAGCACGGCTCGTCCATCAGGACGACCTGCGGCTCGACCGCGATGGTCCGGGCGATGCAGAGCCGCTGCTGCTGACCCCCGGAGAGGCCCGCACCGGGCTTGCCCAGCCGGTCCTTGACCTCGCCCCACAGGTTCGCGGCGCGCAGGGCCTTCTCGGCCGCGTCCTCCAGGATCGACTTCTTGCGGACCCCGTTGAGCTTCAGCCCGGCCACCACGTTCTCGAAGATGCTCATGGTGGGGAACGGGTTCGGCCGCTGGAAGACCATGCCGATGGTGCGCCGGACCGCTGTGACGTCCACGTCCCGGTCGTAGATGTCCTGGTCGTCGATGGTCAGGCTGCCCTCGACCCGGGCTCCCGGCAGCACCTCGTGCATCCGGTTGATCGACCGCAGGAACGTCGACTTGCCGCAACCGGACGGCCCGATGAGAGCGGTGACCGTCTTCGGCTCGACCGTCAGGTTGATGTTCTCGATCGCCTTGAAGCCGCCGTAGTACGCGGTGACGTTCGAGGCGGAGACGCGCTTGGCCATGGTGGTACCTCCGGGGTTCATCGGCTGAGCCTGTTGCGACGGGCCAGCAGCTTCGCCGCGATCGTCAGGATGAGCACGAGGGCGACCAGGGTGAGTGCAGCGGTCCACGCCCGTGCCGGGGCGTACTTCGACGCGTCGCCGGCCTGCTGGTAGACGAAGAGGGACAGCGACGACTGGTTGTTCTCGAAGGGGTTGGTGTTGATCGCGGCGCCACCGCCGGCGACCAGCAGCACCGGGGCGGTCTCGCCGGCCGCGCGGGCGATGGCGAGCATGACGCCGGTGACGATGCCGGGCAGCGCCGTCGGCAGGACCACCCGCAGGATGGTCTTCCACTTGGGTACGCCGAGCGCGTACGCGCCCTCGCGCAGTGGCGCCGGTACGAGGCGGAGCATCTCCTCGGTGGACCGGACGATGGTGGGCAGCATGAGCACGCTCAGCGCGAGCGCGGCGGCGAAGCCGGAGAAGCTGGGCCGACCGTCGTTGAACCACGGCGACACGATGAGCACCCAGAACGCCAGCACGAAGAGGCCGGAGACGATCGACGGGATGCCGGTCATCACGTCCACGAAGAACCGGATCGCGAAGGCGAACTTGCCCCGCCCGTACTCGACGATGTAGATCGCGCAGAGAACGCCGAGCGGGACGGTGATCAGGGTGGCGATGCCGACCTGCTCCAGCGTGCCGACGATCGCGTGGTACGCGCCGCCGTTCGCGTCCCGGGCCCCGATGTTGTTCATCGAGGTCTGGAAGAAGTTGACGTCGAGTCGGTCGGCACCCTTGCTGACCAGCGTCCAGACCACCGACACGAGCGGCAGCACCGCCAGCACGAAGGCGGAGTGGATCAGTGCGCTCCAGGTGCGGTTGCGGGCCGATCGGCGTCCTTCGACCGCGTTGGCTGCGGCGAAGAGCCCGACCAGGTAGAGGATCGCGCCGAGGACGACCACGAGGACCGGGCCGCCGATGCCGGTGCCGTAGACGACCACGGCGGAGAGCGCCAGGGCCGCCACGGCGATGGCCGGGGCGGCGTACCAGGGAAGTCGCTTTGCCCGCAGCGAGTCGGGCTGGGCCGGCGGCCGGGTGCGGTGGGAGGTGGCGGTTGTGGTCATGCGGCCGACTCCGTGAACTCCCGGCGGCGGTAGATGATCGCCCGCGCCGTGATGTTGACGATCAGCGTGATGGTGAACAGCACCAGACCGGAGGCGATGAGCGCGCCCCGGCCGGTCTCGTTCGCCTCGCCGAACGCGTTGGCGATGTTGGCGGCGATGGTGTTGCCGCCGTTCTGGATCAGGTTGAACGAGATGCCGAAGGTGATGCCGAGGGTCAGCGCCAGGGCGATGGTCTCGCCGAGCGCACGACCGAGGCCGAGCATCATCGCGGCGATGATGCCGGGACGACCGTAGGGGAGCACCGCGGTGCGGAGCATCTCCCAGCGGGTGGCGCCCAGGGCGAGGGCGGCCTCCTCGTTCGCCGTCGGCGTCTGGAGGAACACCTCGCGGGAGAGCGAGGTGATGATCGGCAGCACCATGATCGCGAGTACCAGGGCACCGAGCATGACGGACGCCCCGAAGGGGCCGTCGCCACCGAAGAGCGGGATCCAGCCGAAGTGCTGGTTCAGCCAGACCGAGAAGTCCCGGACGGGGCTGCTGAAGACGTCCCGCCCCCAGAGGCCGAAGACCACGCTCGGTACGGCGGCCAGCAGGTCGACCAGGAAGCCGAGCGCGGTGCCCAACCGGCGCGGCGCGTAGTGCGAGAGGTAGAGCGCGATGCCGAGCGCCACCGGCACCGCGATGAGCAGTGCGAGGGCCGAGCTGAGCACGGTGCCGAAGGCCAGCGCACCGATGCCGAACTTCGGCTCGGTGTCGTTGGGGGACCAGCCCTCGTAGGACCAGAAGTTCTCGGTGTTGGCGCGTAGGGCCGGCACCGCCTTGGCGACCAGGAAGATCGCGATGGCGGCGATGATGACCAGAACGGCGGTGCCGGCGGCCAGAGTGAGGCCGCGGAAGGCCCGCTCGGCGCCGAACTTACGGCTGCGCGGCAGCGCGCCGCCGCCGCCCAGCCCGGTGCCGCCCGGGGAACGGGTGCTGACTGGTGCCTCGGCCACACGCGCCGAGGCACCGGCGGGCCACTCGTGACTCTGGGTCACGCGCGTCCCGCCGGTGCCGGCGTCGGCCGAGCGGTGAGGGGTTTCACCCATCTGCTCGCTCGATTCGGTTGCGGAGGTGTGGAATCGGGTCAGGAGAGGTTCTTGACCGCGGTCTCGACCTTGGTGCGGACCGTCTCCGGCAGCGGGGCGTAGCCCAGCTCGGTGAGAGAGGCCTGGCCCTCGGCACTGGCGGCGTGGCCCAGCAGGCCCTTGACCAGCTTCAGCTTGTCGGCCGCGAGGCCCTTGCTGCAGACGATCTCGTACGTGGCCAGGACGATCGGGTACGCCCCGGCCTCCTTGGTGTTGTAGTCGATCTTCAGCTTGAGGTCGTCGCCCTGACCCTCGATGGCAGCGCCCGCGATGGTCTTGCCGGCCGCCTCGGCGGTCAGCGCGGCGAACTCGCCGTTGCCGTTGCCGATCTTCGACATCTTCAGACCGGCGTTCTCGGCGAACGACCACTCCATGTAGCCGATGGAGCCGTCGGCGCCCTTGACCCGGCTGGCCACGCCGTCCGAGCCCTTGGCGCCGGTGCCGCCCGGGGCCTTCCACGCCTTGGCGTTGCCCAGGGTCCAGTCGCTCTCAGCGGTCTTCGAGAGGTACTTGGTGAAGTTGTCGGTGGTGCCCGACTCGTCCGAACGGTGGACGGTCTGGATCGTGGTCGCCGGGAGCTTGGCTTCCGGGTTGTCGGCCTTGATCGTGGCGTCGTCCCACTTGGTGACCTTGCCAGCGAAGATCTTCGCCAGGGTGGCCGGCTTGAGCTGGAGGTTGTCCACGCCGCTGACGTTGTAGGCGACGGCCACCGGGCCGATCACCATCGGCAGGTGGATGGCCTTGCCACCGACGCACTTGGCGTCCGCCTGCGGCTGCTCCTCCGGCTTGAGCGCGGAGTCGGAGCCGGCGAAGTCGGCGGTCCCGGCGATGAACGCCTGGATGCCGGCGCCCGAGCCGGAAGCCTCGTAGTTGATCTTGGTGCCCTGGCACTTCTGCTGGTACGCCTTGATCCACTCGGCCATGGCGTTCTTCTGCGCCGACGAGCCCTGGGCGTTCAGCGTGCCGGTAGCGCAGTCGACCGCGGCGGCCGAGCCCGAGGCGCTCGCGCCGGAGGCGGGCTCGTTGTTGTCCGAGCCGCATGCACTGAGGCCGAGCGTCGCGGCAAGAGCGAGGCAGGCAATAGTGCCGTACCGCTGGAGCTTCACCTGAGGGGTTTCCCTTCGCGTCTGACTTGGCGCCCCGATCCCGGGGCCCGAGGACCGGCACTGACCGGCTGACACGAAAGTTAGAAGTGCCAGGTAGCCGGTTCGCCGGTCACAAGTGAACGCAAGGTGAACACGTACGGCCCCTGAGATGACCGCTTGCTGAGGGTGAGTTGTCCGTTAAGTGAACCCGGATACACCTGTCGGAAGTATGGCTATATTTACGGTTCGGCGTTATCCCGCCGACGCTCGCCCGTTACCCATCGGTGACGCGCTCGGAGCGACGGCCGACGGTCAGCCCAGGTGGTAGTTGATGTGCGCGGACCAGCGGGCGAAGCCCAGCCGCTCGTAGAGCGCGACGGCCCCGGTGTTCGAGTCGTCCACGAAGAGCATCACCCGGTCGAGGCCACGCTTGTCCCGCAGGTGTGCCAACCCGGCGGTGGTCAGGGCCCGGCCCAGCCCGCCACCGTGCGCGGTCGGCTCCACCCCCAGGACGTACACCTCGCCGATCCGGGCCGACCCCGGCCGCTCGTGCACCTTGGTCCAGTGGAAACCGAGCAGTCGGCCGGTCGCGGTCTCTTCGGCGAGCAGGAAGCCTGCCGGATCGAACCACGGCTCGGCGAGGCGGACCCGTAGGTCGTCCGACGTCCACCGGCCCTGTTCGGGGTGCTCGGCGAAGGCCCGTGCGTTGAGGGCCAGCCAGGCCGCGTCGTCCGCCCCGGGCCGGAAAGCCCGCAGCGCCACCCCGTCGGGCAGGCGCGGTTCACCCAGCGGGGCCGCCAATGGCCGGCGCAGCTGCCAGAGCACCCGGGCGCGGGCGAAGCCGAGGTCGACGGCGAGCGCGGCGGCCGAGGGGTGGTCGCCGTGCGCCCACGCCCGCAGCGGCCCGGTGGCCGAGGCGAGTACGCCCCGGGCGAGCGCCCGCCCGGTGCCCCGCCGCCGGTACGCGGGGTGCACGACCAGCTCCACCCCGATTCCACCGACCGGGTCGGTGGTGTCCAGGTGCGCGTACCCGGTGAGGGTGCCGTCGTCGGCGCGGGCGATCAGATGCACGGCGGGGGCGTCGGGGTCGCGCAGGCGCAGCAGGACGTGTTCGTCGAGCGGGTCGGCTCCGTCCGTGTCACCTGCGGCGCCGGCGAGGGCGAGTACGTCGGCGATCTCCGCCGGCGCCAGCTGGTCGCTCCGGGTCACCTGGTCGCTGGTCGGCTCCGCGCTGCTCATCCCGCCACCGTATCCGTTGCGTGTCGTGACGCCCGGAGCGTCTCCGTAAAGCCCCGGCTCACGTCGGGTCGGTGGGGAGTGCCTCCAGCTCGAACCGGGCGGTCAGGTCGGGCAGGATGCGGCGCAGCGCGTCCATCGTGCCCTGCCGGTCCCCACCGGCGTCGTGCAGCAGCACCACCGAGCCCGGCGCGGCCTGGCTCAGCACCGTCGCGGTGATCTTGGTGGCGCCGGGTAGCTCCCAGTCCGACGGGTCCACCGACCAGTGCAGCGGGGTCATGCCGAGCTGCCGCGCCACCGACACCACCGGGTACGTCCACGCTCCGCCAGGCTGGCGGTACCAGACGATCGGCGCGTTCGGCACCGCCGCCCGGATCGCCGCGTTGGTGCGCAGAAGGTCGGAGCGGATCGCGTCGGCCGACCGGGTGCCCAGGCCGACGTCATGGTGCCAGGAGTGGTTGCACAGGGTGTGCCCGTCGTCCACGATCGACTGGATCAGGTCGGGGTGGTTCTGCGCGTTCTCGCCGACGACGCAGAACGTGGCGCGCACGTCGTATTCGCGCAGGAGGGCGAGGACCTGCGGCGTGTAGCGCGGGTCCGGCCCGTCGTCGAAGGTCAGCGCGAGCCGCGGGGTGCCGGTGGTGGCGTGCGCGCCGAACAGGTTGTCGCCTCCGGCCACCCGTCCGGACCCGTCCTGGCCGGTCTCGGCCGGGCCGGTCTGGACCGCGCTCGCGCTGGCGCTCGGGGCTCCGCCCGGCTCGCCGACGCTGGGTTGGTCGGCGTAGTGCGGTCCGTCGGCGCTCGTGGTGACACCGGTGGAATGCCGAGGCGTCTGGTCGGGGACGAGGCTGCGGCCCAGCATGTACGCGGAGCCGAGCAGCCCCGCCACCACCAGTGTCACGATCCCCGCGGCCCGGGCGGTGGTGCTGCCCCGCGTCACGACTTCCGCCTGGTTTGCCGGTCACGCCGGCCCGTCGCCCCCGTGGTCAGTGCGCGCACCGTCGCCCCTTTCTCCGACAAACCCGGCAGTCAGAATAGAGCTGCCAAGCTGCGCAAAAAGGGCATATGGGAAATCGCCCGGAGCCGTCTCCCAATCAGACCGGCAGGGGCGCGTGCTCCGCCTCGGCAAGCGACCGCGACGGAGGCACGACGAACTTGTAGCCGACCTGGCGAACGGTGCCGATCATCGACTCGTACTCCGAGCCGAGCTTGGCGCGCAGTCGCCGGACGTGCACGTCCACCGTGCGGGTGCCGCCGAAGTAGTCGTAGCCCCAGACCTCGCGCAGGAGCTGGTCCCGGGTGAACACCCGGCCCGGGTGCTGGGCCAGGAACTTGAGCAGCTCGAACTCCTTGTAGGTGAGGTCGAGCGGACGGCCCTTGAGCTTGGCCGCGTAGGTGTCCGGGTCGATGGTCAACTCGCCGGCCCGGATCGAGCCACCCGCGCCAGCGGTCGCGTTGCTGAGCCGGCCCACGGCCAGCCGCAGCCGTGCCTCGACCTCGGCGGGGCCGGCCGAGGCGAGGATGACGTCGTCGACGCCCCAGTCGGCGTTGAGTGCGATCAGGCCGGCCTCGGTCACCACCGCGACCAACGGCACGCCGAGCCCGGTGGCGTGCAACATCCGGCAGGTCGCCCGGGCCTCGCTCAACTCCGATCGGGCATCCACCATCACCGCGTCGGGGCTGGGGCCCGCGACCAGTGTGCGAACGTCACGCGGCGCGGTGCGGACCGAGTGCGGTAGCAGGTCGAGCGCCGGCAGCACAGCCGACGGTTCTCCTGCGCGCGCGGTCACCAGCAGCAGGATCTCCACGATCACCTCCGTCCCGGCGGCGCGAGGCCGCACGCGACCAGTCGCACTCATCAAGGAGTGCGCTGAGAAATTGCGTGGTCCCGGCGTCGCTGACGGGCGGGTAACGCGTTGAGCCTAACCGATCGCCTCGGCCGCGCCGTCAGGCCATTTCCCGTTTGTCTAGCTTGCCCCTGATCGTGGCCCGGTTTTTAACGTCGCTGAAACCCTTGACCACCGCGTCGGGCCGTCGGTCTGGCACGATCGGGTCGTGTTTCCCTCCACCTCGCCCGAGGCCGGCCGCGAATCGTGGCCCGCCGGGCCCCAACCGGGTCCGGCCGCCGCAGCGACGCGCGGCCAACCGCCCGCGCCGCGTACCGGTCCGGCCACCACCGATGGCGACCGCCGCGAACGGGGTGGGCCGCGCCGTGCCCGCCGCTCCGGCGAGCCGGCCCGCCGATCCGAAGACGAGATCGACGAGCCGGAAGAGGAGGTCATTCCCCCGGTCGCGGTGCACCGTCAACTGGCGCTGACCATCGCCGGCTTCGCCGCCCTGCTCGGCGTCGGCCTGGTGCTCGGCGCGCAGACGTCGGGTCCCGGTCACCGGCTGCCGTTCGCCTTCATCATCTTCGGCGTCCAACTGCTCTTCGTGCTCGCCTGGACGATGGCGATGCGTCCGCCCGCGCTGTTGGTGGTCGCCGGGATCAGCGCCGTTGTCGCGGCGCTGGTCGACATCGCGGCGGTGCAGACCGACGTCGCCGGCCTGGCGCCGCTGGGCTACCTGGCTGCCGGTGGGTTCCTCGCCGCGGTGCTCGGCCAACTGGTTCGTCGCGTCGACCGGGTCCGGGTCACCGACTCCCTCGGTTCCACACTGCTCATCGTGGTCGGGGTGGTGGCTTTCGGCACCCTGATCGTGCTCAGCCGAATCCCGGCCGGCACCCAGGCGATCACCGTCTGCCTGACCGCGAGCGGTGTCGCGCTCACCGTCGCGCGGCTGACCGACGCCGTCCTGCCCTGGCCCCGGCTCGCACCGCAGGTGCCCCGGGGCGCCGCCGGCGTGGTGGCCGGCGCGATGGTCGGCACGCTGACCAGCGCCCTCCTCGGCAGCTACCTGGTGGCTCCCTTCACGCCGACCCGGGCCGCCGTGATCGGCCTGGTCGCGGCGGTCACCGCCGTCCTCTCCGACCTCGCCGTGGGGTACGCGGAGGCGGGCCGGTTGATGGCCGGTGAACCGCCCACGATGTGGGTGGCCCGGCACATGCAGGGCCCGCTCGGCGGCTTCGCCCTGGCGGCGCCCGCCGCGTACGCCATGTGCATGCTTCTCCTCTGAGTCGCGGTTGAGCGCTGGGCCGGTCGGGTACCTACGGGTGCGCCGCCCTGCGGCGTCGGTATGAACGACCCGTCGCGGCGCGACGGGCGGAGACAGGAGGCGGCGTGGCGCAGGACTATCCGGTGGACCAGGCGCGACCCCGACGGCGTGGCCGCAAGCTGCTCATCGGGCTGTTCGTGCTGCTCCTGCTGCTGGCGGGGTTGCTGGTGGTCGCCGACCGGGTCGCGGTCGGGGTCGCCGAGCGGATGATCGCCGACCGTGTCCGTCAGGAGATCACCAAGCAGGGCGCGCAGTCCGCCGCTCCTGAGGTGGAGGTGGGCGGGACCCCGTTCCTCACCCAGGTGCTGGATGGCCGTTACCAGCGGATCACCATCAACCTGCGGGACGTGCAGGCCCCGGTCGAGGGCGAAGCCGTTCGGCTCCCGGTGCTCGACGTGACCGCCCGCAAGGTGCGGGCCTCGCTGGACACCCTGCGCACCGGCCAGGGTGACATCGTGGCGGACACCGTCAACGGCGCCGGCACGATCAGCTACGAGAGTCTGGCCGCGCTGCTGAAGCGCCCGGGTCTCACGCTCGGCGAGCAGAACGGCAAGCTCACCGTCACGGCCCCGGCCGACATCCTCGGTCAGAAGCTCACCATCAGCGGCACCGCCGACGTCACCGTCGCCGACAACGGCGCTGTCGCCCTGCGGTTCAACGACCTGGACGCCGCCGGTCTGCCGAACCTGCCGCTGGCCCGGGCCTTCCTGAGCAACTACGCCAAGAGCATCTCCATCGATGTTCCCCTGCCGGAGTTGCCGTTCCAGCTCGCGGTCCGCGAGGTACGTCCACTGCCGGACGGGCTGGCGGTCACCGTCGACGCGAAGAACGTGCCGATCAACTCCGCTGGCTGACACCGGAGGCGCGGTGGGACGCCGGAATCCCCGGCGATCCCGGCGATTCCCGGATGGTGGTCGGCCCAGTGGCAGCACGGTCACTGGCTGGTAAGCTCCCTGGCCATGGGGACCCACCTCACCAAACGGCGCGCGGTCGACCTGTGCCGCGTGGCCACCTGCCTGTGTCGCCCCGTCATCTGACGGCGGGGCTGTCTCCGGCCGCCTGACGGCGGCCACCGGCACAGGGTTCTCACACCCTCCGGTCATCCCACCGAACGCCCGGCAGCGGCGCCGTCGCACGAACCCGTGATCCCGTCCTTCCGCTGGGTCCCGCGCGTGGTGCGACAGTTGCATCCATCGATCTCCGCGCGTTGGCTCACCATCCATCCTCACCAGGGAGTGATTCGATGAGTCGCGACACCGCACTCGTTTCGGCCGAGTGGGCCGAGAAGAACCTCGACGCCCCGGGCGTCGTCTTCGTCGAGGTCGACGAGGACACCTCGGCCTACGAGACCGGCCACATCGCCGGCGCCATCAAGATTGACTGGAAGACGGACCTCCAGGACCAGGTCCGCCGGGACTTCGTCAACAAGTCGCAGTTCGAGGCGCTGCTCTCCGAGCGGGGCATCAGCAACGACGACGTCGTCGTCCTGTACGGCGGCAACAACAACTGGTTCGCCGCGTACGCCTACTGGTACTTCAAGCTCTACGGCCACCGGGACGTGAAGCTGCTCGACGGCGGCCGTAAGAAGTGGGAGCTGGACGCCCGTCCGCTCGTCACCGACGCGGTGTCCCGCCCGGCGACGCAGTACGTCGCGCAGGAGCCGGACACCTCGATCCGGGCGTTCCGCGACGAGGTCGTCGCGGCGATCGGCACCAAGAACCTGGTCGACGTGCGCAGCCCCGACGAGTTCGCCGGTCGCCTGCTCGCCCCCGCCCACCTGCCGCAGGAGCAGGCGCAGCGGGCCGGCCACATCCCCACCGCGATCAGCGTGCCGTGGTCCAAGGCGGCCAACGAGGACGGCACCTTCCGGTCCGACGACGAGCTGCGCAGGATCTACGGCGACGCGGGGCTCGACGACGGCAGGGAGACCATCGCGTACTGCCGGATCGGTGAGCGCTCGTCGCACACCTGGTTCGTGCTCCAGGAGCTGCTGGGTCACCGCAACGTCAAGAACTACGACGGCTCCTGGACCGAGTACGGCTCGCTGGTCGGTGTGCCTGTCGCGCTCGGCGACGAACCCGGGGAGGCATGATCATGACTCTTCCCACCGCCGCGGGTTGCGCCGCACCGGACCAGGCCGCGCCGCTGCCGGCCAGCCTGGACCTGGAGAAGGAAACCGTGATCACCGGCATCGTCCGTTCCGCCGAGGCCGAGCCGGTACCCGGCGCGTACGTCCGGCTGCTCGATTCGACCGGTGAGTTCACCGCCGAGGTGGTCACCTCGTCCGCCGGGCAGTTCCGGTTCTTCGCCGCACCGGGCTCCTGGACGCTGCGGGCGTTGTCCCGGCACGGCAACGGCGACACCGCTGTCACTGCCGGCCGAGGCGTCAACGAGGTTGCCGTCACCGTCGCCTGACCCACTGCTCTGATCGACCGGGGCCGGTCACCCTCCCGGGGGTGGCTGGCCCCGGTCGTTTGTCCTCGGCGTGCCGGCACGCCGAGGCGGGTGCCGAAATCCATCGGCGTGCGTCACTATCTACTGGTGAATTTCAGGGATGAAAGCGGCGGGTCCGACGAAGCGGTCCCCATCGTCCTCTGCGTGGGCACCGACATGTCGCTGCGGGAGCGGGTGCTGAGCCAACTCGACGGGCGTGCCCCGGTGCTCAGCTGTTCCGATCTGACCGAGCTACGCGAGCTGTTGTCGTCGCCGGCGGGTTCGGCGCGGGTCAGTCCCACGGTCCTTCCGCTCAACGAGGCGCGGGGCCTGGTGAAGTGGGGTGAGCTGGTCGTCGACCGGGCCGGACATCGGGTCACCTGGCGCGGCGAGGTGCTCCCGCTGACCCCCACCGAACGGGAGTTGCTCACCCTGCTCATCGGTCCACCGCTGGTGGTGTGGAGCTACGAACGGCTCTGCGTCGCCGCGCTGGGTGGCGCTGACACCGCAGCGCTGCAATCCACAGTCAGGCGGCTTCGCCGCAGGCTGCGGGGTCTACCGGGCGGCCCGCAGGTGCACACCGTGCGGGGCGTCGGCTACCGGCTCGACCCGCCGCCCCGGCTGAACGACCACTGACCCGCTGTCGCGTCGTCGGGCCGACCGCCTCCGCTGCCGGCCCGGCGGCGGGCGCGTGACACCATGGCCGGGTGAGCGGTGCTGTCCAGACGGGTTGGGCCTCTTCGGCCGGCCCCGCCGCGCCGACACCGGCCCGGTCGCGGCGGCGTTGGCTGCTGGCCGTGACAGTGGCCTGGGCGGTGCTGCTGGCCGGGCTCACCTGGATATCGGTGCGAAACGACCCGCCGACAGTCCGCGAGCAGCGTTCCCTCGATCAGGCTGGCCCGGTGGTCGACCGGGCGGTCGGCGAGTTGGCTCGCGCGGCCGGTGCGGCTGGACTGCTGGAACTGAGCCCGGCGCGGGTCGCGTCCGGCTGCCGGGTCACCCCGTTCGCCGACGGGGCGAGGTTGCGACGCGAAGTCGGGGTGCTGGCTGCCACCGGTGACGAGCGGGCCGTGCTGGCCGGCATCGCCGAGCGGCTGCCGGCGAGCTGGCGGGCCGGGGTCGGGCCCGGGGTGGACGGCCCCGAGCTGCGCGCCGACGCAGGAGACTTCGTGGCCGTCGAGGGCCGGCCGACCGTCGACGGCCGGGTGCGACTGGTCGTCGACACCGGTTGCCGGCCCGTCGGCGCCGGCTACACGCCGGCTCCGGCCACCGCTGCCGGCCCGGAGGCCGCCGCGCTGTCCGCCGCGCTGAAAGCCCTCGACCGGCCCGGCGACGCCACGCCGGAGCTGGCCACCGCGCCCTGCCCGGGCGGCGGGCTCGCCCGTACCGCCTGGTTCGTCAACGGTCAGGGCCCGGCGGCTTCGACGGTCGCCCTCGCCCCGCTGGCCGGCAACGCCCCACTGCTGGACCAACCCCCGGTGTACGCGTACCGCAGCGGTGCCGTCACGGTGCTGGCCGAGATCAGCCCGGACGCCACCCGACTCGCCGCCACCGTCGGCTGCCCGAGCTGAGCCGGGCGGGTCAGCGGCCGTCCGGCTGGTCCTCGGGGCCACGGCTGCGGCCCAACGCGTCGACCTTGCCCCACCGGCCGGGGATGTCCAGCAGCTCCACCCGGCCCATGCCCGGTGGCACCGCCGGGTCGATGATCAGGTGCTCGCCCTGCGGCTCCAACCCCAGCATCACCCGCAGCAGCAGCAGCGGGGTGCCTGTCGACCAGGCCTGCGGGCTGCATGCGGTCGGGTACTCCACCGGATAGTCGGTGAGGTCACGGGCGTAGCCGGCGAACGCCTCCGGCAGCCGACCCTCGAAGTACCGGGACGCGGCCAGCATCGTCTCGCAGAGCAACCCGGCCTCCTCCCGGAAGCCGTACCGCCACAACCCCCAGGCGATGATCGAGTTGTCGAACGGCCAGACGGTGCCCACGTGGTAGCCGATCGGGTTGTACCGCCCCTCGTCCGAGGCGAGCGTCCGCACCCCCCAGCCGGAGAACAGCCGTGGCCCGAGCAGGTGCTCGACCACCTTGCCGGCGCGGGACTCGTCCACGATGCCGCTCCACAGCAGGTGCCCGATGTTCGAGGTCAGCGCGTCCACCTGCCGGCCGTCGGCGTCCAGCGCGAGCGCGTAGTGCTCGCGGTCGGCGATCCAGAAGTCGCGGTCGAACCGCCGTTTCAGGTCGGCGGCCTGCCGCTCCAACTCGTCGGCGAACTCCGGGTCGTTCCAGAAGGTCCGAGCCAGCCGGGCGGCTCGGACCTTCGCGTCGTAGGCGTAGCCCTGCAACTCGCAGGTGGCCCGGGGGAAGCCGGGCAGTTGACCGTCGGCGTACGAGATGGCGTCCCAGGAGTCCTTCCAGCACTGGTTCTGCAGGCCGGTCTCCGGGTTGCGGGTCTGGTACCAGAGGTAACCGGTGCCGAGTAGGTCACCGTAGGTGTCGATCCACTCCAGCGCCGCGCGGATCTGCGGTTCCAGCTTGCGGACGAGTGCCGCGTCACCGGTCCACCGCTCGTACTCGTCGATCAGGATGATGAACAGGGGCGTCGAGTCGGCCGACCCGTAGTACGGCGAGTGTGGCTGCTCCTCGAAGCCGGCGGTCTCCCCGTACCGGAGCTCGTGCAGGATCTTGCCGGGTTCCTCGTCCCGGAAGTCGTCCACCCGCTCCCCCTGTAGTCCGGCCAGCATCAGGATCGTCGGCGGGACCAGCTCCGGCAGGAACGGCAGCACCTGCAACGAGGTGATGATGCTGTCCCGGCCGAACAGGGTCATGAACCAGGGGAGTCCCGCGGCGATCAGCCGTACGCCCAGGGCGATCGACTCGTAGCGCAGCGCGGCCAGGTCGTTGAGGCTGCGCCGGTACGCCCCGGCCAGCGGCTCGCAGTCGCAGCCGAGCTTCGGCGCCCGGTCGATGAGCTCCTGCTGTTCGGCCCGGATCGCGTCCGCGCTGCGGCTGCCGCCGTACGGGAGGGTGGCCCGGATGTCCTCGCCCCGGGCACCGAAGACGACGCTGGACACGTGCAGTCTGGTGGTCCAGCTGTCGTTGCTGGCTATCCGGATCCGGAAGGTCATTCCGGTGTCGTCGACCTGCGCTGGCTCGGTGGTCCTGACCACCGTCTCCCGGTGGAACGCCTCTCGCCGGTAGGACAGCCGCAATTCGTTCTCGGCGACCGTGATCGTGGTCCGTCCCCGCTTCTGCCGAGAGTTCTTGATCTCGAACAGGTCGGCGAAATCGGCCCCGATCTCGATCCGGAGGGTGCACTCGACCTCCGCGCCGAGGTGGTTCAGCACTGTCAGTTCCTCCTCGAAGCTGCCCACGATCGCCCGCTTGCGGATCACCGACGCCTTGGCGTCCAGATAGTGCGTGGGTTCGCCGGGGGCGAGGAAGAACCGGGTGCGGTACGACTCGGCATCGTCGACGGAGAGGGCGTGCAGCCGTTCGCCGTCCAGGGTGAGCACCCACGTGGACAGGAAGCGTGTGTCGAAGGAGAACAGCCCGGTGGGGAAGTCGTAGGACGGTTCGATGTCACCACGCCGGTCGCTGACCAGGAAGGTGTTGCCGTCCAGGATGCTGACGAGGTCCTTCACCGCAGTCGCCCGGCTGCTCGGCGGGCCGTTTCGCGGGGGTCGCGGGTGCCGGGCGGGTTCGGAAAGAACCGGCGGAAGGCGAGGAAGAGCACCACGTTCCCGCTGAACGTGCTCTCGTTGCGCAGCACCGCCGCGACCCCCTGGGCCTCGCCGCTGATCAGCCGGTCGAAGAGGGCGGCGCTGCTGTACCAGATCGCGTCGGCCGGCCCACGCTCCCGGGTGACCTGCACCGACCCGGGCCGCATCCGGACCAGCCAGTGTTCGGTGCGGTGGTCGTCGCCGAGGTCGATCTGGAGGGTGCCGTCGGCCAGGCCGCCCAGAACCTCGGCTGCGCGCGACGGCAGTGTCTCGAAGAATTTCTCCGCCGCCTCGGTCACATCCGAATCGTAGGCAGCCGTCCGAGTTGTCGGGTCGGTATCGGCACTCCGCTCAGATCGACAGGCCGCCGCCGTGGGGTCAGTAGACGAGCGCCTGCGCGCCCTCGGCCAACGCCTCCTCGACGAAGACCGCCGCACCGGCGATCCGGACGCCGGGGAGTACGTCGTCCGGGCCGATCTCCCGACGGGCCGCGCACTGCGTGCAGGCGGTCACCCGGCCGCTGGTCAGGATGACGTGCAACAACTCGGCCAGGGGCGCGGAGTGCGGCAGGTCGAACTGCTGGGCGCGACCGGGCAGCGCGAACCAGGTGGACTCACCGGTCAGCCAGAGCGAGACGTCCACCCCGGCCGCTACCGCCGTCGCGGCGACGGTGAATGCCTGCGCGCACCGCTCCGGGGCGTCCGCCCCCGCGGTGGCCTTCACGACGAGATTGCGGGCCATGTGGCCCAGCATAGGATGGCCGGGATGGTTACCGAGATCGGGTTTGTCAGCCTGCTGGTCGCTGGCCTGGGCGGGCTCGCCGGTGGCCTGGTCTACCTTGCCGTACGCATTTCGAGAGGACGCTGGTGAGCGCGAGGAGTGAGCCGGTTTTGCGAGCCCCGCAGTCGCGAACGAAAGAGGCAAGGTGACGCTGATGAGCGAGAACCCGCTGCAGCCGCCGTGGCTGAACGCGCCGCCGGTCGAGGAGTACCCGTTCGAGGAGAGCCACGACCTGCGGGTCGGGCCGAAGCTGCACCCCGCGCTGGACGCCCTGCTGCCGTACATCGGTCTGTGGCGCGGTCGGGGCAAGGGTGGCTTCCCCACCATCGAGGACTTCGACTACGCGCAGGAGATCCGGATCAGCCACGACGGCCGACCGTTCCTGCACTACGAGTCGCGTGCGTGGATCCTCGACGAGCAGAGCAAGCCGGTCCGTCCGGCCGGCCGCGAGGCGGGCTGGTGGCGACCGGTGCTGGTGGACGGGCGGGCGACCGACGAGCTGGAGGCGCTGATCACCACCCCGACCGGGGTGATGGAGCTGCACCTGGGCAAGCGCACCGGCACGCAGCTCGAGTTCGCCACCGACGCGGTGATCCGGACTCCGACCGCCAAGGAGGTCACCGGCGGGCACCGGCTCTTCGGCATCGTCGAGGGTGCGCTGCTCTACGCCCAGGAAATGGCCGCCATGGGGCACGGGCTCAGTCCGCACCTCTCCGCCCGACTCGTCCGAGTCGGCGGCTGACCGCTACCCGACGGGGAAGCCCAGCAGTGAGTGCAGGGCGGGGGTGCGCGGGCAAGGGTTCCGGCGCACCCCGTCCAGCATTCGGACTTCGGCGAGCCCGCGCACGGACGAGCTGAACCAGACCCCGTCGGCGGCGTGCAGCTCGGCTGGCGTGACCATCCGTTCGGCGGCGTCCAGGCCCAGCTCGTGAGCGTGGGCGAGCAGCCAGGCCGCAGTCGTGCCGGGCAGGATGCCGGTGGTCGCGGCCGGCACGGTGCAGAGCGTGCCCTCGGTGAGCCACACCACGTTCGCGATCGGCCCCTCCAGGGCGTACCCGTCGGAGGAGACCCAGAGCACGTCGTCCACGCCGGCCCGCTGTGCCCAGCGGCGCGCGGCGCTGTTGACCGCGTACGACGTGGATTTGATCCCGGCCGGCAGCCAGTCGAGCCCGGTACGCGCGTCGGCGGGCACCCCCAACGGCAGGGTGGCCACTGTGATCCCGTTCCGCCGGGCCCCCCGCGACGACGCCGGCACCTCGGTCAGCGTGGCGTAGACGGTCGGCGGGCCGCCGGCCTCGGAGCCCCGGGTGCAGACCAGCCGTAGCGCGCCCTCCACCGGTGCGGGCCAGCCCGCACGCACCGTGTCGAGGAGGTCGATGAGCGCGTCGGCGGGGGGCAGATCCAGGTCGACGGCCGCCGCGGCCGTGATCATTCGGGCCAGGTGCTCGTCGCGCAACCACGGCCGGCCCTGGCGCAGGTGCATGGACTCGAAGAGCCCGTCGCCGCGCAGAACGCCCAGGTCGTTGCCGCGGAGCACGGGCTCGTCGGTCGCGATGAGGCCCCGCCCGAGCACGGCGATCCGCGGGCTGGGAGCAGCCGGGACATTGCCGACGGACGACGTCACCATGACCGCGAGCGTAGCGGTGATCGATCGCGGTGCGGGGGACAGCCTGGTGGCCGAACTATGATCGGAGCGTGTCCGAATCCTCCCTCGCGGAAATGCTGCGGGCCCGTGGGCTGCGGCTGACGGCCCAGCGGCAGCTCGTTCTCCAGGCGGTGCTCGATCTGGGCCACGCCACCCCGGAGCAGGTGCACACCGCAGTCCGGGAGGTGGCCGCCGGCGTCAACATCACCACCATCTACCGCACGCTTGAGCTGCTGGAACGGCTCGGTCTGGTCACCCACACGCACCTGTCGCACGGCTCACCGACCTATCACGCCGCCGGTGAGCACCAACACGTCCACCTGGTCTGCCGGGAGTGTGGCGCGATCGACGAGATCGATCCGGAGCTGCTCCGCCCGCTCGCCGACCAGTTGGCCGCGCAGCGCGGGTTCCGGGTGGACATCGGGCACGTGTCACTCTTCGGCGTCTGCGTACGCTGCGAGAACGGGGACGAGAAATGATCGACATCGCGGGCGCGGTGGCAGTCGAGAGCATCGACGAGGCCAGCCGTGACCAGCCGGATCCAGCGCACGTCGCGGCCGGGGTGCGGGGGGTGGCCGCGCACTACGGCGACCCGCTGCGCGAGCAGCGCACCCTCGACACCGCTGTCGGTCTGGTCGACAGGTCGCACCGGGGGGTCATCGCGGTGCCCGGGGAAGAGCGGGCCAGCTGGCTGCACACTGTCACCTCGCAACACCTGACCGCGCTCTCCGCGGGCGAGGGCACCGAGTTGCTGGTGCTGTCCCCGCACGGCCACGTCGAGCAGCACGCCATGGTCGCCGAGGACGGCGAGACCGCCTGGCTCGACACCGAGCCGGGTGCGACCGAGGGCCTGCTGACCTACCTGGAGAAGATGCGGTTCTTCAGCAAGGTCGAGCCACGCGACGCGACGGCCGAGCGCGCGCTGTTGTCGCTGGTCGGGCCGGCTGCCACGGAGGCGCTCGGCACGCTCGGCGTGACCGGGCTCGCCGCACCGGACGTGGTCGCGGTGCCGGGTCCGAAGTTCCCGCACGGTGCCGTGCCACCACGGGCGAGCGCACGGTACGACGTACGACCGCTGCCGATCGGCGGCTGGGCCCGACGTGGTCCGCTCGGGGTGGACCTGCTGGTGCCCCGGTCGGCGATGGACCAGGTGGTGGCGGAGTTGCGCGGCGCCGGCGTGCCGCTCGCGGGGCTGTGGGCGTACGAGGCGATCCGGGTGGCCGCCCGGCAGCCCCGGGTCGGGGTGGACACCGACCACCGGACCATCCCGGCCGAGGTCGACCTGATCGCCCCGGCGGTGCATCTGGACAAGGGTTGCTACCGGGGGCAGGAGACGGTGGCGCGGGTGCACAACATGGGCCGGCCGCCGCGTCGCCTCGTACTCCTGCATCTGGACGGGGTGACCACCGATCAGCCGCCGGTGGCCGGTACGCCGGTGACGCTCGATGGCCGGGCGGTCGGCTTCGTCGGCACCGCCGTGCTGCACCACGAGCTGGGCCAGGTCGCGCTCGCGGTAATAAAGCGGAACGTCCCGGATGACGCCGCGTTGCTGATCGGCGAGACCGCGGCGGCGATCGACCCCTCCTGAGCGGGCCGTCTAGGATCGCCGGCATGACGACAGGGACGTTGATCACGGTAGCCCCGACCGGCGCTGAGTCGGCCAAGGCGGAGGTGCCGGCGCTGCCGGTGACCCTCGACGAGTTGCTGCTCACCGCTAAGGAGTGCGAGGCGCTCGGCGCCGCCGTGATCCACGTCCACATCCGCGACGACGAGGCCCGACCGACGCTCGACCCGGTGCGGCTGGCCGACACCGTGGCGGCGCTGCGGGAGAGCACCGACCTGATCGTGCAGCTCTCCTCCGGTGGCGCGGTGACCGACCCGGAGGCCGCCCGGCTCGCCGTGCTCGACGCCCGTCCGGACATGGCCTCCTGCACCATGGGCACTGTCAACTTCGGCGACGACGTTTTCCTCAACCGCTGGGAGTTCATCGTCGACCTGCACACCCGGATGCAGGAACGCGGGATCGTGCCGGAGTACGAGATCTTCGACCTCGGCCACCTGTCCGCGTTGCAGCGGTTGCTCGGCAAGTACGGGCTGCCGGCCGGCGGGCACGTGCACGTCGACTTCGTGATGGGCGTGCCGGGCGGGATGCCGGGCACCACCGAGACCCTCGTCGCGGCCCACCGGATGCTGCGGGACCTGCCCGAGGGCACCACCTTCTCGGCCACCGGCGTCGGCCGCAGCACGATCCCGGTGATGCTGGCCGCTCTGTCGACCGGCGGGCACCTGCGGGTCGGCATGGAGGACACCGTGACGTACGCCAAGGGCCGTCCGGTGGAGTCGAACATGCAACTGGTGGCCCGCGCGGTGGGTTTCGCCCAGCTCGCCCAGCGCCCGCCATTGACCACCGCCGAGGCTCGCGAACTGCTCGGGCTGTAAGGGCAGGTCTGTCCCGCGCCCCCTGTCACCCGGGCGGTGGACCTCCTGGTCACCCCGCCGCCGGGCACCCCCGGACCGTCGGTACCGTCCAGCGCGTGACGAAGACGTACGAGGGTGGCGCGCCGCTCGCCGAGGTGGTCCGGTCCGGGTTCGTGGAGGGTGCGCACCGCGGCTCGGTGGTGGTGCTTGACGCCGCCGGTGTCGCGGTGGCGGCCGCCGGGGACGTGACCTCGCCGATCTTTCCCCGCTCGGCCAGCAAGCCGATGCAGACGATCGGGATGCTCCGGGCCGGCCTGGCCCTGACCGACCCGGCCGACGTGGCGCTGGTCTCGGCGAGCCACGCCGGTGAGGAGTTCCACCTGGCCCGGGTCGGTGCGCTGCTGGAGCGCGCCGGGCTGGACGCGTCGGCGCTGCACTGCCCGCCCGACCTGCCGGTGGGGGCCGCGGCGCGGGAGGCGGTGCTCCGGGCCGGTGGCGGCCCCACCCGGGTGCAGATGAACTGCTCCGGCAAGCACAGCGGGATGCTGTTGACCTGCGAGGCCGCCGGATGGTCGCGGGAGGGCTACTGGCGGCCGGAGCACCCGCTTCAGCAGCGGCTGCGGGCCGCCATCGAGGAGTTCACCGGCGAGCAGGCGGCGGCGGTGGGGGTCGACGGTTGCGGCGCGCCGGTCCTCGCGGTGTCGCTGGCCGGTCTGGCCGGGGCGTACCTCCGGCTGGTCGACGCCGAGCCCGGCTCGGTGCCGCGCACGGTGGCCGACGCGATGCGGGCGTACCCGGAGATCGTGGGTGGCACCCAGGCCGACGACACCCGGCTGATGCGTGGTGTCCCGGGTGCGCTGGCCAAGGTCGGTGCCGAGGGCGTGATCGCCGTGGCGCTGCCGGGCGTCGGCGCCGTCGCGTTGAAGATCGACGACGGCGCCGACCGGGCCCGGATGCCGGTACTGGTCTCCGCGCTGCGCCGGCTCGGCGTGGACGCTCCGGTGCTGACCGAGTACGCCGAGGTGCCGCTCTTCGGTGGTGGGGTACCGGTCGGGGCGGTCCGCCCGCTCTGGTGAGCGCGCTCTAGCTGTACTGCCCAGGCACGTTGGTTGAGGTTGTGTGACGACACGACCTGACGGATCTTGATCGGCGAGGACCTC
>NZ_JBNCKJ010000012.1:0-260631 GCF_049841475.1 Micromonospora sp. DT15
GGCCCGGGGTGACCCGGGCTGTTGCGGTGGTCTGCCAGGTATAACGACCCGGCCCGGCCCACGATTCCGCCGCCGGAGTGGCCCCGACCACCCGACATTCACCCCGAACCCGACAAACCACCCGAACCGTCACCCTACCGAACCCGACACGACGGCCAAAACCTCATGATCCACTCGGGTTCCCTGAAAACGCGGTGTCCCGATGCCGGAGACCCCCCGACATCACGGAACCCGAGTGGATCATCCCGCCCTGCGTCGCTACCTGGTGGAGGTGGTCAGGTTGCGTCGAGCAGTTCCAGGACGGCGTCGCGGGCGGCCAGGACGGCTGCCTCGGATTGCGGGCCGTGGTTGAGGATGTCGAAGGAGTGCTGCCCGTCCGGCACCTCGATCACCTGCACCGGCCAGCCCTTTGCGGCCGCCGCGGGGAGGAACGCGTCGATGCCGGCCAGGACCGGCGGGATGTCCTGACCGGCGCGGGTCAGCACCAGTGGCACGCCGGTGCCGGAGCTGAGTGCCTCGACCGGCAGGAACCGGGCATCGACCTCCCAGCCGGGGAACGGAACGAGTAGCGGGTAGGTCAGTGCGATCCCGCGTAGCCAGGCCGGTGGGACACGCAGCCAGTCGGCCGCGAAGAGGCCGCCGCCGGAGAAGAACCACAGCACCACCCGCTCGGGGTCGACCCGCGGATCGGCGCGGACCTGCTCGACCATGGCGGCGATGTCGTCGGCTGCGGCGGGCAGCGCGGACAGGTCGGACACCTGGTAGCTGACCAGCGCGGTGACGACGCCGCTCGCGGCGAGCAGCGCGCCGTAGCCGCGGTAGAGCAACCAGTCGCGAGGATCGGGCGCGTCGGGTGGCAGCGGAGCGCCGTGCACCACCACGACGGCCGGCGCGCGACCGGTGTGGGTGGGCAGGTGCAGGTCGACGTTGCCGTGTCGTTCGACTGGGGCGGCCGGGACGGACAGGACGAAGGGCCGCTGTGCGACGGGCGTCGTCATGGCCTCATCGTATCGATCATCGACCTGCCCGGCTGCCCCAACGATGATCTACAGAGGACGGTGGGTCAGGTCGGGTCACCGGGATTCGCGGCGTCGCTGGCCTGGGCGTGCCGCTCCAGCAGCCGCTGCCGGATCTCCTCCGGGGTGTACGCGCGCCGACGCCGTTCGGCCCGGGCGATGACCACGCCAGAGGCCGCGACACCGGCGAGCCCGGCCAGCCCGAGAACCTTCCACCACCGCATTCGTTGCCGCATCGGCCTAGGCTAGACCCTCATGAGCATCAGCCTGGATGAGGCCGTCGAGTTGACCCGCACCGGTGACGTGTGGGTGTTCCGGGGCCGCAGCGTGCCGGACCGGGCGATCCAGTTCACCACCAACAGCCCGGTGAATCACGTCGGGATGGCGGTGGTGCTGGACGACATGCCGCCGCTGATGTGGCACGCGGAGTTGGGCAAATCGTTGCCGGACCTGTGGTCGGGCAGCCACCAACGTGGCGTCCAGCTGCACGACCTGCGGGACGCGGTGGGCGTCTGGGCCAACCGGTACGGCCAACGGGCCTGGTTGCGGCAGCTCGACCCGCCGGCCGACGCGGAGATGGAGCGGGCGGTGCTGCGGACGATCGCGCGGTTGGACGGCACGCCCTTCCCGTCGACCGCCCAGTTGGCGTGGCGCTGGGTGCGGGGTCGGGTGCCGGCGCTGCCGCGCCCCGGCCGGCTTCCCGCGTTGCCGCACCTCGGTGGGCTGTCGGCGTTGGCACGCCTCGGCCAGCCGACACCCCGCCCCAACCCGACCGAGCGCCCCAACCCGACCGAGCGCCCCAACCCGACCGAGCGCCCCAACCCGACCGACCGCCCCGACCCGACCGAGCGCCCCAACCCGACCGACCGCGCCAACCCTTCCGGCCCGGTCAGCTCGGCCCGGTCGGCGGGGGAGCGGGACCGGGCGCTGGAGACGGCGTACTGCGCCGAGGTGGTGGCGGTGACCTATGAGGCAATGGGGTTGCTGCCGGCGGGTCGACGTCCGAACTGGTACGACCCGGGGCGGTTCTGGAGCGGGGACGACCTGGGTCTGGCCGGCGACGCCCGGTTGGGTTCCGAGATCGAGGTTCAGGTGCCGCCCCGCTGAGGTTTGAGCTGTGCGGTGACCGGCAATTGCTGTGGCCGTGAACGCCTCCACGGACCTTGACACGTTGGCTGACTTCTTCGACCGGTACGGCGTGGCGTTGACCTCAGGCGACCTGCCGGCCATCGCCGGCTGTTACGCCCTGCCGGGGCTGGTGGTTGCTGACACCTACAGCTTCTCGTTCACGTCCGCGGCGGCGGTGGCGCTGTCCTTCGTGGGCGCCGCACCCGACTACCAGGACCGGGAGTTGGTCGCGGCCCACGCCCGGATCGAGGACGTGCAGCCGGTGTCCGCGCTGTTGACGATGGTGGCGGTCGAGTGGGAGTTCCTGGACTGTCGGGGGCAGGCGGTGCCGGGGGAGCGGTACCGCTACCTGCTGCGTATCTCGGATGACGGACCACTGATCTGCACTGTCGTCCGGACGGGCTGACCGACGGGGGCCGGTTGGCCCGATCCGTACCCACCCGGTTTCGGGCCCGTGCGGCGCTGGCTACGCTGTCGCGTCGGTGGGGGACGAGGGGAGACCTGATGGCGGTGCGGCCGGACGGTGCGGCAGATTCGCGGGCGGCGCGGGTGTTGGCGTCGGTGCCGTGGATCGTGGTGCTGCTCGGCGTGTGCGCGCTGGTGGTGCTCCTCGTGATCGCGCTGCTGTCGTTTCGCACCAGGGAGCGGGACGCGCCGCCGCAGGCCGCTCCTCCGGCGTTCCTGCCGACCGTGCCGGCCGCCGCGTCGGCCACCGGTGGGCCGACTCCGGCCGCCGTGGAGCGGCGCTCGGTGTCGCCGCGACCGTCACGCAGTAGCCGGACACCGTCACCGCGGGCCACCGTCACCGGCTCGCCGACTCCGGTGCCGACGAGCGTCCTGATTGCGCCGTCGGCGCAGGACGCGGTCAGCGCCCGGTACGAGGTCGGTTCGAACGGCTGGGACGGGGATTCGGCGGTCCTGTCGATCGCCAACGAGTCGAGTCGGTCGGCGGAATGGCAGGTGGAACTGCTGTTCGACGACGACACCTGGACTCTGCGAGTGGGTGATGACTCGGGCGTCTCGGTGCGGGGGCGCGGGCACGGGGAGTTCGTCCTGCGCGGCACCCGTTCGCTGGACGCGGGCGACTCTCGGACGCTGCGGCTGCGCGTCGGCTGGGGTGACTCGGCGCAGCGACCGGTCAAGTGCACAGTCAACGGGGTCGACTGCCGGATCGGCTGAGCCACCGCCGCACCGCCGCCCCGCCTCACCGCCGCACCACCAAGGCTTTCCGGGCCGGGCCGCCGATCGCTACGCTGCGCGGACGGTCCGCTGAAGGAGGTACATGTCCGGCATGCGCCGTGTTCCGCGCCCACCACACGGTCCGGTGGCGATCGCCACGTCACCCTGGATCGTGGTCGGCGCCGGTGTCGTCGTGATGGTGGTCCTGCTCATCGTGGCCCTGGGCGCGTACCGGGGACGTAGCCCTGCGCCGGACGGCGCGCAACCGCCGGCGCTGCCGGTACCGTCGGCGGTGGTGGTGGCGCCGAGCGTGCCCACCTCGGTGCCCTCTCCGCCGCCGGTGCTGCCGGGGATATCCGGCCGTGCGAACGGGCTGCCGCCGAGCGCGGCGGCCGGGTCCGCGTCACCATCGGCCGAACCGGCGGCCGGTCTGACCGGGAAGCCGGCGGCGACGCTGTCGCCGAGCCGGGCCGCGCCGGGACAGCTGGCGATGATCGGGCGGTACCGGGTGGTACAGAGCTTCGACGGGGGTTTCATCGGCGAGGTGGCGATGGTCAACACGTCCACCCGCAGCCGTGGTTGGACGGTGCGGCTGGAGTTCGCCGGTGGACGGCTGGTGACCTCCTGGGTGGAGGGCGTCCCACAGGGGACGATCCGCCAGTTCGACGACGGCTTCACGTACGTCAGCGGGGTCGACGTGTCGCCGGGCGGTTCGGTGTCGTTGCGGTTCCACATGGAGCGGGCCCCCACCACACCGCGGGAGTGCACTGTCGACGGGACGCGCTGCAACGGGCTCTGACCGGCGCTTCCGCAAGGACGTGCTGTGTTGCGACCATGTTTGCAAGGTATTGCAGAATGTTTCGGCAAGGGTTAGCGTGCGGCCAATCAGCGACCAGAGGAAGGCGTCGATGAAACCCCCGCCGATACCGCGCACCGCCCTGCTGGCCCTTGCCTCCCTGCTCACCGTCACGCTCGTCGGCGCTCCGGTCGCCGTGCAACCCGCCGCCGCAAGCCCCCGGCCGTCCGCCGACGCCCCGACCGCGATCGGCGGCGCGACCCAGTGGCGCGCCGAACCCTCCGCCGAGGCGCTGCTGAAAGCCGGCGGCAACGATGCCCGAGCCGAGCAGTTCTACTTCGTCCTGCCGGACCGGTTCGCCAACGGAGACCCCCGCAACGACCGGGGCGGCCTCACCGGCGACCGGCTGCGGACCGGCCTCGACCCGACCGACAAGGGCTTCTACCACGGCGGCGACCTCAAGGGCGTCATCGACAAGTTGGACTACATCCAGGGGATGGGCACCACTGCCATCTGGCTCGCCCCGATCTTCAAGAACCGGCCGGTACAGGGTGCCGGCAACGACATCTCGGCCGGCTACCACGGTTACTGGATCACCGACTTCACCCAGGTGGACCCGCACTTCGGCACGATGGAAGAGATGAAGCGGCTGGTCAAGCTCGCCCACCAGCGCGGCCTCAAGATCTACCTTGACGTGATCGTCAACCACACCGCCGACGTGATCAAGTACGCCGAGGACAGGTACGCGTACGTGGACAAGGCGACCTCGCCGTACACCGACGCGCAGGGCCGGGCGTTCGAGGACCGCAACTACGCCGACGGCTCCCGGGCGTTCCCGCCGGTCGACAAGGAGTCCTTCCCGTACACGCCGACGTTCGCCGACCCGAAGGACGCGAGCGTCAAGGTCCCGGCCTGGCTGAACGACGCGACCATGTACCACAACCGGGGTGACTCCACCTTCGCGGGCGAGAACAGCGAGTACGGCGACTTCTTCGGCCTCGACGACCTGTGGACCGAGCGTCCCGAGGTGGTGCGGGGTTTGACCAAGGCGTACGGGGACTGGATCGGCGCGACCGGCGTCGACGGCTTCCGGTTGGACACCGTGAAGCACGTCAACATGGACTTCTGGCCGCAGTTCAGCCAGGGCATCGAGCGGGCCGCGGAGAAGGCCGGCAAGAAGGACTTCTTCATGTTCGGCGAGGTGTACAGCGCCGACCCGGAGATCAGCTCCAGCTACGTCCGCCAGGGTGGCCTGCCGGCCACCCTCGACTTCGCCTTCCAGGAGGCCGCGCGGGGCTTCACCGCCGGCGCCGGCTCCGCGAAGGCGCTCGCCGACGTGTACGCCCGCGACGACCTCTACGCGGCCCGGGACACCGACGCGGGTCGGTTGACCACCTTCCTCGGCAACCACGACATGGGCCGGATCGGATCGTTCATCGCCGGTGGTGGCAGCGACCCGGCCAGCCACCTGCGTCGTGACCAGCTCGCGCACCAGTTGATGTTCCTGACCCGGGGCCAGCCGGTGGTCTACTCCGGCGACGAACAGGGCTTCACCGGCCCCGGCGGGGACAAGGACGCCCGGCAGGACATGTTCGCGTCGAAGGTTGCCGACTACCTCGACGACGACCTGCTCGGCACCGACCGTACGCACGCCAGCGACCAGTTCGACCCGACCCACCCGCTGTACCGGACCATCGCCGACCTGGGCCGGCTGCGCCAGGCCCACCCGGCGTTGCGCGACGGCGTGCAGGTCACCCGGTACGCGGCTGACGGGCCGGGCGTCTTCGCCGCCTCCCGGATCGCCCCGTCGGACCGCACCGAGTACGTGGTGGCCGTGAACAACGCCGACACCGCGCAGACTGTCACGGTGGACACCTGGTCGGCCGGCGTCACCTTCACCGGCATCTACGGCGGCACCGACCGCGCCACCGCTGGCGGGGACGGCGAACTGACCCTCACCGTGCCGCCGTTGTCGGCGGCGGTGTACCGGGCCGGCAAACCCGTCGCACCGGCGGCCGACAAGCCGACCATCACCATCACCAGCCCGGTTCCGGACGCGGCGGTCGCCACCAGGGCAGCGGTCACCGCCCGGGTGACCGGCGACCCGCTGGCCACCGTCACCGTCGCGGCGCGGGTGGCCGGCGGCCGGTGGACACTGCTGGGCAGCGCCGACCACGCCCCGTACACGGTGCAGCACGACCTGACCGGACTGGCCGGCGGCACCCGGGTCGACTACAAGGCGGTGGTCCGCGACGGCCGGGGCCGTACCGCCACCGCCCGGTCCACCGCCGTCGTGGGAACCCCGCCGCAGGGCAGCTCCCGGGAGTGGGCGGTGGTGCACTACCAGCGCCCGGCCGGTGGGTACGACGACTGGGGGCTGTACGCCTGGGGGGACATCGACCCGGCGTACGTCACCGAGTGGCCGAAGGGGCAGCCGTTCGCGGGTGAGGACTCCTACGGCCGGTTCGCCTGGGTGAAACTCAAGCCGGGCGCGACGTCGGTGAACTTCCTGGTCGTCGACAAGGCTGGTACGAAGGACGTCGCCCAGGACCGCAGCATCGACGTCACGCAGACCGGCGAGATCTGGCTCAAGCAGGGCGACCCGGCGATCTACCCGAGCAGGCAGGCGGCCGCCGGAGAACCGGAGCCGCCGGTCGAGGAGGGCACCGCCGTGCTCCACTATCGGCGGGCCGACGGCAACTACGACGGCTGGGGCCTGCACCTGTGGGACGGCGCGGCCAACCCGACCGAGTGGTCCGCCCCGCTGCGGCCGAGCGCCGTCGACGCGTTCGGGGCGGTGTTCCGGGTGCCACTGGCGACCGGTGCCACCGGCCTGAACTACATCATCCACAACGGCGACACCAAGGACCTGCCCGACGACCAGCGGCTCGACTTCGCCAGCGCCGGCCGGGAGGTGTGGCTGCTCGCCGCCACGCCCGGGCGCCTGCTGCCGTCGACGGCCACCACCGCCAGCGGAGACACCGACATCGGCAAGCAGGAGGCGCACTGGATCGACAGGTCCACTGTGGCGTGGCGGACACCCCCGACCGACGGCAGGACGTACGCGCTGGTCACCGCGCCCACCGGCGGGGTCATTGTGGTCGACGGCGAGTTGACCGGCACGTACACCACGATGCCGCTGCGGGCGCAGCGCAACGGGCTCACCGAGGCCCAACGCGACAGGTTCCCGCACCTGTGGTCGTACCGTAGCTTCGCCCTGGACCGGGCGGACCTGGCCAAGGTCCCGGCGGCGCTGCGGGGGCAGCTGCTGGTCACCGAGCGCGACGCCGAGGGTGCGCTGCTCGCCGCGACCGGCGTGCAGATCCCCGGCGTGCTCGACGACGTGTACTCCCGCGCGACCGACGCCACGCTCGGGCCCACCTTCGCGGGGCGGACGCCGAGCCTCGCGCTCTGGGCGCCGACCGCCCACAGCGTGCGCCTGCACCTGTTCGACTCGCCCACGGCCGCGCCGAAGTCGGTGCCGATGCGCCGCGACGACCGTACCGGCGTCTGGTCGGTGCGCGGCGACCACACCTGGACCGGCAAGTTCTATCGGTACGAGGTGCGGGCGTGGCAGCCGGCGGCGCAGCGGATGGTCACCGCGTCGGTGACCGACCCGTACTCGGTGGCCCTCGCCGCCGACTCCACGCACAGCCAGCTCGTCGACCTGAACGACCCAGCGCTGGCACCGCCCGGGTGGCGCACGCTGCGCAAACCGGCACCGGTGCCGGCCGCGAAGGCGCAGATCACCGAGTTGTCAGTGCGGGACTTCTCCATCGCCGACGACACGGTGCCGGCCGGGCGGCGGGGGACCTTCCTCGCGTTCACCGACCCGGGAACCGCCGGCATGACCCACCTGCGGGCGCTCGGCGACGCCGGGGTCAACTACCTGCACCTGCTGCCGGCGTTCGACTTCGCGACGATCCCCGAGAAGCGGGCCGACCAGCGGCAGCCGGCCTGCGACCTGGCGGCGCTGCCACCGGACTCGGCCGAGCAGCAGAAGTGCGTGGCGGCGGTCGCCGAGACCGACGGCTACAACTGGGGGTACGACCCGCTGCACTACACAGTGCCCGAGGGCGGCTACGCCGTCGACCCGGTCGGCGCGGCGCGGACCACCGAGTTCCGGCGGATGGTCGCCGGGGTGAACGACGCCGGGCTGCGGGTGGTCATGGACGTGGTCTACAACCACACGTCGGCTGCCGGCACGGACGCGAAGTCGGTGCTCGACCAGATCGTGCCCGGCTACTACCACCGGCTGCTGGAGGACGGCGCGGTGGCCAACTCCACCTGCTGCGCCAACACCGCTCCCGAGCACGCGATGATGGGCAAGCTGGTGGTCGACTCGTTGGTCACCTGGGCGCGACAGTACAAGGTGGACGGTTTCCGCTTCGACCTGATGGGCCACCACCCGAAGGCGAACATCCTGGCCGTCCGGGCGGCCCTGGACCGGTTGACCGTCGCCCGCGACGGAGTGGACGGCAAGGCGATCATGCTTTACGGCGAGGGCTGGAACTTCGGCGAGGTCGCCAACGACGCCCGTTTCGTCCAGGCCACCCAGACCAACATGGCCGGCACCGGCATCGGCACCTTCAACGACCGGCTGCGCGACGCGGTGCGAGGCGGCGGACCGTTCGACGAGAACCCGAGGGTGCAGGGTTTCGCCTCCGGGCTCTACACCGACCCGAACGGCGACCCGGTCAACGGGTCACCGGCTGAGCAGAAGGCCCGGCTGCTGCGCGCCCACGACCTGATCAAGGTGGGGCTCACCGGGAACCTGCGCGACTACCGGTTCACCGACAGCGCCGGGCACGAGGTCACCGGGGCGCAGGTCGACTACAACGGCTCCCCGGCCGGCTACACGGCCGCGCCCGGGGAGGCCGTCACCTACGCCGACGCGCACGACAACGAGATCCTGTACGACGCGCTGGCGTACAAACTGCCGCAGGTCACCTCGGCGACCGACCGTTCCCGGATGCAGGTGCTGGCGTTGGGCACTGTGGTGCTGGGACAGGGCACCGGGTTCGTCACCGCAGGCACCGAACGGTTGCGGTCGAAGTCGCTGGACCGCAACTCGTACAACTCCGGTGACTGGTTCAACCAGATCCGCTGGGGTTGCGCAGAGGGCAACGGGTTCGGCGCCGGTCTGCCGCCCGCACCCGACAACGAGGACAAGTGGCCGTACGCGAAGCCGCTGCTGGCCGACCCGGCGCTGGTGCCGGACTGCGCGGCGATCAACACCACCGACGCCCGGTACGCCGAGTTGCTGCGCGTCCGGGCGTCGTCGCCGGTGTTCGGGCTGGCCACCGCCGAGCAGGTACAGCGACGGGTGGCGTTCCCGCTGTCCGGCGCGCAGGAGACGCCGGGTGTGCTGACCATGACCCTGGACGCCAAGGGGCTGGGCGGGCCGTGGAAGTCGCTGACCGTCGTCTTCAACAGCACCCCGTCGACTGTCGACCAGACGGTGACCGGACTGCGCGGAGCGGACGTGGCACTGCACCCGGTGCTTGTCGACTCGGCCGACCCGGTGCTGCGTACCGCCTCGTTCGACCGGGCGGCCGGCACCTTCACCGTACCGGCGCGCAGCGTGGCGGTCTTCGTCCAGAAGTGACGTGAACCGGCCCCCTTCCGCGTCTCGCGGAAGGGGGCCGGCCCGTTGCGCTGGCGCTACGCCATGCTCACCCTGAGGTGATCAGGCGAAGCAGTTCTCGATGGTGCCGCCCGGAATGGCCAGGCAGTTGGTCGGACGGTTCGCGGTGATGGCGGACTTGTCGTCCACGTTCACGTCTCCGAAGAAGCTGAAGACACCGCCCGGGGCGAAGGTGGAGAAGTTGTGCGAGACCTTCGTCTTCGACAGGTTGACCTCGCCGAAGATGTTGAAGATGCCGCCGCCGACCCCGATCGGGCCGATGGCCCGGTTACCGGCAACCTCGCTGTCGCGCAGCGTCGTGACGCTGAAGGCGTTGAAGAGCCCGCCGCCGAAGAAGCCGGCGGTGTTGTCCTTGATGCTGCTCTTCTCGAACGTGACAGCGCTGTCGAAGGCGATGGCCACACCGCCACCGACACCGGCGGTGCTGTTCCGCTCCACCGAGACCTCGTGCAGGTTGAGCTGGCTGTCCGCCGCGGCCAGGCCGCCGCCGGCGAGGACCGCGGTGTTCGAGACGAACTTGGTCCCGTACGCCGTGGTGTTGCCCTCGATGTCGAGGTAGCCACCGCCGAAGCCCAGCGTCTCGTTGTCGTTGATCTCGGCCTTCTTGAGCTCGACCGTTCCGCCGTCGACGTCGTCGGCGAAGATCCGAGCGGCGCCGTTGGAGATACCGCCACCACCGATGATGGCAGTGTTGTCGGTGATCTTCGACTCCTCGACCTTGAGCAGGCCGGCGTTGAAGACACCGCCACCGAAGAAGAAGGCGGTGTTACGGGTCACGGTGCTGTGCCAGATCTTCGTGGTGCCGAAGTTGGCCACACCACCACCGTTGCCGCCCGACTGGTTCAGGACGACCTCGGACTCCAGGATCTCGGCGGTGCCGCCCGGCTGGACCAGGATGCCAGCACCGTCGGTGTCCTCCGGGTACTCCACGAGCGGCGTGACGACACCCGGCTTGGCAGCCGGCGCGGCCTTGGCCGTGACCTTCGGAGCGGCCGTCAGGCCCGCCTTCGGGTTGGCCTGCCGGGCGGTGAGCACCTGGTCCAGCGGAACGCCCGCCTTCACCTGAGCCGCGATCGCCTCGGAGTCCGAGTACGACGCCCAGACGGCCGCCGGCTCGACGCTGTTGTAGCGTTCGAGGGTCTGTCCACCCTTGATGGTCAGGCCCTTGATGGTGAGGTGACCGCCCGCGCCGACGTTCAGGATGCGGAAGTAGTCCGCAGTGGCTTCCCGGGCGATCGTCGTGTGCTCACCCTTCAGGGTGATGCGCTCGGTGATGACCGGCAGGCCGTTGCCCTGGTAGTCGTTGCGGCTCAGGTTGTAGGTGCAGCCCTTGGCCAGCTCCAGCACACCGCCGTGCTTGTTGTTGGCGAACACGATCGCCTGAATCAGCTTGTCGGTGTCGCAGGGCACCTCCTTCCCGCGCTCGTGGTCCTTGTCGCGGTCCTTGTCGCGGTCCTTGTCCTTGTTCCGGTCCTCGTCCTTGTTCCAGTCGCGCGCCTCGTCACCCCGCTGGTCGCCGTCCTTGCTGACCTGCGCGGTGTTCCAGTTCAAGCCGACCGCTCCGGCGCTGCCCGCGACGCCCACCGCCGCGAGACTGATCACGCCCGTCAAACCGGCCACGCCACTGGCGAGCCAGAGCTTGCGGCGGCTCTTGGCCGTCGCCCGCCCGGAGGCTTCGTTGTTCGTTAGGTAGTTGGACATCGGAGCTCTCTGCCCTCTCCTCGTACCAGACAGGGTCGCCGCCGTCAGACGGGCGTCCCCTGCTACAAATCGGTTGTAGCTCCCAAAACCACCGTATGAGAAGGTTCCTCGCCTCGCGGGCTTATCCGAGAGAAGCCCACATTAGGTTCATGTTGCCCCCACCGGGGCTGGGAACGACACACCCCACCCAAGCCGGCCCGCAAGCCCCTGACCTGCTCAAATGGGTACGCCCCTCCGAGCCGTCACGGCTCGGAGGGGCGCGCCCTCTATGTGGATCAGCCACCCGTTCCGGTCAGAAGCAGTCAGGAACGTTCAGGCAGTTGGTGGGGCGGTTGGCGGACACCACGGACTCGTCGTCCAGCCGCACGACGCTGAAGAGGCCGTTGGAGATCCCGCCGGGCGGCAGGGTGGCGAAGTTGTGCGTCACCTTCGTCCGGTGGAGGCTGACCTCGCCGCCGTCGGTGTTGTAGATGCCGCCGCCGCTGCCGACCGGGCCGAGGGCCCGGTTGCCGGTCACCTCGCTGTCGCGCAGCGTGGTGACGCTGTCCTCGTTGTAGAGGCCGGCGCCGAAGAAGCCGGCCGTGTTGTCCTTGATCCTGCTGTTCTCGATCGTCGCGACGCTGTCGAAGGCCACGGCCAGACCGCCACCCACGCCGGCGGTGCTGTTCTTGACCACCGAGGCGTCCTTGAGGGTGAGCTGGCTGTCGGCCACCGCGACGCCACCACCGGCGAGGACCGCCGTGTTGTCACTGACCGTCGTCTCGTGCAACGTCGTGGTGCCCCCGACATCCAGGACGCCGCCGCCGAAGCCGAGCGTCTCGTTGTCGGAGACCTCGCTCTTGTAGACCCAGACCGAGCCGCCGTCGACGTCTTCGGTGAAGATGTCGGCAGCGCCGTTGGAGATGCCGCCGCCGCCGACGATCCCGGTGTTGTCCTTGATCTTCGACTCGTCGACCTGGAGTACGCCGGCGTTGAAGACGCCGCCACCGAAGAAGAACGCGGTGTTGTGCGCAACCGTCGTCTTGCTGAGCCTGGTGCTGCCGAAGTTGGCCAACCCGCCGCCGTTGCCGCCGGACTGGTTGTAGAGCAACTCGCTGTCCAGGATCTCCGCGCGACCACCGGGCTGCACCAGCACCCCAGCGCCGTCGGTGAACCCAGGCTGCTCGACCAGCGGCACGACCGCCGTACCGGCACCCGCCGGCTTCGCCACCGCGGCTACCGGCTTGGCCGGGGCGGCCTTGGTGGTAGTCGGAGCGGCCTTGGTTGCTGCCGCTGCGGGCTTGGCTGGCGCTGCTGTCGCGGCCGGCTTGGCGGCTGCCTTTGCGGTGGCTTTGGCAGGCGCTGCCTGGGCGGTGGCCTTGGCAGGCGCTGCCTTCGCGGCCGGCTTGGCAGCGGTTGCTGCCGGCTTCGTTGCCGTTGCCGTTGCCGTTGCCGTTGCCGTTGCCGCTGCCGCCGCTGGCTTGGCGCCGGGCGCGGCAGCGGTCGCCGGCTTCGCGGCGGGCGCCGCCGCTGCCGGTGGCGTGGCAGTGGTCGAGCGGACCTGGGCCGAGTACGGCGCCCAGACCGTCGCCGGGTCGGCGGCTATCGGGTACTGAAGGGTCTGGCCACCCCTGATGCTCAGGCCCTTGAGAGTGAGCTGCCCGCCAGCCCCGACGTTGAGGATGCGGAAGTAGTCGGCAGTGGCTTCGCGGCCGATGGTGGTGTGTTCACCCTTGAGGGTGATGCGCTCGGTGATCACCGGGAGGCCGTTGCCGTCCTGGTTGCGAGTCAGGGTGTAGGTGCAGCCCTTGGCCAGCTCCAACACGCCGCCGTCATCGTTGTTGGCGAACGTGATCGCCTGGATCAGCTTGTCGGAGTCGCACGGCACCTGCCTGGTGCGGTCCTTCTCGTCGTGCTTGCCGTCCTCGCGGTCCTTGCCATTCTTGCCGGACTGGTCGTCGAAGCCGCTCCAGTCGTCGCCGCCCCACTCGCCGTCCTGACCGCCGTCGTCCTTGGCACCGCCCTTGTCCGCGCCGCCGTCGTCGCTGACGTTCTCTCGGTTGGTCGATGGCTGCGCGTCCGACACCTGGTCGGACTTGGGCTTGTCGTCCCGAGCGGCGACGCCGCCGAGGGCCGCCAGGCCGACCACGCCGGTCAGCCCGGCTACGCCGGCGACCCAGAGCGCCCGCCTTCGCCGTGTTGGCGGAGCTGTCGAGGCCCCGCCGTCGGTACTCGTTACGTCGTTGGACATCAGAGCCTTCCGCCCTTTCCTGCTACCAGACGGGATCGCACCGCCCGAGGCGCCACGACCAGCTACAAATGGGTTGTAGCCTCTGATCCTCACCGTATGAGAACCATCTTCGCGATGCGGACGTATCCGAGATAACCACGCATTTGGCGCAGGCCAGGTGAGGGCGGCAACCGGTCCGGGCCGGCGGAAAGGGCCCGAGCAGCACAAACACCGGCGGACGACGCACGGCAATCGGCCGTCGCCGCGCCGAGTCGAGGGACCGTCGTCTCGCGCCGTCCCTTGGCCGTCAGGTGTACGGATGCCGAACGGTGCCCGCCCTCCGGGCGTGATCCACTCGGCTTCGCTGAAAACGCGGCATCTGAGCGAGCGGGACAGCGCGACTTCACGGAAATCGAGTTGATCACGGCAAAAGCCCCTGGCCGCCGGCCCTCAGCGAGGGTCGGGCGGGCCAGGGGCGGAGCGTGACCCGCCAGCGCCCCCGGGCGAGGGCACTGGCGGGTCAGCCTGGTCTAGCGGTCAGGCGGGTCAGCTGGGCAGGCGGGGACCGGCTTCGCGCTGCTCGGCCAGCCAGGTCTCCACCTCGTCGGAGGTGCGGGGCAGCCCGGCCGACAGGTTGACCGCGCCGGTCGCGGTGACCAGCACGTCGTCCTCGATCCGGATGCCCACACCCCGCAGCTCGGCGGGGACCAGCTCGTCCTCCGGCTGGAAGTACAGACCGGGCTCGACGGTGAGCACGTAACCCTCGCCCAGCGCGCCGTCGCGGTACGTCTCCTTGCGGGCGTTGGAGCAGTCGTGCACGTCGATGCCGAGCATGTGGCCGAAGCCGTGCAGCGTCCACCGCCGGTAGACGGTCGACTTCTCGTCCATCGCCTCGTCCACGCTCACCGGCAGCAGGCCCAGGTCGGACAGGCCCTCGGCCAGGACCCGCATGCAGGTCAGGTGGACGTCCTTGAACTTCACGCCGGGGCGGATGGCCTCGATGCCGGCCTGCTGCGAGGCGTACACGATGTCGTAGACCTGGCGTTGCAGGGCGGTGAACCGACCGTTCACCGGGAGCACCCGGGTGACGTCGGCGGTGTAGAGGTTGCGACCCTCGACGCCCATGTCCATCAGCAGCAGGTCACCCGGTCGGGTGGCACCGTGGTTGTGGACCCAGTGCAGGATCGTGGCGTGCTCGCCGGCACCGACGATCGAGCTGTACCCGACGTCGTTGCCGTCGTGCCGGGCCCGCAGCGCGAAGACACCTTCCAGGAGCCGCTCGGAGACCGCCCGGTCGGCCGGCAGGATCCGGGCGACGTCCTCGAAGCCGCGTACGGTGGCGTTGATCGCGTCCTGGAGTTGGCCGATCTCCCACTCGTCCTTGACCAGCTTCATCTCCGAGATGGCGATGGCCAGCTCGCGGTCCCGGGCCGGCTGGCCCTCGGTGCGTGGCCCGTCGTAGGGGCGGACGGCCGCGTCCACCTGGGCGTCGAAACCGCGCAACACCCGGGTACGCCCCGGAGCCAGGTCGGCGAGCGTCGCCTCCAGGCCGGTCAGGTCGGCGGTCGGCAGGCCCAACTCGGTCGACTTCTCGCTGAGGGTGTGCCGCCGGCCCACCCACAGCTCGCCGTTGCGGCTGCGGAAGAACTCGTCGGTCTCCCGGGAGGACCGGGGCCGCATGTACAGCGTCGCGTCGTGCCCCGAGCCGTTCGGGCGCAGCACCAGGACGCTGTCGGCGTCGTGGTCGCCGGTCAGGTAGGCGAAGTCGCTGCCCGGCCGGAACGGGTAGTCGGTGTCGTTGGCCCGGACCTTCTCGGTGCCGGTGGGGATCACCAGCGTCTCGCCGGGGAACGCCGCCGAGAGGGCCGCCCGCCGCTTGGCGTAGTTGGGCGTCTCCGGGCGGGGCGTCACGGGAAGCGCGGTGTCGCTCCAACCCTGCCGCATGAAGGACAGGAACGCCTCCGGGAAGTCCGGATCGTGCGATTCCGTACCGTCCGTCGGCGTACCGTCGGTCTGTCCCTCGGTCATTGCGCCGCTCCCTCCGCTTCGTTGCTGGTCCCGACGGTACCGCGCGTCCGGTTGGCGGTGACGCCCCCTCGGAGTCGGGTGGATCGACGGACGGCTGCAAGGGCCGACAGCGCGCGTGGAAAGATGGCCACCATGTGCGGACTTCTGGCCTTCTTCAGCGCGAACGGCAACGCCGCAGCGCATCGCGACCACATCGCCGGAGCGTTGGAATGCCTGCACCACCGCGGCCCCGACGAGACAGGGGTCGAGGTGGTCGGCGACGCCTCCGGCCGGTACGCGGACGGCGTGTTCGCCCACAAGCGGCTGGCCATCATCGACGTCGCGTCGAGCCACGAGCCACTGCCCTACGCGAACGGCCGTTACCTGCTGACCTTCAACGGCGAGATCTACAACTACATCGAGCTGCGCGAGGAGTTGATCAGAAACTTCGGTGCCCAGTTCGCCACCGCCGGTGACGGCGAGGTGATCGTCGCGGGCTACCACTTCTGGGGTGAGCAGGTGCTCACCCGGCTGCGGGGCATGTTCGCCTTCGTCATCTGGGACCGGCAGGAACGGCGGGCGTTCGGTGCCCGCGACTACTTCGGCATCAAGCCGATGCACTACCTGGAGACCGCCGACGGCCTCTACCTGGCCTCGGAGAAGAAGGCGCTGCTGCCGTTCGCGCACAGCAACTACCAGGGCGACGCGGGCGTCGACACGGCGAACCTGAGCCACTACCTGACCCTGCAGTACGTCCCCGAGCCCGGCACCCTGCACAAGGGCATCAGCCGGATCGGCTCCGGGGAGTACCTGAACTGGACCCCGGGCGGCCGGATCGACGTACGCCGGTGGTACCGGCCGGTGTTCCGGCCGGCGCCGGTCGACGACGAGCAGAGGCTCTACCACGAGATCCGCGAGACGCTGCGGGAGAGCGTGCGCATGCACATGCGCTCCGACGTGCCGGTCGGCTCGTTCCTGTCCAGCGGCATCGACTCCACAGCGGTGGTGGCGCTGGCGCGGGAGTTCAACCCGAACATCCTGACCTTCACCGTCGGCTACGACGTGCCGGGTTACTCGGAGATCGACGTCGCCCAGGATTCGGCCCGGCACCTCGACGTCACCACGATTCCCACCAAGATCGGTCCGCAGGACATGATCGACGCGCTGCCGAAGATCGTCTGGCACCTTGACGACCCGGTGGCCGACCCGGCGCTGGTACCGCTCTACTTCGTGGCGAAGAAGGCCGCCGAGCACGTCACTGTGGTGCTCTCCGGTGAGGGCGCGGACGAGTTCTTCGGCGGTTACACGATCTATCGGGAGCCGCTGTCGCTGGGCAGCGTCAACGGTCTGCCCGGCGGTGTGCAGAAGGGGCTGCGCGCGGTCTCCAAGGCGATTCCGCAGGGAGTCAAGGGCAAGAGCTTCCTGGAGCGCGGCACCACCCCGATCGAGGAGCGTTACTACGGCAACGCCCGGATGTTCACCGAGGAGGAGAAGCAGCACCTGATGCGCCGCTACGACCCCTCGGTGCGCTACACGGACGTCACCGCCCCGATCTACGCCGAGTGCACCGAGCTGGACGACGTCACCAAGATGCAGTACGTCGACCTCTACACCTGGCTGCGCGGCGACATCCTGGTCAAGGCCGACCGGATCTCGATGTCGCACTCGCTGGAGGTGCGGGTGCCGTTCCTCGACCGTGAGGTGTTCGACGTCGCGGCGAAGATCCCGGTGGACCTGAAGCTGCCGCCGCGCTCCGACGCCACCAAGTACGCGATGCGTCAGGCATTGCAGGGTGTCGTGCCGCCAGCCATCGTCAACCGCAAGAAGCTGGGCTTCCCGACCCCCACCCGGGTCTGGCTGCGTGGCGAGATGTACGAGTGGGCCCGGCACGTGCTGAGCACCTCGGGCGCGGGTGACCTGCTGGACCTGTCGTACGCGCTGCGGCTGCTCGACGAGCACAAGCGGGAGGAGGCCGACCACTCCCGCAAGGTGTGGACGGTGCTGATCTTCTGCATCTGGCACGCGATCTTCGTGGCCAAGACCCTCGACCCGGGTATCCAGCGCAACCAGTCCGCCCTGCTCACGAAGCCGGTGGTCGGTTCCATGGTCCGCTGACCCGGCCCAACGTCTCCAACATTGATCAAGAGGTTTGCGTCACCCGAGTTGCTCCAGGTGACGCAAACCTCTTGATCATCTAGCCGGGCTGGGGCCTCAGCGCCCGGCGCAACTCACCGTGGGGACGCTGTTGGTTCCTGTGGAGCTGGCCAGGAAGCCGAACGTCGCGGTCCCCGACGGCGCGATAGTGCCGTTGTAGGCCACGTTTGTCGCCGTCACGGACGAGCCGGACGACGTCTGTGTCGCGCCCCAGATCTGGCTGATCGCCTGCCCGTTGGGCCAGGTCCAGCTTGCGGTCCAGCCGGACAACGCCGAACTGCCGTTGTTCGTGATCGTGACATCGCCCTGGAAGCCACCCTGCCAGGAGCCCGACACCTTGTAGCTGGCCGTGCAGGCGCCACCGGCCGGCGGCGGGGTGGTGGTCGGCGGCGGGTCGGTCGGACCCGGCGTCGGCGTGGTCGGCGTGGGGGTAGGCGACGTCGTGCCACCCCGGATGCCGGTCACCTGGCCGTTGCCACCGTCGAAGACCACGTCGGAGCAGCCGAAGAAGTTCTCCTGTGAGTCCGAGCGGACCCAGCGGGAGTAGATGATGTGCTGGCCGCTCTTGCCCGAGGGCAGGTTGCCGCTGAAGTAGTAGTGCCCGTCGTTGCTGCCGACCGAGCCGCGCTGCGGCGGGTTGGTCACCGTCAGGAACGGCTCCTCCAGGTCACTCCAGGCGAGGGCCCGGGTCGGGCTCCAGCTGTTCTTCGTCACGTAGAAGTAGAACGTGCCCGGGTGGTGCGCCCAGTTGCTGTACTTGAAGTCCAACCGTGCCCCGGCGGTCAGGTGGGTCAGCGGCCAGTCGGTGCGGGGCAGGTCGTAGCCGCGGAAACCGGTGGCCCCGCCGCTGCACAATTGCCCGTCCGGGATGAAGCCGGTGGTCCGGCCGCCAGCGTCGGAGCGCAGCACGCTGAACCAGTTGTAGAGGGAGTTCGTCCCGCTCTGGGCCACGGCGGCGGAGCACGCGGGGTTGGTCGGCCTGATCTCACCGGTCGTACTGAGGCCGTCCTGCCAGCACAGGTATGTGCGGCTGCCGGGCGTCATCGCCGCGCCGTGCGCGGCGGCCGGCTGTGGAGTGGATGCCAGGGCGACAGCGCCGAGCGCGAGGGTCATGGCCGCGGTGAGCAAGGCGGCCATACGGGAACGGTTCACAGGTTCTCCTGACTCGCGAGGGGCGCTGGCTGAGCCGCCCCGCCGCAATCGGGTGGGATGTGGCGTGATCGCCCCGCTGTCGTGAGCGGTGCGACGATCACGGCGACGTGCCCCGGCGGAAAACAGCCGGTGGACGTGCGCCGTCGACGGTCCTGTCCTGGACCGGTGCCCTCGCGTCTAACCAACCCGGCAACCGGCGGCGCCGCAGCCCTCGCACCGCCCGGTACGCGTCATCCCACCACGCCGCGGCGACCGAGCGCAATAGTCATTCCTCGATGTATGAGAAGACCCGCCGGTCGTCGTTGGACGTCATATCCTGCGTACGGGGAGCGGGGACGGGGAGGCGGCCGCCGGTGCCGGACGTGTTCGACGAGGTGCACCGCCGGTGCCGCGACGGCGAGGCGGTCGCGCTGGCCACCGTGGTTGCCACCTGGCACTCCGCCCCGCAGCCACCCGGCGCCGCCATGGTGGTCGCTACCGACGGCACGGTCATCGGCAGCGTCTCCGGCGGCTGTGTCGAGGCCGATCTCTACGAACGGGCCCGCCGTGTGCTGGACACCGGCCAACCCGAGCTGTGCCGCTACGGGATCAGCGACGACGACGCGTACACCGTGGGCCTGACCTGCGGCGGCATCCTCGACGTGTTCGTGGAGCGCGTCGACGCGAGCGCCCTGCCGGCGCTGGACGCGGTCGCCGCAGCCCGTAGCGGCGGCCACCCGGCGGCGATCGTCACCTGCGTGGCCGCCGACGCCAACGACGATCCACCCGCCGACGCCGGCAGGTCACCGACCGACCCGGCCCGGCGGCTCGGCCGGCGGCTCGTGCTGACCGGCCAGCGGTCCGTCGGCTCGCTCGGTGACGACCGGCTCGACGACGCGGCCAGCGCCGACGCCCTCGGGCTGCTCGCCGCCGGGCACAGCGGCATGCTCCGGTACGGGTACCACGGGCAGCGGCGAGGCGGCGGCGTCAGTCTCTTCGTGACCGCGTACGCCACCCCGCCCCGGATGATCGTCTTCGGTGCGATCGACTTCGCCGCCGCGGTGGCCCGGATCGGCGCGTTCCTCGGCTACCGGGTCACCGTCTGCGACGCCCGGCCGGTCTTCGCCACCGCGCGGCGCTTTCCCGAGGCGGACGAGGTGGTGGTGCAGTGGCCGCACCGCTACCTGCGTACCGAGTTGGCGGCCGATCGGCTCGACGAGCGGACGGTGGTGTGCGTCCTCACCCACGACCCCAGGTTCGACGTGCCGTTGCTGGAGTTGGCGCTGCGCCACCCGCTGGCGTACGTGGGCGCGATGGGCTCACGACGTACCCACGACGAGCGACACAAGCTGTTGAGCGAGGCGGGGCTCAGCCCGGCGCAGCTCGCCCGGCTCGCCTCCCCGATCGGGTTGGATCTCGGTGGTCGTACCCCCGAGGAGACCGCTGTGAGTGTGGCCGCGCAGATCGTCGCGGCCCGGTGGGGCGGCACCGGTCGCCCCCTCGCGGTACTCGACGGGCCGATCCACCAGCCGGGGTAGCGCGCCCGTCGGTGCGTGGCCTTCGGCGCCCATCGGGCCGTGCGCTGTGCCAGCCTGGTGCCACGGAGATCGGCTCGGCGATCGGCGGCCGGTGGCGACGACGAGAGGATCGGCATGGGATACGCGGTGGTGCTCGGTGAGGCGCTCGTCGACCTGCTCGACAGCGATCTCGAAGGGGAGCGGGTCTATCGGCAGGCCATCGGCGGCGGGCCGCTGAACGTCGCCGTCGGGGTGGCCCGCCTCGGCGGTGCGGCACAGTTCGTCGGCTCGCTCGGTGACGACGCGCTGGGCGGCCGGATCCGCGCCTTCCTCACCGCGGCCGACGTCGGGGTGGCCGGTGCGATCACGGTCCCGGCGCCGACCACGCTCGCAGTGGTCACGTACGCCGGGCCGGAGCCGGACTTCCGTTTCTACGGCGAGCCGGCCTCCTACGGACTGCTCGGTCCCGACGATCTGGACCTGGCGTTGCTGGAGGGCGCCGACGTGCTCTACTGCGGCTCGATCGTGCTGCTCCGACCCGCTACGCTCGCCGCCGCCCGTCGTGCCTGGTCGCTCGCCGCCGGCCTGCGGGTCTTCGACCCGAACGTACGTCCCCGGCTGCTGAACGGGCCGGGCGCGCTGGAGGGGCTGCGCGAGGTGGTGGCCGAGTTCGCCGCCGGCGCGCACCTGGTCAAGCTGAGCGCAGCCGACGCTGTGCTGCTCTACCCCGGTGAGCCGGTCGAGGGGGTGGCGGCGTACCTGCGTGAGTTGGGGGCGGCCACTGTGGTCGTGACGCTCGGCGCGGCCGGTGCGGTGCTGGCTGCCGCCGACGCCGACCCGGTCCGGGTGCCGGCCCCCAAGGTCAACGCGATCGACGCCACCGGCGCGGGTGACTCGGTGATGGCCGCGCTGATCGCCGACCTGCTCGTCGACGGCGAGCCGGACAGCCCGTCGGGCTGGACCGAGCGGGTGGCCTTCGCGCTACGGGTGGCCGGCCTGGTCTGCGAATCCCCGGGCGGCGCCACCGCCATGCCCACCCGCACCGCAGTACAAAACCGCTTCACCACCTAACCCCGCCCCCCCGCATCTCCCCGCCCCGCCCCGCCCCGCCCCGCCCCGCCCCGCCCCGCCCCGCCCCGCGCCCCGCCGTCGATCATGGAGTTGTGGTGCCCGAAAGCTGAATATTCATGGCTTTTGTGACCCACCACAACTCCATGATCGACGAGGAAGGGGTGGGGGAGGGGGTGGGAGGTTGGGGGGTGGCGGTGGGGTTGACCTCGGGGATTTGTGAACGTTAACATCGATGACGCGCGATGGAACGTGGGCGTCGTCGGGGAGGTTCTGATGCGGGTGGTTCTGGTACCTCTGGCGTTCCGCCACGTTGCGGCCCTACTGGTCATGCTGCTCGTGGCTGCCGGGATGGTCGTCGCCCACCCGCCCGAGCGGGCCGCCGCGTGGGACAACGGGGTGGCCGACACCCCGCCGATGGGGTGGAACAGCTACGACTCGTTCAACTGGCGGGTCACCGAGACCGACGTCCGGGCCAACGCCGACTACATGGCCACGAACCTGCGGCAGTTCGGCTGGGAGTACGTGGTGATCGACTGGGCCTGGTACTACCCCGGTCAACACAACAACAGCCCCAACCAGGACGCGAACCTGCAACCCCGGCTCCGGATGGACGCCAACGGCCGGCTGCTGCCCGACACGACCCGGTTCCCCTCCGCCGCCGGTGACAACGGGTTCAAGCCGCTCGCCGACTACGTCCACGCGAAGGGGCTGAAGTTCGGCGTCCACCTGATGCGGGGCATTCCCCGCCAGGCGGTCGCCGACAACGTCCCGATCCTCGGCACCACCTGCCGCGCCAACCAGATCAACAACACCACCACCGCGGCCTGGCTCAACCTCATGTGGGGCCTGAACATGTCCAACCCCTGCGCGCAGACCTACCTGGACTCGATGTTCCAGTTGCTGGCGTCCTGGGGTGTCGACTACGTGAAGGTGGACGACATCGCCGCCCCGACGTACCGGCAGTCGGAGGTCGAGGGGTACCGGACGGCCATCCAGCGCAGCGGCCGACCGATGGTGCTGAGCCTCTCGCCCGGCCCGACCTCGCTGTCCAGCGGCGCACACGTCCAAGCCAACGCGCACATGTGGCGGATCGTCAACGATCTGTGGGACAACTGGTCGTCAGTGGACGCGCTCTTCGACCAACTGCGCAACTGGACCCCGTACCGCGCCACCGGCGCCTGGCCCGACGCCGACATGATCCCGATCGGCCGGCTCTCCAAGTACGGGCCGGTTGGTTCGCCGCGATACTCCAACCTGACGTCGGACGAGCAGCGCACCCTGATGTCACTGTGGGCGATCAACCGGGCGCCACTGATGTGGGGCGGCAACCTGGTCGAGAACCGCGCCGCCGAGCTGGCGTTGATGACCAACGCTGCGGTTCTGGGAGTTAACCAGAACAGCGCGAACAACCGTCAGCTCTACGGTGGCAGCCGGCAGGTGTGGGTCGCCGACGTGCCGGGCAGCAACCACCGGTACGTCGCCCTGTTCAACAGGGACAGCAGCGCGGCGCAGGTGTCGGTGAACCTCGCCGACCTCGGGATCGGGTCGGCCGCCGTGACAGACCTGTGGTCCGGCGCGGCCCTCGGCACGGCGACCGGGACCCTCACCCGGTCGCTCCCGGCCCACGGCGCCGGGCTGTACCGGCTCGCCCCGGACACCACGGTGCCGGTGCCGAGCGCGTACACCCTCGCCGCGCGGCACAGCGGCAAGCTGCTGGACGTCAACAACAGCGCGACCACCGACGGTGCCGAGGTGGTGCAGTGGGCCGCCAACGGTCAGCCCAACCAGCGGTGGCGGTTCCAGGACGCGGGTGGGGGTTACCAGACGGTGGTCAGCGCGCACAGCGGAAAGTGCCTCGACGTGTACGGCGGCGCGGGCGCCACCGCCGACGGGGTACGGGTCACCCAGTGGACCTGCAACGGCGGCACCAACCAGCAGTGGCGGGTGCAGGACCTCGGCACGGGTTACGTGCAGCTCGTCGCCCGGCACAGCGGCAAGTGCCTCGACGTGCTCAACTCCGCCACCACCGACGGTGCCCGCGCGGTGCAGTGGACGTGTGGCACCGGCACCAACCAGCAGTGGCGACGTACCTCGGTGTAGGCCGTCAGGCCGTGCCGTTCAGTTCCAGGTAGCCGCGGTGGGCGGCGACCAGGGCCGGGCGGGCCCCGAAAGGGGCCTCGGCGGCCACCCGCTCCGGCGGGGCGCTGCCGGTGTGCGCGGCCCGGATCAGCCAGGCCAGCTTCGCCAGCTCCGCGTGCTGGGCCCGGACGAAGTCGACGTCGACCGGGTCGCCGTGGCCCGGGATCACCACAGTGCGCGCGGTGGTGAGTCGCAGCAGGTCCGCGACCGCGTCCGGCCACCGCAACGGGTACGAGTCCTCGAAGGCGGGCGGGCCGCTCTGCTCCACCAGGTCCCCGGCCACCAGCACGTCGGCGTCCGGCACGTGCACCACAAGGTCGGCCTCGGTGTGCCCCCGACCGGGGTGGCGCAGCAGCACCTGCCGACCGCCCAGGTCGAGCACCGTCTCGACGTGCACGGTGTGCGTGGGAGCGAGCAGCGGGGTGTCGGCCAGCTCGGCGGCGAGCGCCGGGTGCTCCGTGCGCACCTCCTCGTACGCCTCCCGGCGCAGCCGCTCCGGCTCCTCGCGCAGGGCGGCGGCGGCCAGTTCGTGCCCGTACACCGGGCGGGGTGGGTCGCCGGCCAGGACGGCGTTGCCGAAGCAGTGGTCGTAGTGGTGGTGGGTGTTGACGAGCGTCAGCGGACGGTCGGTGACCGCCCGGACGGCCGCGGCCAGTTCGGTGGCCTGGGCGGCCGACGAGAGCGTGTCCACCAGTAGCGCCTCGTCGTCGCCGACGACCAGTGTGACGTTGACCCGCAGCAGCGGTTCGGCCAGCACGTGCACCCGGTCGGCGACCTCGACGAAAGCGGCGTTCACGACGCCCGCCCGGCCCGTTCGACGAAGCGGCCCCGGTCGACCAGGATCCGGTCCACCCGGCCCCGGGCCACCGTCTGGTCACCGTCGCTGACCGTGACCTCGAACGACAGCCGGCGACCGTCGACGGTCGCCAGCAGCGCCTGCGCGCGGACCGTCCGGCCGACCACTGTCGGCGCCAGGTGCTCCAACTCGACCCGGGTGCCCACTGTCGTGGAACCGGGCGGCATCCCGGTCGCCGTCGCCGCGACGGTGGCCGCCTCGGCCAGCGCCAGCACCCGGGGGGTGCCCAGCACCGGTACGTCCCCGGAACCGACCGCCTGGGCGGTGTCCGCGTCGGTGACGGTCAACTCGACCTGGGCGGTCAGACCCGGCGCGAAGGCCGGCTCGGGCTGCTCCTGCATGGTCGTCAGCCTAGGTGCTCGCTGGACCCGTCGAGCACGCGCCCGACGATCCGGACGCGACCACCCCCGGACGCGCAACGGGTGGTCCCCGTCGGTCGATGCCGTACCCGTCGTTAACCTTGACCCCGATGGCCGTCGCGACTGACCCCCAGCCCCCCGCCCGGACCGACCCGCCCGAGTCCCCGGACGGGGGTCGTCGGCGCGTCGTCGCCATGACCGTCTGGGCGGTCGCGTTCGTCGCCGCGTGGCTGGCCATCGGGCTGCCCACCGACCCGGCGTACGCCTTCGTCTGGATCTGGCTGGCGACCATCGCCTGGAACAGCGATCGGCCGTGGCGTAGCCACCTGCGCTTCGCCCGGGACTGGGTGCCGGTGGTGCTGCTGTTCGTGATCTACAACCTTTCGCGCGGGTTCGCCGACAACGGGGCCACGCCGCACGCGATGGAGTTGATCGTCGCCGACCGGTTCATGTTCGGCTGGGCCACCGGCGGTGAGGTGCCCACCGTCTGGTTGCAGCAGCACCTCTACCACCCGCAGGTGCACTGGTGGGATATCGCGGCGAGCTGGGTGTACTTCTCCCACTTCGTGGTGGCGCTGGCCGCCGCCGCGGTGCTCTGGCTGCGCGATCGGCACCGCTGGGCCGCGTACATGCGGCGGTGGGGTTTCCTCTGCGCGGCCGGCCTGGTCACCTACTTCATCTACCCGGCGGCCCCGCCCTGGTGGGCGGCGCAGAACGGCCTGCTCACCGAGGTCGCCCGGATCTCCACCCGGGGTTGGAAGGCGTTCGGCATGCACGGCGCCGGCAACGTCCTCAACGCCGGCCAGATCGCCTCCAACCCGGTCGCCGCGATGCCGTCGCTGCACACCGCCTGGGCGTTGTTCGTGGTGCTGTTCTTCCTGACCGCCACCCGTCGTCGCTGGTGGCCGCTGCTGCTCGCGTACCCGCTGGCGATGACCTTCACCCTGGTCTACTCGGGTGAGCACTACGTGATCGACGTGCTGGTCGGCTGGGCCTACGTGGGGCTGACCTTCCTGGTGGTCGGTCTGGCGGAGCGCGGCTGGGCGGCGTGGCGTGTCCGCCACCCGAAGCCCGAGCCGAAACAGCCCACCGACCCCGCCGACCCCCCGCACAACGAGCCGGAGCCCCCAACCCCACGCGGCCCGGAAACCACCACCACGAACCCCCCGGTCCCCGCCGACCGCTGACCCACCCAAGGCCCCCACCCCACCCCCCCACCCCACCCCCCCCACCCCACCAAGGCCCGCCCCACCCTCGGCCTGGTGATCATGAAGTTATTGCCCTCCCGCACGGCGTGTCGGGGCAATAACTTCATGATCACCGCGGAGAACGGCGGGGCGCGGAGGGCCGAGTGGGGGGTGGGGGTGGGGGGTGGGGGTCAGGGTTGGGGGGTGGTGGTGCGGGCCTGGTGGGCTCTTGTCGTCAGGTCGGCTGCCAGGGCCCAGGCTTCGGCCAGGTCGCGGTCCTGGGCGGTGGCGCCGGAGCCGCCCGCCGTGTCCGCGTGCACGGTGGCCAACCCGAGACGGCGCTGGATGGGCCCCTGGACCACCCGCACGCTCTGGATCCGGGCGTACGGCACGATCACCAGTTGCCGGGTGAGCCGCCCCGACCGGGTGGCGAACACCCGCTCGAACAGCCCCGCGCCGAACGCGGCACGGCCCAGCGGGTGCAGCCAACGGGTCCGGCGCGGCGGCGGGCTCAGCGCGAGAGCGTCGAGGCGTACCCCGGGAAGCACCTCGGCGACGATCATCGTCGCCGTCGGCAGGTCGCCGACCGGCAGCAGCCGGTCGGGCCGGTTACGGTCGTCGGCCTCCGCGACGGAGTAACCGGCCACCTCCAGCCGCAGCCGCAGCCAGCCCTTCACCCGCCACAACAGTGGCCAGGTGGCCCGCACGGTCTGCACCCGCTCCAGCGGCACGGTCTGCGCCCGCGTCTCCAGCAGGCCGTTGTGCACCCGCAGCGTGCCGCCGTCGCGGGCCAGCCGGAAGTTCCAGTCGTCGAGGACGCGGCGGATCGGTTGCAGCAGCACACCCGCCATCGCGGTCAGGGTGCTCGCCACCGCGACGAACGACCACGAACCGGCGGTGAGGAACTGCACCACGACGAAGGCCACACCGAACGGGAGCAGGAACGCCTGCGGAGTGAGCAGTTGGCTGATCAGCAGGTTCTGGTTGCTCACCGCGTGCAGTGACCGGCCCGGTACGGCCGCCGGTGGCACCGTCGCACCCGGGGCCACCGGGGCCGCCGCGTCGCCGGGTACGGGCTGCTGCGCCACCCGCCCGGCCAGCACCAGCAGACGTTCCCGCAGCACTGCCGCGTCGCCCACCCCGAGGTACGCCAGTGGCGCCTCGGTCTTGCCTCCGCCGACCACCTCCAGACGCAGCTCGGCCAGGCCGGTGAGCTGGGCGAGCAGCGGCCGGACCACCTCGACGGCCTGCAACCGTTCCAACGGGATGGCCCGGGTACGCCGCCAGAGCAGCCCCTCGTACACCCGTAGTTCCCGGCCGACGACGTGGTAGCCGGTGTTGTACCAGCTGATGACCGACAGCACCGTCGCGCCGAGCGCCAGCACCGCCACCATGGCGGCGAACCAGCCGAAGCCCACCCGCGACAGCGTCGACCAGGACAGCCCGGCGATCACCACGACCAGGGACTTGGCGCCGTGCAGCACCGGGCTGAGCGGGTGCAGTCGTTGCCGGGGTTCGCCCTCGCCACCACCCGGTGGTGCCGGCCACGGCGCGGGCGCCCCGGGCGGCACCGGCCCATCAGGTGCCGCGCCAGGCGGCACCCGTCCAGGCGGTGTCGCGCCATCACGAGCCGTGCCAGCGGGCAGCAGCGGCCCCGGTGGTGTCGGGCCGGTGGGCGGCACGGTGCTCGGCTCGGCGGGCCCGTCGCTCATCGGAGCGGCCCTCGGTGCGGTCGGCGGCTGCCCGCGCGGGTGCTCACAGCCCCTCCGCCCGATCCTCGCCGAGCGCGGTGAGTCGATCGCGCAGCCGGGACGCCTCCGCCGGGCGCAGCCCGGGCACCCGGGCGTCGCTCGCCGCCGCCGCCGTGTGCAGCTGCACGGTGGCCAGGTCGAAGGCGCGCTCCAACGGCCCGGCGCTCACGTCGACGAACTGCATCCGCGAGTACGGCACGATGGAGAGCCGGCGCACCAGCAGCCCGTGCCGGACCAGCAGGTCGTTCTCCCGCTCGGCGTACCCCCAGGCCCGGACCGCGCGGACGATCGCGATGGCCCGCCACGCGCCGAGCACCAGCACGACGGCCACGGCGAGCCCGAACAACCAGTGGCCGCTGAACGCCCAGGCGACGCCGGTCACCGCCAGCCCGATGGCGACCACGATCGCCAGCCGGATCAGCTCCACCCAGATCAGGTCGGTGGAGATCGGCTGCCAGTTGACAGTGTCCGGCCAGGGCTCCAGCGGACCCCGACCACCCGGCGCGGCCGTCATCAGCGCGCCGGAGTCGGGCGGCAGGAGGCCGGGAGGCGGCAGGTCGGGTGGGCGCTGGTCGGCGGCGGGTGCCGGCCGGTGACCGGGTGGCAGCGCACCCGGTGGCAGCGGGGCGGGCGTCGAGACATCCGGCGCGGTGGGCTCCGGGCCGAGCGTGCCGGGTGCGGGGAACGCGCCGGGCGGCGGGTCGACGCCGGGTGGTGCGGTGGCCGGGGTGGGCGGCCAGGACGGGGAGGTGGGGCCGGGGGAAGCCGGAGGGTCGCCGCTCACACGTCGAGCGTAGGCGATCCGGGCACCGGAGTGACGGCACGCAGGAAGCCTCGAGCGTCGAGGAAGTCACCGAGGCTGCCCCGGTGCCCGGCGCAGGCCAACCAGGTCTTACGCCGATCGGCGTCGTGCAGGCGGGGATTGTTCCACTCCAGCGCCCAGACGGCGACGGACCGGCAGCCCCGGGCCGAACAGATCAGGGCGTCGTCGGCGGGGGAGGGGGTGCTCATCCCGGCCAGTCTAGGGCGGCGGGACGGAAGCTTGAGCGCCGGGCGACCACGGGGGGAGCCGCCCGGCGACGGGGTGAATCGTACACGCGGCAGGCCGGTATGTGCACACCCGAGATGTGCGAATCGGCTGCCGGGGACGGCGCGCCCGAAATCGGCTTCTCCCTCCCTCGACACTCAGCAAGGCGTGCGAGTCTTGATACCGCACGAGCCGCGACGACCGACAAACGCTGTGGAGGACCGGTGGCCCAGCCGACCATGCCCGACGCCCCGACGCCGAACGGAGCGGCACCCGCCCCGGTGACCACACCAGCGCAGGACGCCACCCTGCTGGAGAAGGGCCTGTTCGAGATCAAACGTGTGATCGTCGGGCAGGACCGGATGGTGGAGCGGATGTTCGTCGCGCTGCTCGCCCGAGGTCACTGCCTGCTCGAAGGCGTGCCCGGGGTGGCCAAGACCCTGGCGGTGGAGACCCTCGCCAAGGTTGTCGGTGGGTCTTTCGCCCGGGTCCAGTTCACCCCGGATCTGGTGCCCGCCGACATCATGGGCACCCGGATCTACCGGCAGTCGAGCGAGAAGTTCGACGTCGAGTTGGGGCCGGTCTTCGTCAATTTCCTGCTCGCTGACGAGATCAACCGTGCGCCGGCGAAGGTGCAGTCCGCGCTGCTGGAGGTGATGAGCGAGCGGCAGGTGTCCATCGGTGGGGAGAGCCACCGGGTGCCCGACCCGTTCCTGGTGATGGCCACCCAGAACCCGATCGAGCAGGAGGGCGTCTACCCGCTGCCGGAGGCGCAGCGGGACCGGTTCCTCATGAAGATCGTGGTGGGTTACCCGACCGACGCGGAGGAACGGGAGATCGTCTACCGGATGGGCGTGGCCGCGCCCGAGCCGACCGCGGTGTTCGACACCCCGGAGCTGATCGCTCTGCAACGCAAGGCGGACCAGGTCTTCGTCCACAATGCCCTGGTCGACTACGCGGTCCGGTTGGTGCTGGCCACCCGGGCCCCGGCCGAGCACGGCATGCCCGACGTCGCGCAACTGATCCAGTACGGGGCCAGCCCGCGTGCCTCGCTGGGTCTGGTCCGGGCCACCCGTGCCCTGGCGTTGCTGCGCGGGCGTGACTACGCACTGCCGCAGGACGTTCAGGACATCGCGCCGGACATCCTGCGGCACCGGTTGGTGCTCAGCTACGACGCGCTCGCCGACGACGTACCCGCCGACCACATCGTGCAGCGGGTGATGTCGACGATTCCGCTCCCGGCGGTCGCTCCCCGGCAGCAGGCCACCCCGCCGTCGATCGCGCCGCCGCCGGGCGCTGGCTGGCCCGGGCAGCGCCCGTGACCTCACCCACCCCTCGTCCGGCCCCCCTGGCCGACCGTAGCGAAGCCGTGCTGTCCCGGCTTCAGCTGCTCGTCACCCGCAAGCTTGACGGTCTGCTCCAGGGCGACTATGCCGGCCTGCTGCCCGGACCGGGCAGTGAGGCGGGTGAGTCCCGGGAGTACCGCCCCGGCGACGACGTACGCCGGATGGACTGGCCGGTCACGGCCCGGACCACCACACCGCACGTGCGGCGTACGGTCGCCGACCGGGAGCTGGAGACCTGGCTCGCGCTGGACCTCTCCGCCAGCCTGGACTTCGGCACCGGGCAGTGGCTCAAACGGGAGGTGGTGGTGGCCGCCGCGGCTGCCATCACCCACCTGACCGTGCGCGGAGGTAACCGGATCGGCGCCGTGATCGGCACCGGTGGCGGGGTGTCCGCCCCGACCCGACGCTGGCGGGGCGTACCACCGCCGGCCGGGCCCGGGGTGCTCACCCGGCTGCCGGCCCGTTCCGGGCGCAAGGAGGCGCAGGGCCTGCTGCGTGCCGTCGCCGGCACCGCCATCCAGCCCGGCCGTGGTGATCTGGGCGCCCTGATCGAGATGCTCAACCGTCCGCCCCGCCGTCGCGGGGTGGCCGTGGTGGTCTCGGACTTCCTCGCGCCGGCCGAGCAGTGGGCGCGGCCGATGCGCAAGCTGCGCGTCCGCCACGACGTGCTGGCGATCGAGGTGGTAGACCCTCGTGAGCTGGAGTTGCCCGACGTGGGCGTGTTGCCGGTGGTCGACCCGGAGAGCGGCGAGCTGCACGAGGTGCAGACCGCCGACCCGCGGCTGCGGCAGCGCTACGCCGAGGCCGCCACCGCCCAACGGGCCACGATCGCCGCTGCCCTGCGCGGCGCCGGCGCGGCCCACCTGCGTCTGCGTACCGACCGAGACTGGCTGCTGGACATGGTGCGATTCGTGGCCGCGCAGCGGCACGCGCGTACCCGGGGGACGACACGATGATCCGTTTTCTGCAACCGTGGTGGCTGCTGGCCGTGCTGCCGGTCTTCGCCCTCGCCGCGTTCTACGTCTGGCGGCAGTTGCACCGCCGGGCGTACGCGATGCGGTTCACCAATGTGGACCTGCTGCGTACCGTCGCGCCGAAGGGCCTGGGCTGGCGTCGGCACGTCCCGGCGACTGCGTTCCTGCTCTGCCTGCTGGTGCTGGCCACCGCGCTGGCCCGTCCCGCTGTGGACACCAAGGAACCGCTGGAGCGGGCCACGGTGATGCTCGCCATCGACGTGTCGTTGTCGATGCAGGCCGACGACGTGGCGCCGAACCGGCTGGAGGCGGCCCAGGAGGCGGCCAAGCAGTTCGTCAGTGAGCTGCCGGAAAGCTACAACCTGGGCCTCGTGTCGTTCGCCAAGGCGGCCAACGTGCTGGTGCCGCCGGGCAAGGACCGGGACGCGGTGACCAGCGCCATCGACGGGCTGGTGCTGGCTGAGGCGACCGCGACCGGCGAGGCGGTGTTCACCTGCCTGGAGGCGATCCGGTCGGTGCCGGCCGATGGCGCGGCGGGTATTCCGCCGGCCCGGATCGTGCTGCTCTCCGACGGTTTCCGGACCTCCGGTCGGGCGGTGGAGGAGGCGGCGGCGGCCGCGCAGGCCGCGAACGTTCCGGTCTCCACCATCGCCTTCGGCACCGACACCGGCCAGGTCGACATCGGCGGGCAGTTGCAGCGGGTGCCGGTGGACCGGATGGCCCTCGCCGAGCTGGCCGAGACCACCGAGGGTTACTTCTACGAGGCGGCCTCGGTGAGCGAGTTGAAGCAGGTCTATCAGGACATGGGCAGCTCGATCGGGTTCCGCACCGAGCCGCGTGAGGTGACCCAGTGGTACGCCGGGGTGGCGTTGCTGCTGGCGCTCTGCGCGGGCGCGTTCAGTCTGCTGTGGTCGTCCCGCATGCTGTGAAGGGCTGCGCCGGCGGCGGTCGACGATCGCCGCCGGCACCAGCCCCGGGCAGCGCGAGCTGCCGGCCCGGAGCGGTCAGTGACCGCCACCGGCGAGCACGAAGACGATGGCCACCCAGACGGCGGCGAGGGTGAAGCCCAGCGGGGCGACGTAGCGGCTCATGACGGCTCCGGGTGGCGGCTGGACGGTCCGCGTGCGGGGGCGGACCGCAGGGGGTGGGGACGCGCACACGAAGTCGTGACCGGGCGGCTCCCGGCGACCGCCCGGGATCGGGCGGCGCGGCACACTCACCTCGGCAGTTGCCGACGTGGTGGGGAGCGGAGCGGGGTCAGCTCACCAGACTGAGTCGTGGCTCAGCGGGACTGACCATCGGCCCGGCCACGACTGGGAGGATCGCTATCTCGCACAGCGATCACCTCCTGCAAGTCGGGCGGGCCGGAACGTCGATGATCGTACACCTGCGGTGCCGACGGAACGCACTCGGCCGACCGGTCGGCCGCCCCTCCACCGCCCGGTTGGGGACGCCACCCGCCACCAGCGCGTACGCCCCGCCGAAACGACCTCGGCTGACCCACCCGCACCACGCTGACCAGCACCACGGCGAGCAACGGCAGCCAGCAGCAGCGCGCCAGCACCCACCCCGGGCCGTCCGGGGCGGTGTGCAGACCGGGCAGGGCCAGCCCGCCGCGGGCGGTGAGCGCGGTCACCGCCACCAGTACCGGCTGGTGCCACAGGTAGATCCGGACGGCGGACCGGTTCACCTCGGTCACCGCCCGGCCCGGCAGCGGTCGGGCCAGCAGCCGGTGCAGTGCCGGCCGGGCGAGCAGCCCCAGCCCAACCTGGGTCACCGCCAACGCCACGACCAGCAGCGACGGCGGGTTCAGGTTGGACACCCCGGCCCCGGGTACGCCGACCGCGCTCACCGGGTAGCCCAGCGCCGCCAGCGGCGCCAGCGCGACAGCCCCACCGGCCGCCAACGTGCCGCCCGCCCGACGGCCGTCCAGCCGTCCGTCGGCGTGCGCCACTCCCAGCAGGTAGGGCACCGACCAGGCCGCCAGCACGGTGACCGGGGGCAGGTCGGTGCCGGACGGCAGCAGCCGGACGGCCAGGTCGACCGCTGCCACCACGGCCACCGCCGGCGCTACGCACCGGGCCACCCCCCACCGGCGTACGGCGACGCGCAGCGGACCGGTCACCGCGACCAGGATCACCAGCGGTAGCAGGAACCACAGCGGGCTGACCGCCAGCCGCAGCGCGACGGCGAGCGTGTCGTCCGAGGTGCCGACGACGGTCGCGGCGAGCAGCACGGCCGCCCCCACACCGAGCAGCGCCACGCTGGGCAGCAGCAGACGCCGCAGCCGACCGGCCACCCAACCGCCCGTGCCGCCCGGGTAACGGGCCAGCGACCGGGTCGAGCCGAACCCGGCGGTGAAGAAGAACAACCCGAGCGTCTGCAACACCCACGTCATCGGGGCCAGGTCGGGCAGGGCGGTCAGGGGACTGGCCTGGTGCAGCCCGCCGTCGCCGGTCAGCACCAACCCGGTGACCAGCCAGTGCCCCAGCACGACCCCGCCGATGGCGTACGCCCGCAAGGCGTCGACGGCACGGTCCCGGCTCACCGGGCGTCCCCGATCCCGTCGGTGTCGCCCAGCACGACCGCCGCCACCGCGACCAGCGTGGCGCTGCCCGGCGTGAGGTAGCCGTCGTGCCCCGCCACCCCACCCACCGGCAGGGGCCGGGCACCGAACGCCGGATCGCCGGGTCGCCGGCCGAAACCCAGGCCGGGCAGCCGCACCGGTGGTACCCGACGGATCCAGTCGGTCGGCGACTCGGCCGCCCAGAACCGCCGCCCGCCGGGCAGGTCGTCGGCGCGCTGCACCCCGGCGCCGACGCCGCCGAGGCTGACCACGTCGGTGACCTGGGCCGGGGCCTCCGCCGCCGCCAGCGACACCACCAGCGCCCCGTAGCTGTGCCCCACCAGCGTGATCGTCGCCGCCGGACGGCGTCCGGCCAGTTCCCTGAGCAGCGCGGCCAACCCGGCCGCGCCGCGCCGCGCGCTGACGCCACCGGCGGCCGTCAGGACCCCGTCGGGCGGGTCGTAGCCGAGCCAGGCCAGCACCGCGACCCGTGCCGCCGGGTCGAGCGCCCGCAGCTCCCGGTAGAGCTGCCCGGCCTGCACCGCCGGCGCCCGCCGGGCCACCCCGCCCAACCCCCTGTCGAAGTCGGCGAGGGTGCTGCCGACCCCCGGCACCAGCACCGCGATCCGGTCCGCGTCGGCGAGGTCGCCGACAACCTCGACCGCGCGGCCGTCACCGCGCTCGTCGAACAGCAGGAACCGGCGTCCGTCGGTCGCCCAGTCCGCGTACGGGGGGCCGGCCGCGCGCATCGCCGCCGCCGTCACGGGGTACGCCTCGACGAACCCCACCGCCGTGGCCGGCTCGGGTCGGGTCGGTAGAACCAGGTTCACGCCGAGCAGCGCGGCCATCGCCACCCGGCTGGCACCTCGTCGTCGCATCACGGTCTCCCTCCGGAATGTCGTCCGGAGGGAGACTGCGCCCAGGGGCGGGGCCCGGTCGTCGTCCCGCAGAGCCGTTTCAAGGCTGGCTCCACAGGGCTACTCGCCGGCGGCCACCAGACCCGTCTCGTACGCCAGCACCACTGCCTGTGCCCGGTCGCGCAGATTCAGCTTGGCCAGGATCCGCCCGACGTGCGTCTTCACCGTCTGCTCGGCCACCACCAGGTCACCCGCGATCTCCGCGTTGTTGCGGCCCCGGGCGATCAACCGCAGCACCTCGGTCTCGCGCGGGGTGAGCCCGGCCAGGTCGGTGGGGCGCGGGCTGCGGCGGTCCGGACGGGCCGCGAACTCGGCGATCAGCCGACGGGTCACCCCCGGGGCGAGCAGCGCGTCCCCGGCCGCCACCACCCGCACCGCCTGCACCAGGTCGGCCGCCGGGGCATCCTTGAGCAGGAACCCGCTGGCCCCGGCGCGCAGCGCCTCGTACACGTAGTCGTCCAGGTCGAAGGTGGTGAGGATGAGCACCCGGGGCCGCTGCGTCGACCGGTCACCGAGCAGCTTGCGGGTGGCCTCCAGCCCGTCCATGACCGGCATCCGCACGTCCATCAGCACCACGTCCGGGTCGAGGTGGCGGGCGGCGGCCACCGCCTGCGCGCCGTCGGCGGCGTCCCCCACCACCAGCAGGTCCGGTTGGGCGGCGAGCAGCGCGCCGAAACCCTGCCGGACCATCGCCTGGTCGTCGGCGATCAGCACCCGGATCATCGGTCCCCGCCCTCCGCGTCGTACGGCAACTCGGCCGCCACCGCGTAACCCCCGTCGGGCAGCGGCCCGGCGGTGAACGTACCGCCCAGCGAGGTGGCCCGCTCCCGCATACCGGTCAGCCCGTGCCCGGAGCCACCGTCATCGGTCGGTCGGACGTCGGCCGGGGAGTTTTCGACGCGTACCCCCAGACCGGACGGACCGGTGCGGACGGTGACCCGCACCGCGGCGGCGGCAGCGTGGCGGGCCGCGTTGGCCAGGCCCTCCTGCACGATGCGGTACGCGGCCAGCCCGACCGGCGCGGGCACCCGGTCGTCGTGCACCGACTCGGCGTCCAGGGTCACCGGCAGCCCGGCCCGGCGTGCCGCGTCCACCATCGCGCCCAGGTCGGTGAGGTCCGGCTGCGGCGCGGTCTGCGGCCCGCTCGTCTCGCTGCGCAGCACCCCCAACAGCCGCCGCATGTCGGTCAGCGCGTCGCGGGCCGACGCGGCGATGGCGACGAACTCCGCGGCTGCCGGGGCCGGCACGTCCGTCAGCCGGTACGGGGCGGTCTCCGCCTGCACCGCGATCAGCGACATGTGGTGGGCCACCACGTCGTGCAGTTCCCGGGCGATCCGGGTGCGTTCCTCCAGCACCGCACGACGTTCCTGCTCGCGTTCGCTCAGCTCGGTCTGCGCGACCAGCGCGCGCCGGGACAGCCGGTTGCGCCGGATCAGGTCGCCGGCGATCGCCAGCGCGCCGAGCAGCAGCAGGACCGGGACCCGGTTGTTCGGGTGGACAAGGGTGAACACCGGCACCGTGCTGATCGCCACCACCCAGGCCAGCACTGGGCGGTCGACCCGTGCGACGACCACCGCCGCCACCGCGATCGACCCGAGTGCCAGCGGCGGGGTCCACGGCCAGGCCTGGTCGGCCGGGGCGTTGAACGTGCAGATCAGCAGGGCCAGCACCGTCAGCCGCCAGGCCAGCAGCGGTCGCCGGGGCAGCGCCAGCAGCGGCGCCACCGTCATCGCCGCGAACAGGAGCGCGATCGGCGGCGGCAGGCCCCAGTCGCTCTCCACTGTCAACGTGATCAGGAAGAGGCCGAGCGCGGCGAGCAGGCCGACCGGCGCGGCGTACGGGGCCAGCCGTGGCCACCGGGCCAGCAGCGGCCGTTCGACCGGGGCGTCCGGGCCGAGCACTGTCTGCCGCAGGGCCCGTAGGGCCACCGCGATCGGATGCCGGTTCACCACCCGGAGGCTACGGGCCGACCCCGCCACGAGGCGTGCCACCAGGGGTTGATCCCGGTGTCGTACCCCGGTGTGACACGACTCCCGTTAGCGCTTACCTGCCGGTAACGCCTAGGCTCCGACGCGTCCGTGCTGACCATCGCAAGGGGGAACAGTGGCTCGCACCGTGCTGGTGACCGGGGGCAACCGGGGGATCGGCCTGGCCATCGCGCAGGCCTTCGCCAAGCAGGGCGACCGGGTGGCGGTCACCCACCGCAGCGGCGAGGCGCCTGAAGGGCTGTTCGGCGTCCGCGCCGACGTCACCGACGCCGCCTCGATCGACGCCGCTTTCGCCGCCGTCGAGGCCGAGCTGGGGCCGGTCGAGGTGCTCGTCGCCAACGCCGGCATGACCGCCGACACGCTGCTGCTGCGGATGACCGAGGAGCAGTTCACCGACGTGGTGGACACCAACCTCACCGGCGCGTTCCGAGTCGCGAAGCGGGCCTCCGGCAAGATGCTCCGCGCCAAGTGGGGTCGCATGATCTTCATCTCCTCGGTGGTCGGCCTCGCCGGCGGCGCCGGGCAGGTCAACTACGCCGCCAGCAAGGCCGGCCTCGTCGGCGTCGCCCGCTCGATCACTCGGGAGCTGGGCAGCCGCAACATCACCGCGAACGTGGTGGCGCCCGGCTTCATCGACACCGACATGACCGCCGGCCTCACCGACGACCGCAAGGCGGAGATCCTCAAGTCCATCCCGGCCGGTCGGATGGCCAGCCCGGACGAGGTCGCCGACGTGGTCACCTGGCTGGCGTCCGACAGCGCCGGGTACGTCTCCGGCGCCGTCATCCCGGTCGACGGCGGCCTCGGCATGGGCCACTAACCCTTTTGACTACGGAGGAAATCAGCGATGTCCGGACTGCTCGCCGGTAAGCGACTGCTCGTCACCGGTGTCATCACCGACGCCTCGATCGCCTTCTCGGTGGCGAAGCTCGCCCAGGAGAACGGTGCGCAGGTCGTCCTCACCGGCTTCGGCCGGATGTCCCTGGTCGAGCGGATCGCCAAGCGGCTGCCCGAGCCCGCGCCGGTCATCGAGGTGGACGTCACCAACACCGAACACCTGGCCAGCCTCGCCGACCGGGTACGCGAGCACGTCGACGGCCTCGACGGTGTCGTGCACTCGATCGGCTTCGCCCCGCAGAGCTGCCTGGGTGGCGGCTTCCTCGACGCGCCCTGGGAGGACGTGGCGACCGCCCTGCACGTCTCCACCTTCTCGTACAAGTCCCTTGCGATGGCGGCGCTGCCGCTGATGTCGCCCGGCGGCGCGGTGGTCGGTCTGACCTTCGACGCGACGAAGGCGTGGCCGGTCTACGACTGGATGGGCGTGGCCAAGGCCGGCCTGGAGTCCGCCTCCCGCTACCTGGCGATGCACCTGGGCAAGCAGGGCATCCGCAGCAACCTGGTCGCCGCCGGGCCGCTGCGGACCATCGCCGCCAAGTCGATCCCCGGCTTCGACCAGTTCGAGGACGCCTGGGCCGAGCGGGCCCCGCTGGGCTGGAGCCTCACCGACCAGGAGCCCGCCGCCAAGGCCTGCCTGGCGCTGCTCTCCGACTGGTTCCCGGCCACCACCGGCGAGATCGTCCACGTCGACGGCGGCTACCACGCCATCGGTTCCTGACGCTCCCCGCGACGCCCACTGGTCGCCGTCCGCGTGATCTACGCGTCCGGACCAGGGGGCGTCGCCGTGGCGTCCCGGCCGAGGGGCAAGAATGAACCCCATGTCGTACGACGCGGTGGTGCTGGTGTCCTTCGGCGGGCCCGAGCGGCCCGAGGACGTGATGCCGTTCCTGCAGAACGTGACCCGGGGCCGGGGTGTGCCTCCTGAGCGGCTGGCCGAGGTCGCCGAGCACTACCAGCACTTCGGTGGGGTGTCCCCGATCAACCAGCAGTGCCGTGACCTCCTGGCCGCCGTCCGCGCCGACTTCGCCGCGCACGGTGTCGACCTGCCCATCTACTGGGGCAACCGCAACTGGGACCCGATGCTCGCCGACACCGTGACCCAGATGCGCGACGACGGGGTCACCCGGGCACTGGCCTTCGTCACCAGCGCGTACGGCGGCTACTCCTCCTGCCGGCAGTACCAGGAGGACATCGCCGCCGCGCGTGCCGCCGTCGGCCCGGACGCCCCCGTGATCGAGAAGCTGCGACAGTTCTGGGACCACCCCGGCTTCGTCGAGCCGCACGTCGACGCGGTCCGGGCGGCGTTGAGCCAGCTCGACCCGGCGAAGCGGGACACCACCCGGCTGGTCTTCACCGCCCACTCCATCCCCACCTCGATGGCGGCCAACGCCGGCCCGCACGGTGGCCGGTACGAGGCGCAGCTGCACGAGACCGCCCGGCTCGTCGCCGCGGCCGCCGCACCCGACCTGGGGTACGACCTGGTCTGGCAGAGCCGCTCCGGCCCGCCGCAGGTTCCGTGGCTGGAACCGGACATCAACGACCACCTGGCCGCCCTCGCCCAGAGCGGGACCACCGGTGTGGTGGTCAGCCCGATCGGGTTCGTCTCCGATCACCTGGAGGTCGTGTGGGACCTGGACACCGAAGCGCTGGAGACGGCGAAGCAGCTCGGCCTGGACTTCGTCCGGGCCGGTACGCCCGGCACCGACCCGCGTTTCGTGACCATGGTGCGTGAGCTGGTCACCGAGCGGACCGACCCGGACGGCGCGCAGCTGCGCCGCCGCCTGGGCGAGCTGCCCATGTGGGACACCTGCGCCACCGTCTGTTGCGTGCCGACCCGTCGCCCCTGACCTCTGAGGATCATCATGCATGACCGTAAGCCCGTGCAGAGTTGGCTGACCGACATGGACGGCGTGCTGGTGCACGAGGGCCAGCCGGTGCCCGGCGCGCCGGAGTTCATCAACCGGATGCGCGCCTCCGGCAAGCCGTTCCTGGTGCTGACCAACAACTCGATCTACACCCCGCGGGACCTGACGGCCCGGCTCAGCCGGATGGGGCTGGACGTGCCGGAGGAGTCGATCTGGTCCTCCGCCCTGGCCACCGGCCAGTTCCTCGCCGACCAGCGGCCGGGTGGCACCGCGTACGTCATCGGTGAGGCCGGGCTGACCACGGCGCTGCACGCCGTGGGCTACGTGCTGACTGACTTCGCCCCCGACTACGTGGTGCTCGGCGAGACCCGCACCTACAGCTTCGAGGCGATCACCAAGGCTGTCCGCCTGATCAACGACGGCGCCCGGTTCATCTGCACCAACCCCGACGTGACCGGCCCGTCCGTGGAGGGCGCGCTACCCGCCGCCGGCTCGGTCGCCGCCATGATCTCCAAGGCGACCGGGGTCGAGCCGTACTTCGTCGGCAAGCCCAACCCGATGATGATGCGCTCGGCGCTCAACACCATCAACGCCCACTCGGAGAGCACCGCGATGATCGGTGACCGGATGGACACCGACATCCTGTGCGGCCTGGAGGCTGGGCTGGAGACCATCCTGGTGCTCACCGGGATCAGCAGCCGCACCGAGGCGGAGCGTTATCCGTACCGCCCGTCGCGGATCATCAACTCGGTCGCGGACCTGCTCGACGAGATCTGACCTGCCATCAACCGGTGCTGCAGGGCTCCGGTCAGGGGCGCAGGGGGGCGTTGCAGGCGGCCACCAGCGCCTGCCGGCAGGCTGCGGTCAGGGGGCGGAGTGCCGCGTCCCGTTGCTGCGCCTCGTAGTTGTTGATCGCGCCGCCCGGGGCGGCGTGCCCGGCCAACGCCAGCACCCGGTCGAGCACCGCGGCGCGGGCGAAGAGCCGGCGGGCCCGCGGGTCGAAGCCCGGTGGGAGATCGGTGGTGCCGTCCGGGCGGCGGAGCGCGGCCAGCGCACCCGCCAGCTCGGGCCGCCACTGGGCGACGTCGAGGCGGGTCAGCACGGCTGTCGTCTCGGCCAGCGCGGCCGCCAACTCGGCCTCCGCCTCGGCGGCGCCAGGCAACGAGAGTGACGCGGCGGGGGCGTTGGCCGGCAGCGGGTAGACCCGCCACAGCACCGTCTCGAAGCAGTCCCCGGAGCCGGAGGTGTGCGAGCGGACCTCCGGGATCAACCCCAGCCCGCCGGCGACCACCGCCTCACCCGTGACCAGCGCCGCACCGGCGAAGTCGCCGGGGCCGGGCAGACCCCTCGGGTCGCCGGGCGCGGGCAGCACCAGGCGGATCTCGTCCGGGGAGAGCTTGGCCAGGGTGGGCAGCGCGGCACCCAGCGGGACGTCGGTCCAGGTGCCCGGGGCGTCCGCAACGAGGTGTTCCTCGTCGCCGGCGATGGCGTCGGCGACCTCGTCGAAGGGCACCAACCCGGCGCGCCACGCGCGCACCCAGGCAACGAACCGGCTGGACCGGCGCGGCGCGAGTGTGACCGCGCCCGTTGCGGGGGTGGACATGCCGAAAGGGTACGTGGTCACGACCGGCCCTGTCTCGGCTGCCGCTCCGGTCGCCCGGCCTGCCCCCAACTGCCCTGTTCGCCCCGATCCCCGCTCCGGCCCGCTCGTGTCTCCGCGCCCCGGGTCGCGTCGATCATGCAGTGGTGGTGGGTGACAGGCACCGGTTGTAGCCGTTTTGTGGAGCACCACAACTGCATGATCGACAGCGGTGGGTGGCGGTTGACGTTAGGGGTGCGGCGGTCGGGGGTTGGGGGCGGTGTGTCGGGGGTGGGGTGGGAGCGGGCTGGGTCTAGCGTGATCGACATGGCGGGGCGATACGGCGAGGACGTGTTGGCGGGCGACTGGCGACGGCGCAAGGTCACCCCCGAGGTGGACGCCGAACCGGATCTCGTGGTCGAGGATGCCGACTCCGGATTCTGTGGAGCGGTGGTGGGCTTCGAGGCCGGCGCGGTGGTGCTGGAGGACCGGCACGGTAAACGGCGCAACTTCCCGCTGCTGCCGGCCGCGTTCCTGCTCGACGGCCGCCCGGTGACGCTGCGCCGCCCCACCCGTGCGCCGGTTCCGGCGGCCCGTCGACGCACTGCGTCCGGCTCGGTCGCCGTGGACAACGTGCGGGCCCAGGTGGCGAAGGCCAGCCGGATCTGGGTGGAGGGCATCCACGACGCCGCGCTGGTCGAGCGGATCTGGGGCGACGACCTACGGATCGAGGGTGTTGTCGTGGAGCCGTTGGACGGCATCGACGCCCTCGACGCCGAGGTACGCGACTTCGGCCCCGGCCCGACCCGACGACTCGGCGTGCTCGTCGACCACCTGGTGCCGGGCAGCAAGGAGAGCCGGATCGTCGCCCGGGTGAACTCGCCGCACGTGCTGGTGACCGGGCACCCCTACGTGGACGTGTGGCAGGCGGTCAAGCCTGCCGCGTTGGGCATCGCGGCCTGGCCGGTGGTGCCGCCGGGGCGGCCGTGGAAGGAGGGGGTCTGCGCGGCCCTCGGGGTGGCCGAGCCGGCGGACATGTGGCGGCACATCCTGTCCCGGGTGAACAGCTTCGCCGACGTGGAGACCCCTCTGATCAACGCCATGGAACGGCTCATCGACTTCGTCACCGAGCCGGCCTGACCGCCTGACCCCCCGGCGGCCGGTCAGGGAACCTCGTCCGGGCTGCGCGTGAAGACGAACGTGGCGATGTCGACCGCCAGCGCCCGTCCGCTGTCGTCGCGCAGCACCGACAGGATCTCGCCGTTCTCCGGGCCGGAACGTCCCCGCCAGCGGTCCGTCCCCTCGGCGGTGAACCGGGTCACCCGCTCACCGCGTACGTGGGCCACCAGGTCACCCGCGTCCCAGCTCAGGTCCAGCGAGGTGCCCATCCACCACCAGCGACCGGCCAGCTCGGCCGACCCCGCGTCGGGTGCGGCGGTGGCCGGCCGCCACGGCTGCGGGAGCGCCGGCTCGGCGTCCAGCGCCATGGTCAGCAGCTGACGGCCGAGCCCGGTGATCGGGAAGCCGTACGAGTTGGCGAAGCCGACCACTGCGGTGCGGCTGGGTCGGTGCACCATGAGGGTGGCCACGTACCCGGGCATCGAGCCGCCGTGCCCGACGTACACCCGCTCGCCGTCGCGGTAGAGCTCCAGCCCCAGGCCGTGCCCGCCGGTCCAGGAGTCGAGGTCGCTGATCACCACGGGGGCGCACATCTCGGTCAGCGTCTCGGCGGCCAGCACCGACGGGTCGGGGTCGGCCAGGAAAGCGGCCCAGCGGCCGAGGTCCTCGATCGTCGACCAGAGCTGCCCGGCGGGAGCCATGGCGCCGGTGTCGGTACGGGGTTCCTCGCGCAGGGTGCCGTGCCAGGGGTGGACGACGTAACCGGGGGCGTACGGCTCGGTGGCCGCGTAGGTGGTGCGGCGCAGGCCCAGCGGGGTGAGGATCCGTTCGTCGAGCAGGTCGGCCCAGGGTTTCCCGGTGAGCCGTTCGAGCAGGCCACCGAGGAGCCCGTAGGCCAGGTTGGAATAGTGGTAGGCGGTGTGCGGCGGGTAGGCGATCTTGTCGGCGTTGAGGCCGTCGAGCAGCGTGGCCAGGTCGGCGCCCGCGCTCCGCTCCCACCAGTCGCCCTCGGGTTCGCGTTGCATGCCGCTGGCGTGCCCGAGCAGCTGACGCACTGTGAGCGCGCCCGCCGCGGTGCCGGGCAGGTGCCGTTCCAGCGGGTCGTCCAGGGAGAGCTGGCCGGCGTCACGCAACTGCATGATCAAGGTGGCGGTCATCGTCTTGCTGATCGAGCCCACCCGGTACTGCAGGTCGGCGTCCGGGCGGGGGTGCTCGCCGGCGGTGGCCAGGTGGACCAGCGTGCCGTCGCGGACCACGCCCAGCACCAGTGACGGGGTACGTCCGTCGATCTGCGCCTGGGCGACCTGGGTGTCGATCTGCCGGGCGGTCGCGGGCAGCAGGGTCACGGAAATCTCCTCGTTCGGCCGGTAAATGCGGTGGGCGGCGCTCGTGTCGCCGAGCCTACTGATGATCACGGGTGGGCTGCTCGTGCATTAACGTGTCACCCTTGCGGTGTGGACGCCGTGGTGTGGATCGTTTTGGGTGTGGTGCTGGCCGTCGCCGAGATTTTCACGACGACGCTATTTCTGATCATGTTCGGGGTCGGTGCGTTCGCCGCCGCCGGTGCGGCCGCACTGGGTGCGCCGGTCGCGGTGCAGGCACTGGTGTTCGCTGTGGTGTCGGCGTTGAGCCTGGTGGTGGTCCGACCGGTCATCCGGCGGCACAGCCGCTCCGCGCTGGAGAGCGGCGAGCAGCCGTTCGGCGTGGAGGCGATCGAGGGCTCCACGGCACTGGTGTTGGAACGGGTGGACGCCGAGCACGGTCTGGTCAAGATCGACGGTGAGTTGTGGACCGCCCGGTCGTACGACACGACGCAGACTTTCGAGCCCGGTGAACGGGTTCGGGTGATAAAGGTCCGGGGCGCGACAGCCCTGGTGTGGCAGGACGATGTTTCTTCCGCCGGCGAGTTGCCGGAAGCGAGAGGGTGAACCGATGACGGTCATAGGTGTGCTGATCATCGCGGTGGCGTTGATCGCCGTGATAACGCTGGCCAAGGCGGTGCGGATCGTGCCGCAGCAGCGCCAGGACGTGGTGGAACGGCTCGGCAAGTACAAGCGCACCCTCAACCCCGGCCTCAACCTGCTGGTGCCGTTCATCGACGCGGTGCGTACCAAGGTCGACATGCGGGAGCAGGTGGTCAGCTTCCCGCCGCAGCCGGTGATCACCTCGGACAACCTGGTGGTCTCGATCGACACCGTTCTCTACTTCAAGGTGGTCGACTCGGTCCGGGCGACCTACGAGATCTCCAGCTTCCTTCAGGCCATCGAGCAGTTGACCGTCACCACGCTGCGTAACGTGATCGGCTCGCTCGATCTGGAGCGGGCGCTCACCAGCCGGGACGAGATCAACAGGCACCTCTCGGGTGTGCTGGACGAGACCACCGGCCGCTGGGGCATCAAGGTGACCCGGGTCGAGATCAAGGCGATCGAGCCGCCGGCCAGCATCCGCGACTCCATGGAGAAGCAGATGCGCGCCGAGCGGGACCGCCGCGCGGCGATCCTGACCGCCGAGGGCCACAAGCAGTCGGTGATCCTCACCGCCGAGGGTGACAAGCAGTCGGCGGTGCTGCGCGCGGACGGTGACCGGCAGGCCCGGATCCTGCAGGCCGAGGGCCAGGCGAAGGCGATTCGGACGGTCTTCGACGCGATTCACCAGGCGAACCCGAGCCAGAAGGTGCTCGCCTACCAGTACCTGCAGGCCCTGCCGCAGATCGCCCAGGGCAGCGCCAACAAGGTCTGGATCGTCCCGGCCGAGCTGACCAAGGCCCTGGAGGGCATGGGTGGCGCGCTGGGCGGGCTGAGCCAGATGGTGGGGGACCTGCCCGCACCGGAGGCAGCCGAACACGCGAGCCAGGTCGAGCGGGAGGCCGCGGCGGCGGCGCAGGCGGCGGCGGACGCTGCCCAGCAGATCCACGACGAGGTACGCGTCGCCGAGGCGCAGGCCACCGGCAGCAAGGGGCCGCAAGGGCTGCCCGCGCCGGAGCCGGTGTCCCCGACCAGCCTCGTCGAGGACCCGGCCGACCAGCGCGAGCGCGGCTGATCCGATACGCCGGCCGCTCGGTCGGCTAAATACGAGAAAGACTCATGGGGCGCTCCGACGCCTGCCACGATCGGTCCTAGGACGGGTGGTGACCAGGCAATCGGGGCGCCCCGGCGCGTCGGTGCACCGCTCGACGACGAGCGAGGTGACGCATGAAGGATCCGGCGAAGCGGATGTGGTCCTCGGCCCCGGTGCCCGGCGCGCATGACCCGGTCGCCCCGCTGGGCTCCCGGCGCAGCGGTGGTGGGTTCGGCGTACTGCCCTTCGTCGGCGAGCCGACCCCGGGCGCCCCCGCCACGAACGCCACCTGGGCCTGGTCGATACGTCGGTTCGCGCGGGCGGCGGTCTGGCTGCTGCCCGCGTACGCCATCCTCTACGGCGCGGTGGCGATGGCCAGCGACGGAGGGGTGGGCAACGACCCCTATCCGGCCGACGGCCGGGCGGTCTACCTGATCGGCTGGGTGGCCGCGGTCTGGCTCGGCCTGCTCGCGCTGCTGGCGCTCACCGGGCTGCTGGCCGCGACCCGCAGCCGCCGGGTGGCCGCGGCCGGGTTGCTGGTCAGCATCGCCGGCACCGTGCTGATGCTGCCGTTCGCCGGGTTCGAGGAGCAGACGCCCGTCTTCGGTGCCACCGCGCGGTCGCTGGTCCTGCTCGGCGCTGCGTTCTACAGCGCGGGCTGGTTCCTCACCGGGTGGGCGGTGGCCCGCTCGGGCACCTTCAGCCTCGGCGACGGCGTCATGCTGATCATCGCCGCGCCGCTGCTCGGCCTCGGTGGTGCCCTGATCGGCTCGTTGCAGACCTTCGGCGCGATCTTCGTGCTGATCGCCGGCATCGGCATCGGCTACCGCTCCGGCCGCCTGATGCCCCGCGAAACCGCCAGAGACGCCGCCAGCGCCAGCCTGAGCACCCCAAACCCCTAACCCCACCCGCCCCGGGGTCCCGCCTCCCGCCCGCCGCCCCGCGCCCGCCGCCCCGCGCCCGCCGCCCCGCGCCGGTTGCCCCGCGCCGGTTGATCATGAAGTTATTGCGTGCGACCTCGGCGTGTCCTGGCAATAACTTCATGATCAACCAGGGTGGGGGGTGCGGGGTTGGGGCGGGGACAGGGGATTGGCTGGTGGGGGGCCGTGAAGTTGCTGACAATCCGGCTGTGGGGGTGGTCGGTTGGCGGCTTTCGTGGCAATCCTGGGGAGCATGGCCGCCCCTCGCTCGCCGCTGTCGCGGCTGTTCACAGTGCTGCTCGCCGGCGTGTTGGCCGGGCTCGTCCTGGCAGTCGCCGCACTGCCGGGCAACCTGCTGCTCGGGCTCACCGCCCGCTCCGCGCTCGGGTCGTACGCCGCGTTGCCTGCCTCGCTGAAGACCCCGGCCACGCCGCAGCGTTCGTACCTCTACGCCAACGACGGCAAGACGCTGATCACCACGTTCTACGACGTGAACCGCACCGACGTACCCCTGTCGGAGATCGCTCCGGTCATGCGGCAGGCAATCGTGGCGGCCGAGGACCGGCGCTTCTACGACCATGGTGGTGCGGACCTGCGCGGCCTGGCCCGGGCGCTGGTGGCCAACGTCAAGGGTGGCGGCACCGAGCAGGGCGGCTCGACGCTGACCATGCAGTACGTCCGTAACGTGCTCAAGACCGACCCCACCCGCACCGCCGAGGAGCGCGCCGCCGCCACCGATCCCACAGTGGGCCGCAAGATCCAGGAGATCCGGTACGCGAGCGCTCTGGACAAGAGCCTCGGCAAGGACGAGATCCTCGACCGGTACCTGAACATCGCCTACTTCGGTTCCGGCGCGTACGGCATCGCGGCGGCCAGCCAACGGTACTTCGGCAAGCCTCCGGCGCAGTTGACCCTCGCCGAGTCGGCTCTGTTGGCCGGTCTGGTGCAGTCCCCGGACGCGTACAGCCCGATCAGCGGCGACAAGGACGAGGCGCTGACCCGCCGGTCGTACGTGTTGGACTCGATGGTCGCCACCAACGCGATCACCGCAGCGCAGGCCGCCCAGGCCAAGGCCGAGCCGCTGGCCCTGCGCCCCACCGCCCAGCCCAACGGCTGCACCGCCGTCTCCCAGGGCCACGACGACTGGGGCTACTTCTGCGACTACCTGCGCCAGTGGTGGCTGACCCAGCCGGCCTTCGGGGCGACCGTCGCGGAGCGCGAGCAGGCACTGCGTTCGGGCGGCTACACCGTGGTCACCTCGCTGGACCCGAAGATCCAGGCCACCGCGCAACAGCAGGCCACAAAGGTCTACGGGTACGACAACAAGCGCGCCCTGCCGATCGCGGCGGTCCAGCCCGGGACCGGGCGGGTGTTGGCGATGGCGGTCAACAGGCACTACAGCCTCGCCGACAACCCGGCCGGGCAGGCGAACTACCCGAACACCGTCAACCCGTTGATCTCCGGCGGAGCCAGCGTCGACGGATACCAGGCGGGTTCCACGTTCAAGATGTTCACCATGCTCGCCGCGCTGGAGTCGGGCCGTACCCTCTCCACCGGTTTCGACGCGCCCGCCAAGCTGCCCACCCGGTACCCCGCCGAGGGGTCGGGCAGCTGTGACGGTCACTGGTGCCCGGCGAACGCCAACCCGGACTGGATGGACGGGTACCGGATGATGTGGGACGGCTTCGGCCGCTCGGTGAACACCTACTTCGTCTGGCTGGCCGAGCAGGTCGGCCAGGACAAGGTGGTCCAGATGGCGCAGCGGCTCGGCATCACGTTCCGCGCCGACTCGGACGCCAACTTCGCCAAGAACAACGCCGCGAACTGGGGCTCGTTCACTCTGGGAGTGGCGGCGACCACCCCGCTCGACCTGGCCAACGCGTACGCGACGGTGGCCGCCGAGGGCACCTACTGCACGCCGGTGCCGGTGGTCTCGGTGACTGGCGCGGACGGCACGAAGGTGCCGGTGGGGCAGCCGTCCTGCAAGCGGGTGCTCGACGCGGACGTCGCCCGTGCCGCGACCGACGCGGCGCGCTGCCCGGTGGGTCAGCAGTCGGCGTTCGGGCAGTGCAACGGCGGCACCGCCACCGGTGTGAACGGCATCCTCGACGGCCGACCGGTGGCTGGTAAGACGGGTAGCTCGGAGCAGAACTCCACCGAGACGTTCGTCGGCTTCACCCCGCAGGTCGCGGTGGCCGGTATCGCCGCGAACCCGGACGACCCGGCCGACTCGGTGGGGTCAGCGGTGCAGACCAAGGTGATCGACGCGGTGGCCCGGGTCATCGCCACCGCCGTGAAGGGCCAACCGGAGAAGGCGTTCGTCGCACCGAGCCGTGAGCTGGCCGGCGACGCGCGCCGCCCGGTGGAGCGCCCCGCCGTCCCGGAGCGTCGGCAGGAGCCCACCCAGGACCCCCGCTCAGCCCTCCAACGCTGGCTCGACCGCCGCGGCTGACCACCCACCCCACCCCGCCCGCCCCCGCCCGCCCCGGGCCGGGCCGGGCGCGGGGCGCGGGGTGGGGTTAGCGGTCTCGGCGGCGGGGGCGGTAGCTCGCGAGCGTCGACGGGAGGCCGCGGCGGATGATTCCGGCCCAGTCGGTGTCGCCGCGTAGCACCGCCGCGGCGGTCTTGCGGGCCTGCTCGACAGTGAAGTGCGGTGGCAGCATCAGCTCCGCCGGGTCGACCAGGGCGTTGATCACCACCGGCCGGTCGGCGGTGAGCGCCCGGTCCCAGACGTCGCGCACCTGATCCGGTGAGTCGATCAACTCGCCGTGCAGCCCGAGCACCTCCGCCCACTGGTGGTAGGCGATGTCCGGCAACTGCTGGCTGTCCGGGAACATCGGCGTCCCCTCGGTGGAGCGCTGTTCCCAGCTGACGAACGCCAGATCCCGGTTGTTGAGCACCAGCACCACGAAGCGCGGGTCGGCCCAGCTGCGCCAGTACTTCGCCACGGTGATCAGCTCGTTGACGCCGTTCATCTGCATGGCGCCGTCACCGATCAGCGCGACCAGCGGCCGGTCCGGGTGGGCGAACTTGGCGCTCAGCGCGTACGGCATGGCGCCGCCCATGGACAGCAGCGTGCCGGAGAGGCTGGCCAGCATGCCGGGGCGTACCTGGATGTGTCGGGCGTACCAGGCGGTGGTGGTGCCGCAGTCGACGGCGAGCAGCACGTCGTCGGGCAGCCGTTCGTTCAGGGTGTGGAAGAGCAACTGCGGGTTGACCGGGTCGGCGGCCTGTTCGGCCAGGTCGTGTTGCACCCGACGCCACGCCGAGGTGGCCTCGGTGACCTCCGTCCGCCAGGCGGTCGGCCCGGGGCCGGGGCCCAGCTCGTTCAGCAGGGCCCGCAGCGTGGGGCGGGCGTCGCCGGTCAGGTTCACCTCCGTCGGGTAGCGCAGCCCGAGCTGGGTGCCGTCCAGGTCGATCTGGACCGCGCGGGCCTGCCCGGGTTGCGGGTAGAACTCCGAGTACGGCATGTTGCTGCCCACGATCAGCAGCCGGTCGCAGCCGCTCATCAGCTGCCAGCTCGGTCGGGTGCCGAGCAGCCCGATCGCGCCGGTCACCCACGGCTCGCGATGGTCGACGGCGGTGAAGCCGAGCAGCGCGGTGGCCACGCCGGCCCCGAGCCGATCAGCGATCTCGCGGACCTCGTCGCGTGCGCCGAGGGCACCCTGGCCGACCAGCATGGCCACCCGCTGCCCGCCGCGCAGGACCTCGGCCGCCCGGCGTACGTCCGCCTCCGGTGGCACCGTCGGCGTGCTGCTCGGCGCGTTGCTGGTCTGGTAGTAGCCGTGCGCGTGGGGCGGGTTCGGGACAGCCGGCTCGTCCTGGATGTCGAGAGGCAGGATCAGGGCGGTGACGGTACGCCGGGCCAGCGCCGTGCGGCACGCCCGGTCGACCAGGTGACGTACCTGTGCGGGGTTGTCGAGTTGGGCCAGGAACGCTGCCGCCACGTCCTTGTAGAGGGCGAGCAGGTCGACCTCCTGGTAGTAGCCGCCGCCCTCGGCGGTGGTCGCGGTGTGCCCGACCAGGGCGATCACCGGTTGGTGGTCGAGCTTCGCGTCGTACAGGCCATTGAGTAGATGGATGGCGCCCGGCCCGCTGGTGACCAGAGCGCAGCCCAGCGGACCGCCGCCGTACTTGACGTGCGCGGAGGCGGCGAAGCCGGCGGTCTCCTCGTGGCGGACCTGGATGAACTGGGCTCGTCCGTTCGTGCGTTGCAGCGCGGAGGTGAGGCCGTTGATGCCGTCGCCGGGGTAGCCGAAGTAGCGGTGCACGCCCCAGCTGAACAGTCGCGACACGATGTGGTCCGCGACGGTCGGACGCCGGGGCAGGGCACCCGCTTCGCCCGGGGTGGTGTCGTCTGCGCTCACCTGGCTGGTCCTTCCCGTCACGTCCGTTGCCTGCCGGTCATTCCCCTTCTTCTTCGGACAAAACGCCTCGTCGGGCGGGCCTCGGAGCGCGCTGCTCCGCGTCCGGCAGAATCGTCGGGTGCCCGTCCACCAGATCACCGACCCCGACGACGACCGGATCGCCGACTACCGGGCGCTCACCGACGTCGAGCTGCGCACCCGTTGGGAACCACCGCACGGCCTGTTCATCGCCGAGGGGGAGCTGGTGCTGCGCCGGGCGCTGCGCGCGGGCTACCCGGCCCGGTCGTACCTGGTCGACGCCAAGCGGGCCGACCAGCTCGCCGACCTGGACACCGGCGACGCCCCGGTCTACGCCGCGACCCAGGATGTGCTGCAACGGGCCACCGGTTTCCACGTACACCGGGGGGTGCTGGCGTCGTTCCACCGCCGGCCGCTGCCGACGGCGGCCGAGGTGCTCGCCACCGCGCGCCGGGTGGTCGTCCTGGAGGACGTGAACAACCACACCAACCTGGGCGCGATCTTCCGGGGCGCCGCCGCGCTCGGTGTCGACGCGGTGCTGCTGTCGCCGACCTGCGCCGACCCGCTCTACCGGCGCAGCGTCAGGGTCAGCATGGGTGAGGTCTTCGCCATGCCGTACGCGAAACTCGACCGCTGGCCCGACGGCCTGGACCAGGTACGGGAGGCCGGCTTCACGGTGCTCGCGATGACGCCCGCGCCGGACGCCGTACCGATGCAGCGGCTGACCCCGGCGCAGCGTGAGCGGGCCGCGTTGCTGCTCGGCGCCGAGGGGCCGGGCCTCACCGATGCGGCGCAGGCCGCCAGTGACGTGCGGGTGGTTCTTCCGATGCGGCGCGGCGTGGACTCGTTGAACGTCGCCGCCGCGGCGGCGGTGGCGTTCTGGGAGCTGGGGCGCGACGACGCGCCGGTCGACGGCGGGTAGACCGCATCGGCTTGCATGGCCATGCGTTCTATTGCATAATTTTCCCCGTGTCCAAGGTTCTCACCTCCCTGCCCACCGGCGAACGTGTCGGCATCGCCTTCTCCGGCGGCCTCGACACCTCGGTCGCGGTCGCGTGGATGCGCGACAAGGGCGCCATTCCCTGCGCCTACACCGCCGACATCGGCCAGTACGACGAGCCCGACATCGCCTCGGTGCCCGGTCGTGCGCTCAGCTACGGCGCCGAGCTCGGCCGCCTGGTCGACTGCCGCGCCGCCCTGGTCGAGGAGGGCCTCGCCGCGTTGACCTGCGGCGCCTTCCACATCCGCACCGGCGGTCGGGCCTACTTCAACACCACCCCGCTGGGTCGCGCCGTGACCGGCACCCTGCTGGTGCGGGCGATGGTCGCCGACGACGTGCAGATCTGGGGCGACGGCTCGACCTTCAAGGGCAACGACATCGAGCGGTTCTACCGGTACGGCCTGCTGGCCAACCCGATGCTGCGCATCTACAAGCCGTGGCTCGACACCGCCTTCGTCACCGAACTGGGTGGCCGTAAGGAGATGTCCGAGTGGCTGCTGGAGCGCGGCCTGCCCTACCGCGACAGCACCGAGAAGGCGTACTCGACCGACGCCAACATCTGGGGCGCCACGCACGAGGCGAAGACCCTGGAGCACCTCGACACCGGCATCGAGACGGTCAACCCGATCATGGGCGTCCGGTTCTGGGACCCGTCGGTGGAGATCCCGACCGAGGACGTCACGGTCGGTTTCGACCAGGGTCGCCCGGTCACGATCAACGGCAAGGAGTTCGGCAGCGCCGTCGACCTGGTGCTGGAGGCCAACGCCATCGGCGGTCGGCACGGCCTGGGCATGTCCGACCAGATCGAGAACCGGATCATCGAGGCCAAGAGCCGAGGCATCTACGAGGCGCCCGGGATGGCGCTGCTGCACTACGCGTACGAGCGGCTGGTGAACGCCATCCACAACGAGGACACCCTGGCGAACTACCACAACGAGGGTCGCCGCCTCGGTCGGCTGATGTACGAGGGCCGCTGGCTGGACCCGCAGGCGCTGATGCTGCGCGAGTCGTTGCAGCGGTGGGTCGGCACGGCGGTCACCGGCGAGGTGACGTTGCGGCTGCGCCGGGGCGAGGACTACTCGATCCTGGACACCACCGGCCCGTCGTTCAGCTACCACCCCGACAAGCTGTCCATGGAGCGCACCGAGGACTCGGCGTTCGGCCCGTCGGACCGGATCGGCCAGCTCACGATGCGCAACCTGGACATCGCCGACTCGCGGTCGAAGCTGGAGCAGTACGCCTCCCTCGGGCTGGTCGGCGGCGGAAACCCACAGCGGATGATCGGGGCCGCGCAGGCCGCCTCCACCGGGTTGATCGGTGCGATGCCCGAGGGCGGCGCGGAAGCCATCGCGTCCCGGGGCGTCGCCTCGCCGGAGGACGCGGCCCTCGACCGCGCCGCGATGGAGTTCGGCGTCGACTGAGCCCTTCTACCACGCCGCCAGGCCGGGGCAGCCCACGCCGCCGCCCCGGCTCGCGTCGCCGGCCGCTGTTCGAGATCCGGCGTCACGGACGGTAGCGTGGCGGCCGTGTTCCCTACCGTCCGTGAGGTCCTCGCCCTGGGCCCGGTCCGCCACGGCGCGCCACGCGTCGTCGCCGGCGACGAGGGGCTGGACCGACCCGTCCGCTGGGTGCACGTCGCCGAGGTGCCGGACATCGCCACCCTGCTCGGCGGTGGCGAACTGGTGCTCACCACCGGCATCGGTCTGCCCGGGGACGACGCCGGGTTGCGGGCGTTCATCGGCGATCTCGCCGACGTCGGGGTCTCCGGGCTCGTCGTCGAGCTGGGCCGCCGGTACGTCAGCGGTGTGCCCCGGGTGATGGCCGCCGCCGCCGAGCGGCGTGGGCTGCCCCTGGTGGAGCTGCGCCGGGCCACCCCGTTCGTCCGGATCACCGAGGCGGTGCACGCGCTGATCGTCGACGCGCAGCTCACCGAGCTGCGCGCCACCGAGGAGATCCACCAGCGGTTCAACGACCTGTCCGTGGAGGGCGCCGACGCCGCCGAGGTGATCCGACAGACCGCCGAGCTGTCCGGCTGCCCGGTGGTGCTGGAGAACCTGTCCCGGCAGGTGCTCGGGTACGACCCGGCGGGGGAGAGCGCAGAGCTGCTGCTGGACGGCTGGGAGCAGCACTCCCGGCGGATCCGCCCGGCCGGGCGGACCGCGTACGACCCGGACAGCGGCTGGCTGGTGACCACCGTCGGCGCCCGGGGGCAGGACTGGGGTCGGCTGCTGCTGCGCTGGCCGGCCAGCGGCGACGTGCCCAGCGCCCAGGCCGTCGAGCCGAGCGCGGGCTCGCCCACCCGGCTCACCATCCTGATCGAGCGGGCCGCGTCCACCCTCGCGCTGGGCCGGCTGATCCGCCGCGACGCCGAGGGCCTGGAACGGCAGATCCACCGCACCCTGCTCACCGCGCTGCTCGACCACTCCCGCCCGGTGGACGAGGTGGGACTGCGGGCCAAGGCGCTCGGCGTGGTGCTCGACCGGCGGCACCTGGTCGGCGTGATGGTCCGGCACCGCGCCGACGACCCCGCCGGGGAAGTCGGCCCCGAGGCCGGCCAGGCCCGGCTACGTGATCTCTCCGAGGCCGTCGGCCAGGCCCTGCGGGAGGCGAAGCTGACCGCGCTGACCAGCGCCGTCGACGACAACTCGGTGGGCGTGCTGCTGGCCCTGCCAGACCCGGCCGCCGAGGACCGCGCGCTGTCCGCGTTCGCCAGCGCCCTTCGCCAGGTACGCCTCGACGCCGGCGCCGGCCGGACGGGACCCGGCGTCGAGGTGTCCCGCTCATCCTCGGGCGCGGAGCCGTCCCGCGCGGCTCCCGGTGTCGAGGCCGCTCGGGTGGGTGTCGAGGGGGCCCGGGGTGCTGGTCCGGGTGCCGTGATCGTGGCCGCCGGGTCCGGGGTGAGCACCCTGCGGGAGGCCCGCCGGTCGCTCGTGGAGGCACGGCAGGTCGCCGAGGCGGCCCGACGGGACCGGCGTGACCTGCCGATCTTCCGGCTCCCGCACGTCGGGCTGGCCGGTCTGCTGCACCTGCTGCGCGACGAGCCCCGCCTGCAGACGTTCGTGGAACGCGAACTCGGCGCCCTGCTGGAGTACGACGCCCGGCACCCGAGGGAGCGGCTGCTGGACACCCTGCGCGCCTACCTGGAGCAGGGGCGCAACAAGTCCGCAGCCGCTGCCGCCGCCCACCTGTCCCGACCGGCCTTCTACGAACGCCTGGCCCGCATCGCCCGCGTCCTGGACGTGGACCTCGACTCGGTAGAGGCCGCCCTCTCCCTACACGTGGCCCTGCTGGCCCTGGACGCAGTCCGAACCCCGTAACCCCCGCGCCCTCCCCCCACCCCCCTCACGCCGGCCCGGCCTAACCCCGCCCGAACCGGTCGATCATGGAGTTGTGGTGCCTCACAAATGTCGCGATCAGGGGCACAACGGCCACCACAACTCCATGATCGACCCGGAAGAGGGTGGGGTTAGGTTGCTAGGGCGTTTAGGGCTTTTGCGTAGGTTGGGGGGATGTGGTTGGGGCCGCCGGGGGTGAAGACGTCCGAGTGGGCCACCGAGGACCAGGCCGTCTCCGGGACGGCGTCGACGAGGGCCTGGATCACCGGGGCGTCGCGCCACTGCTCCTGCTCGGCGAGCAGGCCGAGGGCCACCACCGACTCCTCGACCTCACCGACGCACTCGAACGGCTTGTGCCCGTCCACGCCCAGCAACTCGCGGTAGCCGGGGATCTGCGACTCGTCGGCCAGCAGGTCGCCGCCGAAGATGTGGGTGACCCGCTCCCGCGGCATGAACGGCGCCATGGCCAGGAAGACGAAGCGACACTTCGGGCAGTCCCGGCACCAGCGCTCGCTCGCGTCGCGCAGCTTGAACGCCTGGTTGCAGCTGGTCACCACGTCGTCGTACCGGGTGAACTCGGCGAACAGCCGGGCGATGTGCAGCTCGGACAGCGAACGCAGCAGGGAGAAGTACGGGTCGGTCAGGCCGGCGTGCTCGGCCAGCGACGCCCGCAGCAGCCCCTCCGCCTCGACGCCCTTGGACCACTGGTGGTTGATCTCGTGGCCGTTCCAGACCAGGTTCGGGTCGGATGCCGAACGCTCGTTGGACATCACCACCGGGCCCAGCCCGTGCAGGACGGCGGTGGCCACCGCGATCAGGGAGTTGATGGCGGTGACCGGGATGTGCCCGTTCAGCGCGCCGGCGGCGTTCAGGTCGAACAGCACCGGGTCGATGCGCCGCCGGGCAGCGAGGGGAACCAGCCCGGACGCCTCGTTGACGGCGACGATCACGTGGTTCGGGTTGACCGAGAATGGCACCGGGTCCAGTTCGGCGCGGCGCAGCGCCTCCAGGCTGACGATCGAGTCCTTACCGCCGCCGACTGCGGAGAGCGGGCGACGGTCCGAGTCGTCGTACACCCGGGCCGGCGCCACCACACCGGTTGGCACCTCGGGGCGCAGGTCGAGCACGTGCGGCAGTTGGTTGCGGTACGCGTACTCGGCGAGGCCCCTGGTGTAGACGGCCGTGACGTAGTCGACGGTGGCCGCGCCCAACGGCGTCGGCAGCACGAGCCGGGGCGGCGCGGCGGCCTTGTAGTAGCTGACCCCGGCGACGAGGTGGAGCACCTCCAGCACCCGGTTGAGGGTCGCCACCGTCTCGTCGGAGGGCGGTTCCGCCGGCAGCGGGAGCGTGATCACCTCGGTGAACCGCTGCTCGCCGGCCGGGCCGGTCAGGGCGTAGTCGAACAACACCTCGCCGGTGGCGAAGTCGATCGAGTAGGACGGGAAGGTGAAGGCGTCCATCCGCCGGAGCTGCTCGTTGGGCACACGCCATACTAGGCCCTGGTTCGTCCGGCCGTGTCCGGACCGGGCCCGCCCTGCCGCCGCCGTGACCCCCGAGGAGACACCAGTGCGCCTGTCTGACCTGCGCGGACGTACCGTCGCCGTCTGGGGCGCCGGTCGGGAGGGCCGGGCCGCTGTGACAGCGATCGCCGCCCACGGCCCCGCCGACCTGGTCGCCGTGGACGACAGCGCGAACTTCCTGTCGCTGCCGTGGGAAGGCCCCCTGGCCGAGGCGGCGCCGCTGGTCACCGGCGAGGCGGGCTTCGAACGGCTTGCCGCCGCCGACGTGGTGGTCCGGTCCCCGGGCGTGCCCCAGACCCACCCGTGGCTGGTCGAGCTGCGCCGCCGCGGGGTCATGGTGACCCAGGGCACCGCGTTGTGGATGGCCGACCACGCCGCGCGCACCGTCGGGGTCACCGGCAGCAAGGGCAAGAGCACCACCTCCAGCCTGATCAGTCACCTGCTCACCGCGATGGGGCGACCGAACGTCTTCGGCGGCAACATCGGCGTGCCGACCCTGGACCTGCCGGAGGCGGAGCTGTACGTGTTGGAGCTGTCCAGCTACCAGTGCAGCGACCTCACCGACTCGCCGCGGGTGGCGGTGGTCACCGCGCTCTTCCCCGAGCACCTGGACGCGCACGGCGGGGAGCGGGAGTACTACCGGGACAAGCTCAACCTGCTCGCCCACGACCCGCAGACGATCGTGGTCAACGGTGGCGATCCCCGGCTGGCGGCGGAGCTTGGTGAGCTGCCGGCGGTCCGCGCAGGAAGCCCCGACACCACCCACGTCGCCACCGGCTCCGACGGTACGCAGTGGTTCCACTTCGGCGACCAGCCGCTCTTTCCGCGCGCGGTGCTGCCGCTGGTCGGCCGGCACAACGAGGGCAACCTCTGCGTCGCGCTCGCGGTCCTTGACGCGCTCGGCGTGGACGTGGTGGCCGGTAAGGACCACCTCGCCATCGCGGTCGCCGAGTTCCAGGGGCTGGCCCACCGGCTCACCGAGATCACCGACCCGTCCGGGCTGACGTTCGTCGACGACACCCTCGCCACCAGCCCGTACGCGGCCATGCACGCCATCGACGCGTACGACGGGCGGCCGTTGACGGTGATCGTCGGGGGCAACGACCGGGGTCTGGACTACACGCCGTTGGCCGAGCACCTGGCCGAGCGGGAGCTGACCGTGATCGGGATTCCGGACAGCGGCACCCGGATCGTCGAGGTGCTCGCCGGCCTGCCGAAGGTGCGTACCGAACTGGTCGACGACCTGGTGGACGCGGTCCGGCTGTCCCGCGAGGTGACCCCGGCCGGCGGGGTGGTTCTGCTGTCCCCGGCCGCGCCCAGCTACGGCCGGTTCCGCAACTTCGAGCACCGCTCCGAGGTGTTCGCGCAGGCGGTCGCCGACACCGCCCGCTGAATCACCCCCGGTCGGCCGGGCTGGGGTCCGGTGACTGCATCCCTGGCAGCAGCATGGTGTCGGCGGCGTCCTCGTCCTCGGGCGGAGCGGGTGCCGCGGGTTCCATTGGGGCCCGGGTGGGAGGGTGGTCCTTGTCCGGGGTCCACGCGAAGGCGAGTGCCCCGCCGGTCAGGGCCAGCAGCATCCCGACCACGAAGCCGCCCAGGTTCGAGGTCAGCCAGGAGACCAGCCCGAGCACCAGCGTGACCACCGCGTAGAAGACCCGCTGTTGCGGAGTGGTGATCAGCAGCACCCCGCAGATCACCAGGATGGTGGGTACCAGGTACGCGGCGAGCCCCTGCGGCCCGATGTGCAGCAGCACCCCGAGCGGCGCGCGGAGGGTCGCCAGCATCTCCGCGCCCCCGAGGGCGATCAGCACGGCGGCGGTGAACGGGCGGGCCCGCCGCCAGCGGCGCCACCGCCCGCGGGATCCGCGGACGGCCGGCGTCGTCTGGTGTTGTTCGGCGCTCACGTCAGCACCCGTCGGAGGTGAACGCCATGCGCAGGTTGGGCAGGTTGAAGACGGCAGCGGTGGTGGCGTAGTTGTTCTGCCGCAGATTCTCGATGACGATCGAGTCCGCCTGCTGGGAGAAGACACCGGGGTTACCCTTCACGCCGGGCACCTTGTCGAGCGTGCTGGCGTCCTGCCCGATGTCGATGTTCTTGAAAGCGGCGTTGCCGGCGATCTCGTCGCCGTCGACCACCAGGGTCCGGGCGGTGACCGGTTTGTCGCCGCCGCCGGCGGTGATCTTCAGGAAGACGCCGCCGAGGTTGATGCTCTGGCAGAGGTTGGCCAGCTCCGCCTTGTCGATTGCCGAGACCATCACCAGGACCTGCCCGCCGGTGTCGCCCTGGTTGGGGCTGTCCGGGATCATCTGGTCGAGGGTGGCGAACTGCTCGAAACCGGTGCCGGTGAGCTTGTCGGCGGTGACGGTGAACGGCATGCCGGAGATGGCGAACTGCGCGCCCAGCACGCCCTGGGCGGTGAGCATGATCATGCCGGCGGCGCCCGCCATGACGACGCCGAACGTGGCGGCGAACCGGCGCCAGCGCACGCCGGCGCGCGGCGGGTCGGGTGCGATTGGTGCGGTCTCCTCCGACATGGCGACTCCCTCGTGATCATTCATCGGCGACAATGGGAATTGCGACTCTGGTCTGCGCCTGGTGGGCGCAAAGCCGAAGTTACCGCCGAGTAAAGGGCAGGTCAACGGAGTGTGGCAGTCATTTGGGCGGTATTTGTTAAATGCGGCCAAAGTGAAAAACCGCTGCGGTTTCCGACCGCGCGATCAGGAGTGGTGGGCCGGTGCGCACGGCGCGGTCGTGCTCGGGCCGTCGTCCGGCCTTATCGGCCGGGTCGCCTGAGCCGCGCCCTCGGTGCCCAGGAACGGCGCCACGGCCGCGTAGGTGAGCACGGGCAGCAGTTGCGGCAACTCCGCCGCCCGCCCCTGCGCCACACGTTGCCGGACGGTGGCGTAGATTCCGCCGACCACAGTGGACACCAGCTCTTCGCGGCCCACCTCGGCGAGCGTCGGCCCCGGGCCGGCGTCGGCGAAGAACCGGCGGAAGCTGTTGAGCAGCGCGTCGCGCTCGCGGCGGGCGTCCGGGCCGGCCGCGTCCACCTCGACGAGCGCCATCCGGGCGAACGCCGGCACGCTCGCCAGCACCTCCAGCAGGGTGCGCAGCGCGGCGCGTGCCGCGTCCGGCCAGGTCGGGCCGGCCTCGCGGTAGGCGCTCTCCATCAGCTGTGACACCACGGCGATCCCGTGCCGGTACGCGGCGAGAAAGGCATCCTCCTTGCCGGTGAACAGGGCGTAGAAGGCTGGCCGGGTCACGCCGGCGGCGTGGCAGATGTCGCTGACCCGGGCGTTGTCGTAGCCCTTCGTCGCCACCTCGTGCACGAGCCCGTCGAAGAGGCGGTCGCGCTGGGTGGCGGCCACGACCTCTGCGGAGACCCGTCGCGGGCCGCGCTTGATCGCGCGGTCCGGGTCACGGCCCGGGCGTGCGCCCGGCAAGGGCGCCGGCACCGACTGAGGGTGGCTCTGCGTGGTCAACTCATTGACCCCCTTTGATTCGTTGACTTTGCGATCCTCCGGGGTTTATAACTTTCCTCACGCTCAGTTCGCTCCCCGTCACCTTTGGTGATCACCCCGGCTGGTCACCCCGACTCGTCGAAGGAGGGCTCGATGGCTGTCATTATCGCCGAACACGAACGCTCTCCCAATGCCGGAAAGGCACAGGTGACGCGGCTACGCCGCAGTGCACCACGCCGACCCGCCCGCTGACCCGCGGCACCCCCCTCACCCGCGCCCTCACCCGGCGCCTCCACCACCACCGTCCACGTCGGACGGCCACAATCGCCGCCCGGCGTGCCCGCCCGGCGGTGACCGCCTGCGCGGTCCGCTCGTTCCCGTCCCACCACCGAAAGGAAGCACCATGCCCAGGTACGGAAAGATCGGCGGGAGCCTCGTCGCCCTCGCGCTGCTGACCGGTCTCGTAGCCGCCCCGCCAGCCTCCGCAGACCCGTCGGCCGCGCTCGCCGGCAACGTCCTGACCTATCCAACGGCCGGCGGCACCGCCGTGGCCGTCAACGACGTCATCCAGGCCAGCCTCAAGACCGGCACCAACGCCACCTTCTACAACTCCACCTCGGGCACCACCGGCATCAAGTGCGCCGCATCCGCCTTCAGCGCCAAGGTGCTCACCAACCCGACCGCCCCGGGCACCGCCACCGAGAGCCTCACCGCCCAGAGCTTCGGCACCTGCACCACAAACGTGTTCGGCACCACCGGAGTGCAGAGCATCGCCCTCAACAACCTGCCGTACGCCACCTCCGTCACCAGCGCCGGCGTCGTCAAGATCTCCGGCACCACGGCGGCGCCGGTCCAGAGCACCGTCGTGCTGAACTCGCTGCTCGGCGCGATCACCTGCGTCTACCGGACCAGCACCAACAGCCTCACCGGTGCGGCGGCCAACGCCACCAATTCCATCACCTTCGCCAACCAGCCGTTCACCAAGTTCTCCGGCCCGTCCCTCTGCTTCGGCACCGCGTACTTCTCGGCGACGTACTCGCCGGTGCGCGACAGCAGCAAGGGCAACGCCGCCGTCTACGTGAACTGACCACGTTCCACCGGGCCGGTGCGCGGCGACAGACCGTGCGCCGGCCCTCGACCGTGCGCGGGTCAGCCGGCGGCCAGCGCCGCGTGCAGGGCGCGCATCGAGCGGATCGCCGACCGGATCTCCTGCAGGTAGCGCCCCGGGGTGAGCGTCTGCTCCGGCAGCCTGGCCAGGTCGGCCAGGGTGGGGTCCACCCCGACGGTCTCGATCTCGCACCCGTACGGCACGGCCAGGGTGCGCAGCGCGTCGCAGTGTTGGAACGGCACGTAGATCGGTGCGGTGACCATCATGACCTCGTCGCCCGGCGCGAGCCGGACGTGGCCGGCCCAGAACCGCTGGGTGTCGGCGGTGTGGGCACGCCGCTGGTCCGGTTCGCTGGACGGCGCGGCCAGTACCCGGATCGGCGGCAGCCCGTCCGGTCGGTAGGTCCGCGACGACCAGGAATGGTGCGGATGGCCGGCGTCGACCCCGTCCTGCTCCGCCGGCGCGGCCACCCCGAACACCCCCCGGACCGCCGAGTCCAGCACGTCCACCTCGGTGTCCTCGGCCGGCAGGCCAGCGTCGGCGAGCGTCGCGCGTTCCCACTCGGACAGCGGTCGGAAGCTGCCCAGGACGGCGACCTCGCCGCTCACCGGTAGGCCCGCGCGCAGCAGGTGCGCGGCGTAGCCGACGCGGCGTACGCAGGCGTGCGCCAGGCCGCCGAGCACCACCAGGTGGGCGTACGCCGACCGGGCCGGTGGCACCGGATGGATCAGCCGGAGCGCGGCAGCCGCGTCCAGCACGAGGGTCGCGGTGGCCGGGTCGAGGTCGGGCTCCCGGGCGTCGGGCCGTTCCCGGCCGCCGCGGAAGTCCCAGTGACGGGCGGAGAAGTCGTCGAGGTAGCGGAGCACGTCGGTGAGGTCGCCGTCGGGCCAGGTGCCGCCGAAGTGGGCGACCAGGCCGCGGATCGGGGTGGAGCAGACCCAGGCCCGGATGTCCGCCGTGATCCGCTCGTCGTCCGTTCCGGTCGACGGTGGCCCGTCCGCTCTGTGCACCTGCCGGATGCTACCGGCCAGCCGCGTCAGGGCAGCTGGTTGTGGTTGCTGTCTACGCTGGCGGGAGCCGCTGATGGGGGGATCTCGATGTCTCGTGACGTGGCCCGTCAGCGGTTACGGAAGGGTGGCGGCTCCGGCGCGGGCTTCGTTCGTCTGGTGGCGCACACCGACCCGGTGGCGTTGGTAGGCATCACGCTGTCGATCTTCCTCAGCGTCGTGCTCGACCTCAGCAACGCCGCCTCCGGGGTGGAGTCGCTGTTGGCCGGCCTGATGGGCATCACCATCTCGCTGCTCGTCGACTCACTGGCCCGCGCGGAGCGCCGCTTCCACCTGCGCACCCTGTTGGACGGGCCGCCCTGGCTGGTCCGCACCACAACGGAGCTGGCCGGGGCCATGCGGGAGGCGGCCGAACAGCACGCGGGCACCCGGGTCGCGGTGGAGGCGCAGCGGCGCTACGAGCAGTTCCGGCTGGAGGCCGAGCAGCTCGCGGACGGTCGGATCATCCGGCGCGGTGACGAGGACGAGGATCTGGTCGGCGCGACCCGGGCCTGCGTACGCCGGCTGGACGGGTTGACCAACGTGATGCCCCGGGTGAGCGGGGAGTTGAGCTGGTGGCGCAGTGAGATCGGCCGGCGCTACTGGGAGGCCAACCTGGACGCTCTGCAACGGGGCGTCCAGATCACGCGGGTGTTCGTCTACGCCACGCTGACCGATGACCTGTCCGCCCTGGTGCAGATGCAGCGCGCGGCCGGGGCGCGGGTGGGTCTGCTGCCTCTCGGGGTGGTGAGTCCGCACCTGCATGTGAACTTGACGCTCTGGGACGGGTCGAGCTGTTGGGAGGCCCACATGACCGCGCACGGCGAGATCGGCGAGAACCAGTTCTCGGTCAACCGGACGGACGTCGCTCGACTCACCCGCGTGTTCGACCTCTGCGCGAACGCCGCGACCTTCCAGGACTGACGGCCCTCACCGGGGCGGGAGCGGGTGCGCCATGACGTGGAGCGCGGTCCTGCTGGTGACGGCCGTGGTCTGGGCGGTCAGCGTGATCCGCTCCGTCCGGCTCCGCGCGCTGGTCTACAGCCTGCCGCTGCCGATGACGCTCGCCCTGGTCACCACCGGGTACCGGGTGGACGGCGCGCAGGTGCTCGGCGTGCTCGGGCTCAACCTCTTCTTCGTCACAGTGGCCGTCACCCACCAGCGGTGGCGGTGGCCGATCCTGCTCGCCGACGTCGCGGGAATCGCCGCCTACGTGGCGCTGAGCGCCGGCCTGTTGGCCGTCGACATCCCGTTCGAGGTGGCCCTCGCCAGCACGCTCGTGCTCTGGCTGGCGGCCATCCTGTGGTTGCGCCGCCGCGCCCGCCGACGTGGGGCTTGCGCGCAGGAGACGGTCACCGTCGCGGAGACCCGGCCGGACGGGCTGCCGGTGCTGCTCAAGCTGGTGGTCATCTTCGTGGGGGCGGTCCTGACCGCACTGCTCGGCGCGGTGCTGCGCGGCATGGTGGTGACGTTCCCGTACTCGGGGGTGCTGGTCGCCGTCGAGGCCCGCCGGCAGTTGGCCGAGTTCAGCCGGCACTTCGCCCGCAACAGCCTCGCGCTGGTCGGCTTCCTCACCGCGTACCACTACTTTCAGGACGTCTCGTCAGCCGCGGCGCTGGGCGTCGGCTGGGCGGCCTTCGCGGTGGTCGCCGCCGCCCTGCACCTGCCGTTGCGCCCTCGCCAGGTTGCGCACGGGGGAGCGGCGAGCTGCCCGCCGACGGCGTTGCGGCCGGCGACCGAGCCACCACACCTACCGGCCGGCCAAGGTGCGGATCGAGTGGAGTGATGCCGCGATTGATGCGCAGAACAGCAGTGAAAGCTGCCCGGTGCCGTGGAAAGCGTTGACGTGCTGTCAGGTCGGGACGTCCATGCGCTACAGGCTGACAGTTGTTCGCATCGGCCGGCGGTGGGAGCGTGCGGTATCCACGAACGCCGCTGAAGGGTTGCCACGATGACCGACGACCTGCTGGCCCGGCACCGGGCAGTGCTCCCGTCCTGGATGCCGTTGTACTACGCCGAGCCGATCGAGTTGGTCTCCGGCTCGGGCCGCCGGGTCACCGACGCGCAGGGGCGCAGCTACCTGGACTTCTTCGGCGGCGTGTTGACCAACATGATCGGGTACGACATCCCGGAGATCCGGGAGGCCGTCGAGCGGCAGCTCGCCACCGGCATCGTGCACACCTCGACGCTCTACCTGATCCGTCAACAGGTGGAGCTGGCCGAGAAGATCGCCCAGCGCTCCGGCATCCCGGACGCCCGGGTGTTCTTCACGAACTCCGGCACCGAGGCGAACGAGGCGGCGCTGCTGGTGGCCACCAACCACCGCCGCTCGCACCAGATCCTGGCCGTGCGCAACAGTTACCACGGCCGATCGTTCGCCGCGATGGGCGTCACCGGCAACCGCACCTGGTCGGCCAGCGGCCTCAACCCCCTCCAGGTGGCCTGGCTGCACTCCGGTGACCGGGTGCGGGGTCTGCTGGCCCGGCTCAGCGCCGACGAGCAGGTCGACGCGGCGGTGGAGGACCTGCGCGAGGTGTTGGCAACCCAGACCGCTGGCGACGTGGCCGCGCTCATCGCCGAGCCGATCCAGGGCGTGGGCGGTTTCGTGCACCCGCCGGACGGGCTCTTCGCCGGCTGGAAGAAGGTCCTCGACGAGCACGGCATCCTGTTCATCGCCGACGAGGTGCAGACCGGCTGGGGGCGTACCGGGGAGCACTTCTGGGGTTACCAGGCGCACGGCGTCACTCCCGACCTGCTCACCTTCGCCAAGGGTATCGGCAACGGGTTCGCCCTGGCCGGGGTGGTCGGTCGGGCCGACGTGCTCCAGGCGGTTCCGGCCATCAGCTTCTCCACCTTCGGCGGCAACCCGATCTCCACGGCGGCCGGCAACGCGGTGCTCGACTACCTGATCGCGCACGACCTCCAGGCGAACGCGGCCCGCGTCGGCGCGATCCTCGCCGACGGCCTGCGGTCCGCCGTGGGCGGGCTCGACTGCGTCGCCGAGGTACGCGGAAAGGGGCTGATGCTCGGCGTCGAGTTCGTCCGGCCGGGCGGCAGTGAGCCGGATCCGGCGCTGACCAACCGGGTCTTCGAAGCCGCCCGGGACGGTGGCCTGCTGACCGGCAAGGGCGGCCTCCACGGCAACGTGCTGCGGATGGGCCCACCGTTGACGCTGACCGAGGAGGAGGCCCGTGAGGGCCTGGCGATCCTCGTCGACGCGATCCGTTCGGCCGCGGGGGTGGCGGCATGAGCATCGGTCACTTCATCGACGGCAAGCGGGTCGACGGCACGTCGCAGCGGCGTGGCGACGTGTTCGACCCGGCGACCGGTCGGCGTACCGCCGAGGTCGAGCTGGCCTCGACCTCTGACGTCGACGTGGCGGTGCAGGCCGCCGCCCGCGCGGCGCGGGCCTGGCGGGACGCGTCGCTGGCCCGGCGGTCGGCGGTGCTGTTCGCCTTCCGCGAGTTGGTGCACGCCCGGCGGGACCGGCTCGCCGAGGTGATCACCGCCGAGCACGGCAAGGTGCTCGCCGACGCCGCCGGCGAGGTGCAGCGCGGCCTGGAGGTCATCGAGTACGCGTGCGGCCTGCCGTCGGCGTTGCGCGGCGCGTTCAGCGAGAACGTGTCCACCGAGGTCGACTCGTACACCATCCGGCAGCCGCTCGGCGTGGTCGCGGTGATCTCGCCGTTCAACTTCCCGGTGATGGTGCCGCTGTGGTTCGTGCCGGTGGCTGTGGCCTGCGGCAACGCGGTGGTGCTCAAGCCGAGCGAGAAGGACCCGAGCGCGGCGCTGCTGCTGGCCGACTGGTTCGCTGAGGCGGGCCTGCCCGACGGGGTGCTCAACGTGGTCAACGGTGACAAGGAGGCGGTCGACGCGTTGCTGGAGCACCCGGAGGTGCGGGCGGTGTCGTTCGTCGGCTCCACGCCGATCGCCCGGTACGTCTACCAACGTGGCACGGCCGCCGGCAAGCGGGTGCAGGCGCTCGGTGGGGCGAAGAACCACATGGTGGTGCTCCCGGACGCCGATCTGGACCTGGCGGCCGACGCGGCGGTCAATGCCGGGTTCGGCTCGGCGGGGGAGCGGTGCATGGCCATCTCGGTGCTGGTGGCGGTGGAGCCGGTGGCGGACGCGCTGGTCGAGCGGATCGCCGCGCGGGTGACCGGTCTGCGCACCGGCGACGGCCGACGGGGCTGCGACATGGGCCCACTGGTGACCGCCGCGCACGCGGCGAAGGTGCGCTCCTACGTGGACGCCGGTGTCGCCGCCGGCGCGGTGCCGGTGGTGGACGGGCGGGACGTGACGCCGGACGGCGACCCGGACGGTTTCTGGCTCGGCCCAACGTTGTTCGACCGGGTGACCCCGGACATGTCGATCTACACCGACGAGATCTTCGGGCCGGTGCTGAGCGTGGTCCGGGTCGACTCGTACGACGAGGCGGTGGACCTGGTCAACGCCAGCCCGTACGGCAACGGCACGGCGATCTTCACCAACGACGGCGGGGCGGCCCGGTGCTACCAGCACGAGGTGGAGGTGGGCATGGTCGGGATCAACGTGCCCATTCCGGTGCCGATGGCGTACCACTCGTTCGGCGGCTGGAAGTCGTCGCTCTTCGGTGACCTGCACGCGCACGGCGAGGACGGGGTGCGGTTCTTCACCCGGGGCAAGGTCGTCACCAGCCGCTGGTTGGATCCGCGGCACGGCGGGGTCAACCTCGGGTTCCCCACCCAGACCTGAGCAGTCGCAGCACGCCCGCCCCGGCCAGGTACGCCACCAGTGCCGGGACGGGTGTGCCGAGCGGCTCCGGGGCGCGGGAGGCCGTCGCACTGTTGAGCAGCAGCGCCGCCACCACGGCGGCGTAGGCGGCCACCGTCGAGGCCGTTCGGGCTGGCGTGCCTCGACCGGTCCGACGCCCGGTGCGATGCCGGCCGCTGCGCGCCTCCACCCGGCCGAAGATGGCGACGAGCACCGCCAGAACGGCGCTGAGCAGCAGCAACCACGGCACCCGCCAGGCCCACCAGGCGGCGCTGTCGACCGCGGGGGTGGGCAGCGCCCCGATCGCGTCGAGCACTCCGATCAGCAGGATCGCGGCGGTCAGGTGCCAGAGGAAGACGGTGAGCACCACGAGGTTGACGCCGATCACCAGCGACCAGGGGCCGGTGCGGCGCAGCAGGCGCTCCGCCGGGCCGGACAGCAGCAGGATCAGACCGAGCTGGCCGGCGGCGACGGCCAGCAGCGCGAGGCTGGGCGGCGCGGCGTTGTCCAGGCGCTCGCCGGGCACGTGCAGCATGGCCACCGGCCACGGGCCGGGCCCGGTGAGCAGCAGCACCGTGGCCAGGCCGCCCGCCAGGAACACCAGTCCGGCCCGCCGCGAGGTGGGCAGTCGTCGCCAGCGGCGTACCCCCGGACGGTCGTGGGCCGACGGCCCGGCGGCGGGCGTCGGGCCGGCTTCCGAGGCGGTCGCGGCGGTGTCGCCCGGCGGCCCGGCGGCGGGCGGCGGCGTCTGCCGGGTGTCGTGCCAGGCGAAGCCGATCTGGTGGACGGCCAGCCAACCGAAGAGGTAGTTGCCGTAGCTCAGCGCCTCCGGCCCGGTGAGCCGGCCGAGGTCGCCGAGGCCGACCAGGGCGACAAGTGTCAGCGGGATGGTCAGACCGAAGCGACGGTGCAGCGCGTACATCGGTGGGGTGAGCGCGACCGCAGCCAGGTAGGCGACCAGGAACCACAGCGGAATGGTCGCGAACCAGAACACCTCGCGGATCCTGGTGGGGTCGGTGCCGCGCAGCCAGGCGACCGCCGCCCCGGCGGTGAGTACGAGCAGCAGCGTGCTGGTGGGGCGGACCAGGCGGGCACTGCGGTCGATCAGCCACCCGGCGGCGTCGCCGCCGCGGGCCCGCAGGCGGGTCAACGAGGCGGCGTTGGCGTAGCCCCCGACCAGGAAGAAGACGGGCATCACCTGGGCCAGCCAGGTCAGCGGGTACGCCCAGCGCAGGTCGCCGAGCGCGGAGTGCCCGGTGACCTGCCCGGAGGAGTCGCGCCCGATCGCCGTGACGCCCCAATGTCCGAAAACGACCATGGTGATGGCGAGTGCGCGGAGCAGGTCGACATATCGCTCCCGCCCAGCCGGGGTGTGCTCGGCCAGCTGGCGCAGGCGGCGCATCGCCTCAGGCTAGGCGACCTGATGACGGCTGGTGGTGATAACGGTTCGACAGTCAGGACTTGAAGTCCGAGCCCGGCTGTCGTAGAAATTCTTCAGCAACGGAGCATTAACTGAAGAGAACTACCGCCCCTCGCGCGGTGGACGCCTCCCCCCACAAGACCGGCGATCCGCCCGACCCGACCCGAGGAGAACCCATGAACAGGCGTGACATCCTGCGGCGCAGCGCCGCCGCCGGCCTCCTGGCCACCCCCGCCGCCGGTCTGCTGTCCGGCTGCGCCACCAGCGGTGGCGGTGACAAGAACGATGCCGAGACCTACCGGGGCACCAAGAGCGCCGAGAACCCGCTCGGCGTGAAGGAGGACGCCCCACTCGAGGTGGTGATCTTCGGCGGCGGGTTCGGTGAGGAGTACGCAAAGGCCCACGAGGCCATGTACACCGAGAAGTACCCGAAGGCGAAGATCAAGCACTCCTCCACCCAGGAGATCAGCAAGACCCTCCAGCCGCGCTTCGTCGACGGCACCCCGCCCGACGTGGTCAACAACTCCGGCTCCAGCCAGATCGACTTCAACGGCCTGGTCAGCCAGAACGCCCTCGCCGGCCTCGACGAACTGCTGGCCGCCCCGAGCCTCGACATCCCCGGCAAGACGGTCAAGGACACCCTGCTGCCCGGCGCGGTCGAGGTCGGCTCCTACGACGGCAAGTTCCTGGTGCTCAACTACACCTACACCGCCTACGGCATCTGGCACTCCGCCAAGCTCTTCGCCGACCGCGGCTGGTCGTACGCGAAGAACTGGGACGAGCACATCGCGCTCTGCAAGCAGATCAAGGCCGCCGGCATCGCCCCCTGGACGTACGCCGGCCTGCACCCGCGCTACATGAGCTGGCCGCTGATCTCCACGGCGATCAAGTTCGGCGGCCCGTCGGTGGCGACCGCCATCGACAACCTGGAGCCGAACGCCTGGAAGTCCGACTCGATGCGCGCCGCCGCCGACGCCTGGCATCAGATCGTCAAGGACAAGTACATCCTGGACGGCTCGCCCGGCCTGGACCACAAGCAGTCGCAGACCGCCTGGTGTCAGGGCAAGGCCGCCTTCATCTCCTGCGGATCCTGGCTGGAGAGCGAGCAGAAGGACGTCACCCCGGCCGGTTTCAACATGACCATCGCGCCGACGCCGAGCCTCGGCAGCGGCGACAAGCTGCCGTTCGAGGCGATCCGGGGAACCGCCGGGGAACCGTTCATGGTGCCCGCCAAGGCCCGCAACGTCGCCGGCGGCCTGGAGTACTTCCGGACCATGCTCTCCAAGAAGGGCGCCCAGGACTTCACGAAGAAGGTCGCCAGCCTCACCGTGGTCGCCGGTGCCACCGAGGGCGTCGAGCTGCCGTACGGGCTGAGCACCGTCGTGAAGGCCCTCGACGCGTCCGGCGCCAACGGCTTCAACTGGGTCTACAACAGCTTCTACCGCAAGTTGGAACGCAACCTCGTCGACGCCGCGTGCGGCGAGTTCTTCAGCGGCCGGATCGGCCCCGCCGAGTTCCTCGAACAGTGCCAGAAGGGCGCCGACTCGATCGCCCAGGACAGCTCGATCAAGAAGTACAAGCGAGCGGCCTGACCGCCCGGCCGGTGGGGGAGAGGTCCGCCCCCACCGGCCGTACCCCAACGGAGAGGTCCCTCTCGTGAAACATGGCAAGTGGCCGCTGATCGTCACGTTCCTGGTGCCACCGGTGCTGCTGTACGTGTTCTTCGTCGTCTCGCCGTACCTCCAGGCGTTCCAGATCTCCACCACCGACTGGCTCGGCTACTCGGCCGACGCCAACCCGGTCGGTCTGGCCAACTTCAAGGCCCTCTGGCACGACGACTACGTGTGGAACGCGCTGAAGAACAACGCGATCCTGCTGGGGCTGGTGCCGGTGCTCACCATCGCGCTCGGGCTGTTCTTCGCCACCATGCTCGCCATGGGTGGGCGCAAGGGCAGTGCCGGCGTCACCGGCGTACGCGGCGGCGCGCTCTACCGCACCGTCTACTTCTTCCCGCAGGTGCTCTCCGTGGTGATCATCGCGTTGCTGTGGAAGGAGGTGTACCACCCCAACAAGGGTCTGCTCACCACAGCTCTGCACGGCCTCGGCCTGCCCGCGCCGACCTGGCTCGGCGATCCGGCGACCGCCTTCTGGTGCGTGCTGGCGGTGATGGTCTGGAGCAACGTCGGCTTCTACGTCGTGCTGTTCGGCGCGGCGATGTCGGCAGTGCCGAAGGAGATCTACGAGGCCGTCCTGCTCGACGGCGCGTCCCGGTTCACCACCCTGCGCCGGGTCACCCTGCCGCTGCTCTGGGACACCGTCCAGGTCGCCTGGGTCTACCTGGCCATCTTCGCCCTGGACGGGTTCATCCTCGTCCAGCTGATGACCAACGGCGGGCCGAACTTCTCCACCGACGTGATCGGCGTACGCATGTACGACACCGCCTTCGGCAGCGAGACCAAGTTCGGCTACGCCTCGGCGATCGGCGTGGTGATGTTCTTCCTGACCCTCTCGGTGGCGGTGCTGTCGCTGCGGGTCGGCCGGCGCGAACGGATCGAGTACTCGTGACCACTCTGGATCAGCCCACCGCGACCGCCCCGACCCCGGTCACCAGCGGGGACCGCCCGGTACGCCGGGAACTCGGTGTGGCCAACGCCCTCTCGCACGGCTTCCTGCTGCTCTGGGGCCTGCTCACCGTGCTGCCACTGCTGTGGATGTTCATCAGCTCCTTCAAGACCAACGGTGAGATCCTCGCCGACCCGTGGGGGCTGCCCGGCGCGCTGCACCTGGACAACTGGGTGCGGGCCTGGACCGGCGCGCACATCGGCCGGTACTTCCTCAACAGCCTGGTGGTGGTGGCCGGCTCGGTCAGCCTCACCATGCTGATGGGCGCCACCGCCGCGTACGTCTTCGCCCGGTACGAGTTCCGCGGTCGCCAGGTCGTCTACTACCTGTTCGTCGGCGGCCTGATGTTCCCGGTGTTCCTCGCCCTGGTACCGCTCTTCTTCGTGGTCCGCAACGCCGGCCTCTTCAACACCTGGCTCGGGCTGATCCTCGTGTACGCGGCCTACTCGCTGCCGTTCACAGTGTTTTTCCTGACCGCGTTCTTCCGGACCCTGCCGAACTCGGTGGCGGAGGCCGCACTGGTCGACGGCTGCGGTCACTTCCGGCTCTTTTTCCGGGTGATGCTCCCCATGGCACGTCCGGGACTGATCAGTGTGGCGATCTTCAACTTCCTCAGCCACTGGAACCAGTTCCTGCTACCGCAGGTGCTGTTGCAGGGCGACGAGTCCAAGTGGATGCTGGCGCAGGGGCTCTTCGCGCTGTCGGTCAGCCAGGGGTACGCCGGCGACTACGCCCGGCTCTTCGCCGGACTGAGTATCGCGGTGCTCCCGGTGCTCGCGGTCTACGTGGCCTTCCAGCGGCAGGTGCAGGCGGGCCTCACCGCAGGGCAGCTCAAGTAGAACCAACCTAGCCACCGCTGACCGATCCCGATCACCCCACCCGCAGGCCGATACGACCTTCCACGCGACTCGTTCACCCCGACTCGCTCACCGACCGGCTCCACCCCGGGCCGGCTCCACCCCGGGCCGCCCCTCGGTGCCGGCCCGCCCCCAAGATCCGCGCAACTCCGGTGAAATTGCTGCCTCACGCCGTGTCGAGGCAGCAGTTTCACCGAAAGTGCGCGGATCTTGGCCTTGTCGCGACGGGCCAGGGCTGTTCACGTGCGTTGGGGCGCGCCGCGCATGTGTGGAGCCACAGCGGACCCCTTGATCGTGCTCGATCCAGGATGTAGTCCCCTCCTGGCGGCGTGAGGCCACTACATCCTGGTTCGAGCACGATCTTGGGCCGGGCGCTCCGCGCGGCCGGGCGGGGGTGCGAGGCGGCCGGGGTGCGGGGCGCAGTGCGGCGCGGGGTGCGCCGCGGGCAGGTCAGGCGCGGGGCACCGCGGTGCGGGGGTGCGAGGTGCCGTGCCGATGCGGGCGGCGCGCTGCGCGCCGTTGGCTTCAGGGGGTGGGGAAGAGGCGGGCGTGCAGCGCGCCCGGGTCGGTCACCTCGGGTAGGCCACGGGCGGCGAGCCAGGCTGCGGCGGCGGCCCCGTCTCCGGCGGTGCGCAGTGGCGCGTCCGGCCAGTGTCGCGCGATCTCGGCCCGGACGGCTGCGGCGAGCGGGGTGTCCGCGGTGAGCAGGCCGCCACCGAGCACGATCGGTGTGGCAGCCCCGGCGGGGCGGATGCGGCTCACGCTCTCGGTGAGGTGCGCGGCGGCGTCGGTGATCAGTTCGGTGGCGACCGGGTCGCCGTGGGTGGCGGCGTCGACGACCAGCGGCGCGAGCCGGGCCAGTTCGACGGGGGGTCGACGGGTCACCGTCTGGATGGTGGCGTCGACGGTGTCCCGGGGGCGGGCGGCGATGTCGGCGCTGCCCAGAATCTCGGTGAGCACGGTGGTGGTCAGCGCGCCCAGCGCACTGCCGGCGTCGAGGTCGGCGAGCAGTCGGCGTACGGCTTCCCGACCGAGCCAGAAGCCCGACCCGGCGTCGCCGAGCAGCCAGCCGTGGCCGTCGGCGATCCGGTCGAGCCGCAGCTCGTGGACGTGGGCGGTGATCGCGCCGGTGCCGGCGATGAGGATGGTTCCGTCCGGGGCGGCGCTGCCGGAGGCGTACGCGACCAGGGCATCGCCGTGGACCTCGTACGGGCAGCGCAGGCCAGCGTCGTGCCAGGCCTGGTCGAAGGCGGCCCGCCCGGCCGGGTCGGCGAGCAGTCGGCCGGCTCCGGCGAGCCCGATGGTGCCGGCGGCGGCCCGCGTCGGGTCGACGTCGGCGAGCGCTTCGCGGAGCGCGGTCAGCAGTTCGGCGGCGGCGCGCTCGGCGCCGTGACTGGTGGGGTTGCCGCCGCCGGCGCGACCGGTGCCGAGGCGTCGCCCGGTGAGGGTGAGGACGGTCGCCCGGGTGGACGTACCGCCGATGTCGAGACCCACCACGACGCTGTCGGACATCGGCACGACTCTCCTTGCGCGGAACGGCGATCTGGCTTGTTCATGCTGGTCGGCGGGGTCGTGCGGGGCAAGTTGCGGTGAGCGCTGAGGGCTGCGCAGCAGGTAACAGTTTGAAAACTTCGCCCACGGTCTTGACATAGACGGTCGTTCAGTAAGAAATTTTACCACTAACAGTTAAGAGTCCTTTGAAAATGCGAGGCGTCGATGGTTGATCATGAGGTGGACACCGCTGCGGGGACCGCGGTGGTCGACGCCGATGCGATCGACCGGCGGAACGCCCTCGGATCAACGTCCGACGGGGTGCTGGCCAGGGTCCGCAACGGGCTCGGCGAGTTGACCGGTGCTTTGCACCGCGTCGCCGAGCACGTGCTCAGCGACCCGGAGGCCGCCGCCCGCTCGACGATCGTCGAACTGGCCGAGCGCAGCGGCACCTCACCGGCGACCATCACCCGGTTCTGCCGGGCGATGGGCTTCGAGGGGTACGCCGACCTGCGACTGGGCATCGCCTCCGAGACCGGTCGGGCCCGCTCTGCCGGTTGGACAGTCGACATTGGACGCGAGATCCAACCGAGCGACCCGCTCGCCCGCGTGCTCGACCAGATCATGGCGGCCGACACCCGGGCCATGCATGACACGGCCACCCTTCTCGATCTCGCCGAGGTCGAGCGGGCCGCGGTGGCGATCGCCGGCGCCAGCAGGGTGAACATCTTCGGTGCCAGCGGCAGCGCCCTGGTCGGTGAGGAGATGCAGTTCAGCCTGCACCGCATCGGTGTGGCCGCGTGGGCCTGGAACGACGTGCACGAGGGGCTGGCCAGCGCCGCGTTGCTGCGATCGGGGGACGTGGCGCTCGGCATCTCGCACACCGGGCAGACCCGGGAGACGATCGAGATGCTCGCCGAGGCGGGCAGCCGGGGCGCCACCACGCTCGCGCTCACCGGCTTTCCCCGCTCCCCGTTGGCCGAGCTTGCCGACATCGTCCTGCTCACCGCCAGCCAGGCGACCACCTTCCGGCCGGACGCGCTCTCCGCCCGGCACCCCCAACTGGTGGTGCTCGACCTGCTCTACATCGCCGTCGCCCAACGCACGCACGACCGCGCGCACGCGGCCTTCCGGCGGACAGCGCAGGCCGTCGACGGGCACAAGGCAGCGAAGGGAGCCCACTCATGATCAGCGCCCAGGGGTACGCGGACGCCGTCCGCCCGGTGCTCGACCGGCTGCTCGACTCGGAGGCCGACGGGATCACCCGGGCCGCCGACCTGATCGCCGACAGCCTGCGCGACGGCGGCGTGCTCCAGGCGTTCGGCGCCGGGCACTCGGAGGCGTTCGCCGCCGAGCTGGTCGCCCGGGCCGGCGGGTTGGTCCCCACCAACCGGCTCTCGGTACGGGACCTGGTGATGCACGGTGACGCCCCGCGTGACGTGCTCGCCGACCCCAAGCTGGAACGTGATCCCTCCATCGCCCACCAGATCTACGCGCTCGCGGCGCCCCAGCCGCGCGACGTGTTCGTGGTGGCGTCCCAATCCGGCATCAACGGCTCGGTGGTCGAGCTGGCGGCGCTGGTCACCGAGCGCGGTCACCCGTTGATCGCGGTCACCTCGGTCGAGCACACCGCGCGGGTGGCGCCACGGCACCCGTCCGGGCACCGGCTCGCCGACCTCGCCGACGTCGTGCTGGACAACGGCGCGCCGTACGGCGATGCACTGCTGCCGCTCGAGGGCGGCGGCGCGGTCTGTGCGGTCTCCTCGGTCACCACGGCGCTGCTGGCGCAGTTGCTGACCGCGGAGGTCGTACGACGGTTCCACCAGGCCGGGGAGGTACCCCCTATCTACCTCTCCGCCAACGTCCCCGGCGGGGACGAGCACAACCTCGCCCTCGAGTCGCGGTACGCCGGACGTCTCCGGCGTACCGCATGACCCGAATTTCACAAGGAGATACGACGATGTCGATTACCCCCGAACACCCGGCCGCACTCGACCGTCGCACGGTGCTGCGTCGCGCCGCCGCCGTGGGCATGCTCGCCACTCCGGCCATCGGCCTGCTCGGCGCCTGCGCCACCAGCGGCAGTGACGGCGACAACGAGCAGGTCGCCGGCGGAACCAAGAGCGAGGCGAACCCGCTGGGCGTCAAGGAGGACGCCGCGATCGAGGTGGTCATCTTCAACGGTGGCTACGGCGAGAAGTACGCCACCGACGTGCACGAGCCGCTGTACAAGAAGGCGTTCCCCAAGGCCGAGGTCAAGCACCAGGCCACCCAGGCCGTCTCCACTGTGCTCCAGCCGCGCTTCGCCTCCGGCAACCCGCCGGAGTTCGTGAACAACTCGGGCGAGAAGCTGATGGACTTCGGCGCGCTCGTGGCCGACGGTCAGCTCCAGGACCTCACCGAGCTGTGGGACGCGCCGTCGGTCGACGACCCGACCAAGAAGGTCCGCGACACGGTGGTGCCGGGCACCATCGAGGCCGGTTCGTTCAACGGCAAGCCGTTCGTCCTGTACTACGTCTCCACGGTCTTCGGCATCTGGTACTCGGCCAAGCTGTTCAAGGACAATGGCTGGGCGCCGGCGAAGACCTGGGAAGAGTTCATGACTCTGCTCACGAACATCAAGGCCAAGGGCATCACCCCGTACGGCTACGCCGGTGCGAACGCGGCCTACTACCAGTGGAACGTGATCCTCACCCAGGCCGCCAAGATCGGCGGCACGGACGTGCTGAAGAACATCGACAACCTGGAGGACGGCGCCTGGAAGCAGGACGCCGTGAAGCAGGCGGCCGCGGCGTGGGCCGAGGTCGGGGCGAAGTTCAGCGACAAGAGCTTCGAAGGCCTCAAGCACACCGACGTGCAGCTGCGGCAGAACCAGTACAAGGTGGCCCTGTACCCCAGCGGTGACTGGCTGGAGGGCGAGCAGAAGAAGGACACCCCGGCCGGCTTCGACTACCAGCTCATGCCGGTGCCGAGCCTGACCGCATCGGACAAGCTGCCAGCCACCGCGCTGCGCGCCACCGCCGGTGAGGGCTACTTCGTCTCGGCCAAGAGCAAGAACCCCAAGGGTGGCCTGGAGTACATGCGTCAGATGCTGTCGAAGGCGGGCGCGAAGGGCTTCACCGAGGTGGTCAAGGCCCCGACCGTGGTCACCGCCGGCTCGGAGGGCTTCTCCTTCCCGCCCGGTGTGGCCAGCTCGCAGGCCGCGCTCAAGGCAGCCGGTCAGGACGTGTTCAACCTGTACTTCGACGGCTGGTACAAGGAGCTCGACACGGAGGCGCGTACCGCCACCAATGAGCTGATGTTCGGCCGGATCAACGCCGACGCCTTCGTGGAGCGGATCCAGAAGCGCGCCGACGCCATCAAGAAGGACAGCTCCGTCACCAAGTTCAAGCGCTGATCGATCGGAGCTAGGGTCATGCGGCACGGCAAGTATCCATTCGTGATCGGGTTCCTGTTCGCCCCGGTCGCGCTGTACGTGACATTCGTGATCTGGCCGTACGCGCAGGCGTTCCAGATCTCGATGACCAACTGGCGGGGGCTGTCCGCCCCGCAGTGGGTGGGCTTCGACAACTACCAGAGGTTGCTCGACGACGGGGCCTTCTGGAAGGCGGTCCAGCACCACGGCGTACTGCTGCTTGCCCTGCCGCTGATCACCATTGCCATCGCGTTGTTCTTCTCCTTCCTGCTCAACGTGGGCGGCAAGAGCAGCGGTGGTCAACGCCAGGGGGTCTGGGGGGCGAAGTTCTACCGGGTGGTGTTCTTCTTCCCCCAGGTCCTGGCGGTGGCCATCATCGCGGTGTTGTTCCAGATGGTGTACCGGCCGAACGAGTCCGGCCTGATCAACGGCGTGTTGATGAAGTTCGGCATCGAGCCGATCCTCTTCCTGGTCAAGCCGAGCCTGGCCCTCTGGTCGATCCTCGCGGTGCTGGTCTGGCAGGCGGTCGGCTTCTACGTGGTGCTCTTCTCGGCCGGGATGGCCTCCATCCCCGGTGAGATCTACGAGGCCGCCGAGATGGACGGGGCGACGAGGGTGACGCTGTTCTTCCGGGTCACCCTGCCGCTGCTGTGGGACACGCTCCAGGTGGCCTGGGTGTACCTCGGGATCGCGGCGTTCGACGCGTTCGCCATCGTGGCGGTGCTCTCGGTGGACGGTGGCGGCCCGGACGGCGCCACCACCGTGCTGGCCATGGAGATCTACCGCAACGCGTTCGTCTACTCGAAGTACGGCTACGCCTCGGCGATGGGCGTGGCGTTGTTCTTCCTCACCCTCACGTTCGCGGCGCTGACGCTGCGGCTCACCAAGCGGGAAAGCGTGGAGTACTGATGAATCCGCAGTCGACGCTGCCGCCGACCCCGGCCGCGCTGCCGCCGAAGACCGGGGACCCGTCCGCCCCCGCCGGGCCGGGCCGCAAGGACCCTCGCTCGGAGGTACGGCTCTTCGCCGGCCTGGGGCACGTCGCGCTCGCCGTGTGGGCGGTGATCGTCATCGTGCCGATCCTCTGGACCTTCCTGGCCGCGTTCAAGAACACCAGCGAGATCTTCAGCAGCCCGTGGACGCTCCCGGCCGAGCTGCGGTGGGAGAACTTCGGGCGGGCCTGGACCAAGGCACACGTCGGCCGTTACTTCATCAACAGCGTGATCGTGGTGTCGTGCAGCACGTTCCTCACCATGCTGCTCGGCTCGATGGCCGCGTACGTGCTGGCCCGTTACAAGTTCTGGGGCAACCGGGCGGTCTACTACCTGTTCGTCTCCGGGTTGGCCTTCCCGGTCTTCCTGGCCCTGGTGCCGCTCTTCTTCGTCGTGAAGAACCTCGGGCTGCTCGACACCCACACCGGCGTGATCCTGGTCTACTCGGCGTACTCGTTGCCGTTCACCGTGTTCTTCCTGGCCGCGTTCTTCAAGACGCTACCGTCGTCGGTGGCCGAGGCGGGGATGATCGACGGCTGCTCGCACACCCGGCTGTTCTTCCAGGTGATGATGCCGATGGCGAAGCCGGGCCTGATCAGCGTGGCGATCTTCAACATCATCGGCCAGTGGGCGCAGTACCAGCTCCCGTTGGTGCTGCTCTCCAACGCCAAGGACAAGTGGGTGCTCACCCAGGGCATCGCCGACATCTCGGTGAACGCCGGCTACGAGGCGGACTGGTCCGGGCTGTTCGCCGCGCTGACCATCGCCATCCTCCCGATGATCATCGTGTACGCGGTCTTCCAGCGTCAGATCCAGGCCGGCCTCACCTCCGGAGCGGTGAAGTAGGACGCCTCACCGCTCGTCGACGGGGGTATGCCAGGAGCGCCACAGCGCCGCGTATGCCCCGCCGGCCGCGACCAGTTCGTCGTGGCTGCCGATCTCGGTGATCCGACCGTCGGCGAGCACGGCGACCCGGTCGGCGTCGTGCGCGGTGTTGAGTCGGTGCGCGATCGCGATGACGGTCCGCCCGACCAGCACGGCGGCCAGAGCGCGTTCGGTCCGGCGGGCGGTGGACGGGTCGAGCGCGGCGGTCGCCTCGTCCAGGATCAGCGTGTGCGGGTCGGCGAGCACCAACCGGGCCAGCGCGAGCTGTTGGGCCTCGGCCGCACCGAGTTGACGGGCCCCGTCGCCGAGCTGGGTGTCCAGGTCGTCGGGGAGCTCGGCGAACCACTCGGCGCCCACCGTGAGCAGCGCGGCGCGCATCTCCTCGTCGGTGGCGTCGGGCGCGGCGAAGGAGAGGTTGTCGCGTACTGAGCCGATGAAGACGTGGTGCTCCTGGGTGACCAGGGCGATCCGGCGGCGTCGCTCGGCCGGGTCGAGGTCGGTGATCGGGCAGCCGCCGATGGTGACGACGCCGTGGCGTGGCGCGTCGATCCCGGCCAGCAGCCGGGCCAGGGTGGACTTGCCGGCGCCGGACGGGCCGACGACGGCCAGCCGTTCACCGGGCTGCACCTCCAGGTCGATGCCGTGCAGCACGTCCGGCCCGTCGGAGTAGGAGAACCGGGCGCCACTGACGACCAGCCGCTCACCCCGTGACGAGGCGTTCGTGCCGGGTGCTTCCGGCGGGACCATGCCCACGCCGAGCAGTCGCGCGTACGACGCGAAGCCGCGCTGTGCCTGCTCGGTCCACTGCAACAGCCGGTCCAACGGGTCGATCGCCTGTTGCAGGTAGAGCGCGGCGGCGACCACCGCGCCGAGCGACACCATGTCCCGGGAGAGCAGGTAGCCCCCGACGAGCAGGACCATGGCGACCGGCAGCGGATAGCTGGCCTCGACGACCGAGAAGAACACGGTACGCAGCGCGAGGGTCGCCCGACGGGCCCGCCACACCGCTGTGACGCGGGTGGTGCCGTGCCGGATCCGGTCGTCGGCCAGCCGCAGCGCCTCCACTGTGCGCGCGCCCTCGGCGGTGGTGGTCAGCGTCTCGGTCAGCTCGGCTGCCGCAGCGCCCTCGGTGAGGTACGCGGAGCTGGCCCGGCGCAGGTACCAGCGGGTCACCGCCACGATCGACGGGAGCCCGGCCAGCGCGGCCAACCCGAGCAGCGGATGCAGCAGGAAGACGGCCCCGAACAGCAACGTCAACTGCACAGTGGCGATGACCATCGTGGGCACCACGTCCCGGACGGTGGTGCCGACCGTCGACACGTCGACCGAGCTGCGGGTGGCCAGGTCCCCGGAGCCGGCACGCTCGACGACCGAGACGGGCAGCCCGAGAGTCCGGGAGACGAACTCCTCGCGCAGCTCGGCGACGGCCCGTTCGCCGAAGCGGTGGCCGGCGTACTGGGCGTACCGGGAGAGCAGGGCGCTGACCACGACACAGCCGGCGATGGCCAGTGCCAGCCGGTCCACTGTCGCCACGCCCGCGCCCGCGGTGACCCGGTCGACGATGGTGCCCAACAGCCACGGCGGGGCGAGCCCGGCGACCGCGGCGGCGCTGTGCAGCGCCAGCACGACCCCGACGGCGCGCCGGTGTCGGCTGATCATGTCCCACAGGGCGCGGCGTACGGTGCCACGGTCGGCGACCGGCAGCCGGCTCACCGGTACGCCTCCTCGCTGCCGCGGGCCACCAGGTGCCGGTAGGCCGGGTCGTCGTCGAGCAGGTCGGCGTGGCTGCCGGTGGCGGTGACCCGGCCGGCGCTCAGAAGCGCGACCACGTCGGCCCGGCCGAGCAGCAGCGGCGACGTGGCGATCACCACTGTGGTCCGCCCGGCCCGCGCGACCCGCAGCCGCTCGGCGATCCGCGCCTCGGTGTGCGCGTCCACCGCCGACGTCGGGTCGACGAGGATCAGCACCTCCGGTTCGCTGCTCAACGCCCGGGCCAGGCGCAGGCGTTGGCGTTGACCGCCGGAGAGCGTCCGGCCTCGGGCGTCGATCGGGGTGTCCAGCCCGGCGGGCAGGGCGTCGACGACATCCTGCGCCGATGCGGTCCGCAGGGCCGCGCCGATCCGTTCGTCATCGTCGTCGGCCCCGGCTCGCAGGATGTCGCGCAGGGTGCCGGCGAAGAGGTAGGAGTCGTGGTCGGCGACGAGGATCCGCGCGCGGACCTCGTCCAGGGCGACCTCGCGCAGCGGCACGCCGCCCCAGGTGACGTCGCTGGCCACGTACCGGCCGAGCCGGTCGGCCAACGCCACGGCCGCCGCCGGGTCGTCCGCCGCCACCCCGGTCAGGTGGCCGGCGCGCACGGTCAGGCCGGTCACCGGGTCGTGCAGGTCGGCCGGGTCGTCCGGCCCGGCCAGGTCGTCCGGCCGGCGTGCCTCGGGCACGGCGCCCGGCCACCGGCGGCCCGGGCCACCGACGTCGTCCGGTGTCACGTTGAGCAGGTCGGCGATCCGTCGGGCGGCGACCCGGCCGCGAATGAGCTGGTAACTGCCCTCCAGCAGAAACCAGACCGGCACGATCAGGGTCGCCACGTAGCCGTAGACGGCGACCAACTCGCCGATCGTGACGTCGCCGGTCACCGCCATCCGGGCCGTCAGCCACACCACCGCCGCCAGGAACAACCCGGGGATGGCAACCGTCGCCGCGTCGATCCAGCTGTTGACCGCGCCGACCCGGTAGCCCTCGGCGCGTAGCTCCTGGGACCGGGCCGCGTACCGCCGGGCGAACAGGTCCCGGCCGCCCACCCCGGCGAGCACCCGCAGCCCGGCGACGATGTCACCGGATCGGGCGGTGAGCGCGCCCTGTTGCCGGCGGTAGACCGATTCGACCTGCTCCAGGCGGCGCAGCAGCGGCCCCACGATCAGACCGACCACCGGCACCCCCACCAGCACGCAGAGCGCGAGCATCGGGGAGACCGACCAGAGCACCACGGCGATCACCCCGTAGGCGATGACAGCGCCGACGCCGGGCCCGGTCAGCGTCAGCACCTGCGCCGTCCAGTCGATGTCGGAGCCGCCGATGGTGGACACCTCGCCGGCCCCGACCCGGCGGGGCAGCACCGCGCCGATGCGGGACAGGTGGCGCAGCAGAACCTCCGCCGAGCGGGCCTTGGCGTCCTCCCGGATGAAGGTCATCGTGCGGTGCCGCATGATGCCCAGGTAGGACAGGGCCACGCCCGCGACGACGATCGCCGCTACCCAGAGCGCCAGGGCCTGGGTGTCGCGTTCGCGCAGCCCGTCGTCGACGGCGCGGGCGATCAGGTAGGGCCGGGCCGAGAGCCCGATCATCCAGGCCGTGCCGATCAGGCTGCCGCGCAGCACTCGCCAGGGTTGGCAGCGGACGAGCCACCAGAGGTAGCGCATCGGACCGCGGGCGTCGGGGGTGCCGGGATCGGGATGCGGGATCTGCGGAGGCACCTGATCACGCTACCGACCGGCCCCGACAGCCCACCGGCCCGACGACGGTGAGGTGCGCCTCCGTTCCTGTCGGACGGGAGAGGCAGAATCACGTTCGTGCTGGTGGCGGTGGTGTCCGACGAGCGGGGTGGGGGAGTGCTGTGCCCGCTGGACGCCACCGGCCGGCCGACCGGCCGACCCGAGGTCGTCACCGATCTGGTCGCCGCGGTCGCCGCCCGCGAGGCCGCCGAGCACCCGCGCTGGGTCTGGTCGACCGCCACGGCGCTCTACCCGACGCTGCTGCGCGCCGGCGTCCGGGTCGATCGGTGTCACGACGTGGAGTTGACCGAGGCGTTGCTGCTCGGGCACGTGGGCCGTTGGGGTGAGCCCCGCTCGCTGGCCGCCGCCTGGGCCCGGCTGACCGGCGCGGCGGTGCCGCCCGACCCGCCGCCGCGCGCCGCAGCGCCACCCGGGCACGGGCAGGGCGCGCTCTTCGACACCCTGCCCGGTCCGCCGGGCCCGGGCATCGAGGCACTGACCCAGGTGTACGCCGACCAGCTCACCCGCGTCGCCGCGACGGAGCACCCCGGCCGGTTCCGGTTGCTGGTGGCCGCGGAGTCGGCCGGCGCGCTGATCGCGGCGGAGATGGGTGTCGTCGGGCTGCCCTGGCGGGCCGACGTGCACAACGAGATCCTGCACGAGCTGCTCGGGGAGGCGTCCCCGGTCGGTGGTCCGCCACGCCGACTCGCCGAGCTGGCCGCCCGGATCGCCGACGCGCTCGGCGTACGCGGCCTGCACACCGACTCCCCGGCGGAGCTGCTGAAGGCGTTCGCTCGGGCCGGGGTGGAGCTGCCCAACACCCGGGCCTGGGTGCTGCGCGGGGTGGACCATCCGGCGGTGCCGCTGGTGCTGGAATACAAGGAGCTGTACCGGATCTGGACGGCGCACGGCTGGTCCTGGCTCGATCAGTGGGCCCGTGGAGGCCGGTTCCAACCGGAGTACGTGCCGGCCGGGGTCGTCTCCGGCCGGTGGGCCACCCGGGGCGGTGGCGCGTTGCAGATTCCCAAGGTGATCCGACGGGCGGTGGTGGCCGATCCGGGCTGGCGGCTGGTGGTCGCCGACGCCGGCCAGTTGGAGCCCCGGGTGCTGGCCGCGGTCTCCGGCGACGCGCGGTTGGCGGCGGCGGGTGGTGCCGGCGACCTCTACGCGGCCCTGGCCCGGGACTCGTTCGGCGGTGACCGGGCCAAGGCCAAGGTGGCCCTGCTCGGCGCGATGTACGGGCAGACCGGCGGGGCCGCGGTGCCCGCGTTGGCGGTGCTGAAGCGCAGTTACCCGACGGCGTTCGGCTACGTCGAGGCGGCGGCGCGTACCGGTGAGACGGGTGGGCTGGTGCGGTCGTGGCTGGGGCGGACGTGTCCGCCCGGCTCGGTCGGGTTCGGTGATCTCGACGAGGAGCCCGCCGACCCGGAGCGGGCGGGTGATCCGCACAGTCCGCGGGCGCGTGCCGCCCGGTCCCGGGGCCGTTTCACCCGCAACTTCGTCATCCAGGCCACGGCGGCGGAGTGGGCCTCCACGTTGCTGGCCACGCTGCGGACGGAGCTGTCCGGCACCGACGCCGAGCTGGTCTTCTTCCAGCACGACGAGGTGGTCGTGCACGCGCCGGCCGATCAGGCGGACGCGGTCGCCGAGGCTGTCAACCGGTCGGGCGAGCGAGCCTCCGCGCTGCTCTTCGGTGCGACGCCGGTCCGGTTCCCACTGGACCTGTCCATCGTCGACTGCTACGCCGACGCGGCCTGACCCGTGCTCGCGCCATGATCAAGTGACGGGGAGTAGGTTCCAGGAGCCCTCCCGACCTACGCGTCAGGGGTGGCAGCGGGGCGGAGCGGCTGCGGTCCGGTGTATAACGGTTGTGCTATTTCTCCTTTTCGCCCCGCCACCCCTGGCTGGCGCTCCTCGTTGCAGTGTCCGTAGGAGGGGGCGGATCGGTCGCGGTCGCTCCCATGCTTGAGGGGGCGCAGCTGAACGGGATCGCAGGAATGATCATCGCCGCAGGCGGGGGACGACGGATCGGTGGTCCCGAGGCGCTGCTGCACCAGGGCGACAAGCCGCTGGTGAATCAGATGATCGACACGATGACCGAGGCGGGCTGCGAGCAGATCGTGGTCGTCCTGGGCGCTGCCGCCGAGCAGGTCCAGGAAACCGCCGACCTGGGCAAGGCGACCGTTGTGATCAACAAGGCGTGGGGCACCGGGGTCGGCTCGTCCATCCGGGCCGGCCTGGCCGCCATGGACGACGAGGGGATCGAAGCGGTGGTGGTGGTGCCGGTCGACATGCCGGGCCTGACCGCCGAGGCGGTCAGCCGGGTGGCCGCGCTGCCGTACCCGGACGTGCTGGTCTGCGCCACCTACGACGGTCTGCGCGGCTACCCGATGCTGTTCGGCCGCCGGCACTGGCCCGGCATCGCGACCCTGGCCAGCGCCGACGTCGGTGCTCGGCCGTACCTGTTGGCGCACAAGGACCAGATCGTCGACATCGCCTGCGACTCGGTGGCCGACGGCAGCCGGGTCGACACTCCGGAGCTGATGGAGATATACGGGCTCACCGTCCCGCCGCAGCGCGTCGGGGTCTAGGACCGCGCCGATCTTGCAGTTTCTGTCGCCGATACGCGTGGGATGCCCCGCATGTCGGTGCAGAAAGTGCAAGATCGCGTGAGGGTGGGCGGGTTGCCGGGCAGCCTCCTTGCGGAGCTGCCCGGCGGTGCCTACTCCGCCGCCTGGTCCAGCTCGCCGGTGGCGGCGAGACGCTGGTACCAGTGGGCGCTGTCCTTCCAGGTGCGTACCTGGGTGTCGTAGTCGACCCGGATGATGCCGAAGCGACGGTCGTAGCCGTAGCCCCACTCGAAGTTGTCCAGCAACGACCAGACGAAGTAGCCGCGCACATCCGCGCCCTGCGCGCGGGCGTCGGCCATCGCGCCGATGTGCCGACGCAGGTAGTCGATCCGCCGGTCGTCGTGGATCCGGCCGTCGGCCGACACCACATCGTCGAACGCCGCGCCGTTCTCGGTGATCATCATGGGCTGGTGGGGGTACTCGCGCTGGAGGCGCAGCAGCAGCTCGGTCAGCGCCGGCGGGTCGATGTTCCAACCCATCGCCGTGTACGGGCCGGGCTGCGGCAGGAAGTCGACGTTTTCCGCGGCGACCCACGGCGTCGAGGTCGACGCGCCGTGCCCGTCGGCGTCGGAGCGGGCCGACACCCCGTCCCACGCCCGGACCAGGGTGCTGGAGTAGTAGTTGACCCCGAGCACGTCCAGCGGCACCGCGATCAGCTTCTCGTCGCCCTCGCGCACGAACGACCAGTCGGTGACGGAAGCGGTGTCGGCCAGCAGGTCGGCCGGGTACTCCCCGTCCAGCATCGGGCCGAGGAACGCCCGGTTCGCCAACGCGTCGATCCGCCGGACCGCGTCCTGGTCGGCGGCCGAGTCTGACGCACCCCGGATGACGTGCAGGTTCAGGGTCACCGACAGCTCGGCGGAGGGGGCCAGCTCGCGGACCACCCGACCGGCCAGCCCGTGCGCGAGGTTGAGGTGGTGCACCGCGGCCAGCGCCGCCGCCGGCTCGGTCCGACCCGGCGCGTGTACGCCGGAGGCGTAGCCCAGGTACGCGGAGCACCACGGCTCGTTGAGCGTCGTCCAGGTGTGCACCCGGTCGCCCAGCGCACCGACGATGCCCGCCGCGTACTCCTGGAAGCGCAACGCGGTCTCCCGCGCCGCCCACCCACCGGCGTCCTCCAACTCCTGCGGCAGGTCCCAGTGGTACATGGTGGCGACCGGGCGGACGCCCCGCTCCAGCAGCCCGTCCACCAGCCGCGAGTAGAAGTCGATGCCGGCCTGGTTGAACCGGCCCGAGCCGCCCGGCTGCACCCGGGGCCAGGAGATGGAGAACCGGTACGCACCGAGCCCCAGGTCGGCGATGTGCCCGAGGTCGTCGGCCCACCGGTGGTAGTGGTCGGCGGCCACGTCACCGGTGTCACCGTTGAGGGTTCGACCCGGTGTGTGGCTGTAGGTGTCCCAGATGGACGGTCCGCGCCCGTCCTCGGTCGCCGCGCCCTCGATCTGGTACGCGGCCGTCGCCGAGCCCCAGACGAAGCTCTCCGGGAAGTGGTGTTGCGTCATCGTTCCGTCCCCTGGATCTCGCAGATGTAGCCCGTCGAGGTGCCGGCCACCAGTTCGGCGCTGACCGTCCCACCCTCGTAGCGCACGTCGAACTCGGCGCCCGGCCCGTTGCCGGGTGACGGTACCCGTACCCGGGTCCGCTGCCCCTCGGCCGGTGCGTACACCCGCAGCCGCACATCGTCGGCCCACTCGTAGTCCGGTCGGTCGGTGCGCGAGCCGAACGGGATGACCGCGCCCGGTCGGGCCAGCACCGGCAGGCTGTCGAAGCAGTGCTTCTCGGTCAGCCAGGCCGGGCCGGTGACCTGCGCGCCGGTGACCAGGTGCGTCCAGGTGCCGGCGGGTACGTAGTACGTGACGTCGCCGTCGGCGCTGAGCACCGGGGCGACCAGCACGTCCGGGCCGAGCATGTACTGCCGGTCCAGGTGTGTCGTCGCCGGGTCGTCCGGGAACTCCAGGAACATCGGGCGCATCACCGGCGTCCCGTCGCGGTGCGCCTCCTGGGCGGCGGCTGCCAGGTACGGCATCAGGCCGAGCTTGAGGTGGGTGAAGTGCCGTAGCACGTCCACGGACTCCTCGTCGTACGCCCACGGCACCCGGTACGAGCCGGACCCGTGCAGCCGGGAATGAGAGGAGAGCAGCCCGAAGGCGACCCACCGCTTGAACACCGCCGGGTCGGGAGTGCCCTCGAAGCCGCCGATGTCGTGGCTCCAGTAGCCGAAGCCGGAGGCCGCCAGGGACAACCCGCCGCGCAGCGACTCGGCCATCGCGCCGAACGTCGACTCGCAGTCGCCGCCCCAGTGCACGGGAAACTGCTGCCCGCCGGCGGTGGCCGAGCGGGCGAACAGCACCGCCTCGCCCTCGCCGCGCTCGGTCTCCAGCAGCTCGAAGACGGCCTTGTTGTAGAGGTACGAGTAGTAGTTGTGCATCCGCTGCGGGTCCGAGCCGTCGTGCCACACCACGTCGGTCGGGATGCGCTCACCGAAGTCGGTCTTGAAGCAGTCGACGCCCATGTCCAGCAGGGCCTTGAGTTTGCCGGTGAACCAGCGGACCGCGTCCGGGTTGGTGAAGTCGACGAGCGCCATACCGGCCTGCCACTTGTCCCACTGCCAGACCGAACCGTCCGGGTTGCGGACCAGGTAACCGGCCTCGCGGCCCTCCTCGAAGAGGTACGAGCGCTGCGCGATGTACGGGTTGATCCAGACGCACACCTTCAGGTCGCGCTCGTGCAGCCGGCGCAGCATCCCCTCCGGGTCGGGGAAGGTCGCCGGGTCCCAGATGAAGTCGACCCAGTGGAACTGACGCATCCAGAAACAGTCGAAGTGGAACACCGACAGCGGCAGACCCCGCTCGGCCATCCCGTCGACGAACTCGGTCACCGTCTTCTCGTCGTACGAGGTGGTGAACGAGGTCGACAACCAGAGGCCGTACGACCAGGCGGGGATCCGGGCCGGACGGCCGGTGAGGGCGGTGTAGCGGCGCAGCACGTCCTTCGGGTGGGGTCCGTCGATGACGTAGTAGGTGAGCGACTGGCCCTCGACGCTGAACTGGGTCTGAGCGACGACCTCGGAGCCGACCTCGAACGACACGTGCTCCGGGTGGTCGACGAAGACCCCGTAGCCGGCGCTGCTCAGGTAGAACGGCACGTTCTTGTACGCCTGCTCGCTGGCGGTGCCTCCGTCGGCGTTCCAGATGTCGACGGTCTGCCCGTTCTTCACGAACGGGCCGAAGCGCTCGCCCAACCCGTACACCGTCTCGCCGACACCGAGGGCGAGCCGTTCGTGTACGTGCCGGCGGCCCTCGGCGTCGGTGACGACGCCGATGCTGCGTGCGGTGGACGCGGTGACCAACCGGTCGCCGTGCAGGAAGTCGACCCGCCACCCGTCGATGAGCGCGACCCGCGCGGTCAGCTCGCCGGTCGTCAGTGTCGCGCTGAGCCCGGTGACGTCGACGGTGACCGGGTGCGTGTCGTCGGTGCTCAGCCCGAAGTGCGGCTCGCGGGGCAACCCTCCGGTGTGGTGGGCGATGGTCACGCCGATGACACCGGGGGCGGGGGAGAAGAACCGGACGGTGACCAGGGGGCGGTTGAGGGTGTCGCCGCGGCCGGTGATCTGACCGGTCGGTGCGAAGACGGTGAAGCCGCGCTCGTCCGGCTCGACCGACTCCACGATGCCGGGGCGCAGGACGCTGACGCCGGGGCGCAGCTGCCAGTACCCGTCGGTGAACTTCACTTCTCGGCTCCTGCCGTGATGCCGCGCGCCAGAGTGCGCTGGAAGATGAGGAAGAAGAGGATGGCCGGCACCAGGCTGATCAGCGCGCCGGCGTTGGTGGTCGGAGCGTCCATCAGCCGGTCGCCCTGCAACGACGCGAGCGCGACCGGAATGGTCTGCGTCTGGTTGTCGATCAGCATGACCAGCGGGATGAGGAACTCGTTCCACGTCCAGATGAAGAAGAAGATGAGCAGCACCGCGAGGGTGGGCCGCAGGTTGGGGAAGACCACCCGCCACAGCACCGTCCACTTGCCGGCGCCGTCCAGCGCGGCGGCCTCCAGCAGCGAGCGCGGGAACGTGCCCATCACCGAGGCGAGCAGGTACGTGCCGAACGCGCTCTGGATCACGGTGAAGATGATGATCACCGAGAGCTGGGTGTTGTAGAGGCCGACCTGCTTCGCCGCGTAGTACAGCGGGTAGATCAGCGCCTCCTGCGGCAGCATGTTGGCCAGCAGGAAGAGACCCACGATCCACAGCCGGCCCCGGACCCGGCCGATGCCCAGCGCGTACGCGTTGAGCAGTGACACGGCGACGCCGAGCACTGCCACCGAGCCGGCGATGACCGCCGAGTTCCAGAACTTCAGCGGGAAGTTGACAGCGGTCCAGTACGTGCGCAGACCCTTGGTGTAGAACTCCGTCGGCCAGCTCAGCGGGCCGCCCGACGAGTAGTCGCCGGGCGACTTGAACGCGTTGAGCAGCATGAACGCGAACGGCACCAGCATCACGAGCGCGCCGAGGGTGACCAGGGCGAGCACCACCCAGCGGCTGACGCCACGGTGGTGTCGATCGCGTACGGGCCGGGCCGGCGTCACCGCCGCCGGGCTCGGTGTGAGCGTGACGGCCATGTCAGAACCCCCGGTCCCGGCGCTCGCTGCGGGCCTGCATCCAGATGAAGACCCCGGCCACCACCACGATGATCAGTGTCAGCACCGTGGAGATCGCGGAGCCGTAGCCAACCTGCAGCTTCTTGAAGAACGTGTAATAGGCGAAGTAGCTCGGCACGTTCGTCGCGTTGTCCGGACCACCCCGGGTCAGCGCGAAGATCGGCCCGAACACCTTCAACGCGGCGATGGTGCAGGTCAGGGCCACCACGAAGGTCTCCGGCCGGATCTGCGGAAGGGTGATCGCCCGGAACCGGTGCAGCCAGTTCGCGCCGTCGACCTCGGCCGCCTCGTACAGCTCGGGGTCGACCCGCTGCAACGCCGCCATGAAGACGACCACCGGGTAGCCGATCTGCACCCAGATCATCACGGCCATCACGGCCGGCAGGGCGGTGCCCGGGTCCCCGAGCCAGTCATGGCGTAACGCGCCGAGACCGACCACGTCGAGAAGGCTGTTGAACGCGCCGTCGGGGCGCAGGATCCAGCCCCAGACGATGCCGGCCACCACGACGGGCAGCACCTGCGGGAGGTAGAACGCGGCCCGTAGCGCGGCGGCGGTGCGGGGCTTGAACCGGCGGCCGACGACGTCGAAGAGCACCGCGGCGAGCAGCAGCCCCAGCACCGTGGGCACCACCACCATCGCGACGAGCATCCAGACGGTGTTGCGGAACGACGCCCAGAACACGTCGTCCTGGAGCAACTGCCGGTAGTTGTCCAGGCCGACCCACCGGGGGTCGCCGATGCCGGACCACTTGGTCAGCGACAGGTAGAGGGTGCCGACCAGCGGCGCGCCGATGACCAGGAGAAAGAGCACCGCTCCGGGGAGCAGGTAGAGCCAGTACGCCGCGTTGCGGCCGCGGCGTCTGCGGCTGGGCGCGGGCGGGGTGGGGGTCGCGGCCGGCGGTGTGGCGGCGACCGTCTCGGAGACTGCCATGGAAGATCCTTCCCGGCGGGGCGGGCGGGCGCGCACCGGTCGTGCCGGTCGCGCCCGCCGCTCGCCGTGTCACTTGCCGGTGATCTCCTTGACGCCATCGGCGTACGGCTTGGCGATCGTGTCGAGAACCTGGTCGGGCGACTTCGAGCCGTTGATCAGACCCTGGAAGCCGGAGACCAGCACGTCGTAGTAGCCGGGGACCGGCCAGTCCGGGTAGAAGGCGAGCCCGTCGGACTTGCTGACCGTGTTGAAGTCCTCGATCAGCTTGCGGTCCTTCGGGTCGCTGATCTTCGACGCGTCAGCGGCGACCGGAACACCACCGTTGTTGCCGATCAGGTCCTGGATCTCCGGACGCAGGGTGATGTCGATGAAGTCGTACGCCAGGCTCTTGGCCTTGCTGTTCTCCGGGACGACCCAGAGGTTGCCGGAGGAGCCGGCCTGCAGGGTGTTGCCGGGGAAGAGGAAGGTGTCCCAGTTGGCCTTCATCTCGGTCTTGAACCGGCCGTACCACCAGCTACCCGAGACGATCATCGGAACCTTGCCGCCGATGAAGGCGGTGCCCATGTCCTCGGCCTTGAGGCTTGCCGAGTTCTTCGCGACGTAGCCCTTCTGCACCCACTGGGCGAAGGTGTCCGCGCCGTACTTGAGCGGGTCGGCCTTGAAGTCGACCGGGTTCTTGTAAAGCTGGTAGTTGTCGACGAACTGCCGGTCGCCCTTGGAGAGGGCGAGCTGGTAGAAGAGCTGCCCGGCCGGGTACTCGGCGCCCGCCATGCCCAGCGGGGTGATGCCCTTGCCGACGAAGGTGTCCATCGCGGCGGTCATCTCCGCCATCGAGGTCGGAACCTTGACGCCGTTGCTCTCGAACAGGTCCTTGTTGTAGTAGACGGTGACGTACTCGCCGTAGTTCGGCACACCGAACCACTTGCCGGAGCCCATCACGCCCTTGTCGCTGTACCGGGCGGTGGTCTGCAGGCTGGGGCTGAGCTTGCCGGCCCAGCCGCGCTTGTCGGCCTCGCTGCTCAGGTCGGCAAGCAGGCCCTGGGAGGAGAGCAGCCCGGCGGTCGCGTTGCCCTTGTTGTACTCCATGATGTCCGGGCCCTCGGACGAGTTGATGATCATGCCGGCGTTCTGCTGGATCTGCTCGAACGCCTTGCGCTCGAAGCGCACCTCCACGCCCGGGTGCTCGGACTTGAAGATCTCGATCGCCCGGTCCCAGCCGACCCCCATGGCGCTGTTCTCGCTCTCGTAGTGCCAGAGCTTGAGGGTCTTGGCGTCACTGTCGTCCCCGCTGTCACCACCGCCGCACGCGGCCACGGTGGTCGTCGCCATCGCCGCCAGGGCGATCGCGGCGACGAGCCGGTGGAATCGCTGCATTAGCATCCTCCTCGTTGAGTATCTAGCCGGTACTTCACGGGGCCCGTCGTCGCGTTGCAGCGCGGCGGCGGGCCATTTACTGATCGGCCCCCATCAGCTGGTGGCTTCGGGGCACGGCGGTCGACCCACGGACCTCCAACGCGCACGGCAGCAGTTGCTGGTGACGAAGGTCAGCGGGGCCATCCAGCTGGCGCGTCAGCGCCTCGATCGCGATCCGGCCGAGCGCCGAACCGGGTGACGTCATAGCGGTCAACGCCGGGGTGGCCAGCTCGGCGACCTGCGGCGAGGTGACCATCGAGACGACAGAGACGTCGTCGGGCACTGACAACCCGCGGCCGGTCAGCTCGCCGAGAATGCCGAAGATCGCCGTCTCGTTCATCGCCAACACCGCCGTCAGCTCCGGGGCCTGCGCGAACGCGGCGGCCAGGGCGGCCCGCCCGCCGGCGGCGCTGTCCTCGGCCGCGATCATCACCGGCTCCAGGCCGTGCCCGGTCATCGCCGCGGTGAAGGCGTCACGGGTACGCAACGCCGGCCCGTAACCGCTGGCCAACGTCGCGGCCGAGTGGTTGACGTAGACGATGCGCCGATGCCCGAGCCCGACCAGGTGCGCGACGGCCTCCCGGACGGTCTGGTCGAAGTCGATGTCGACGTAGGAGAGCGTGCTGGTGTCGCCCGTGCGGCCGATCAGCACCAGCGGCACCCCCGCCTCCTGGAGCACAGTGACCCGCTCGTCAGCCAGCTGAACCTCCATCAGCACGACCCCGTCGAGCATCCGCTGACTGGCCAGCCGACGCAGGTCGTCGAGGTTGCCCCCACCGACCGGCGAGAGCACCAGGTGGTAGCCGGCGACGCTGGCCGCGGCGGCGGCACCGGTGACGAACGCGGTCTCGGTGGCGCCCAGGCCACGCTCGTCCATCGGCATCAGCAGGCCGAGGATCCGGCTGCGGCGACTGGCCAACCCGCGGGCCATCGCGTTGGGCTGGTAGTCGAGCTGCGCCATCGCGGCGAGCACCTTGTTACGGGTGGCCTGCGAGATCGGCCGGGTGCCGGTGAGCACGTACGAGACGGTGCTCACCGAGACCTGTGCGAGGCGGGCGACGTCGTGCATGGTGGCCACCGCGCACCTCCTCCGGCCTGGGGTGGGACCGCTCCCGAACTTCGTCGAAGCGTTTCGACGAAGCGGTTCGACAGGACGCTAGGCCACCTGTTACGGCGACGTCAATAGCCGATGTCGAAAAGAATTCAGGGACGCGCGGAGCCCCGCCGGTCCGCGCCGTGCCGCTGTCGATCGGTAAGTCGCGCAGGGCGGTCGCGGCCAAGATCCGCGCAACATCGGGGATGTTGCTGCCTCACATTCGCCGGAGGCGGCAACTTCCGGGTAGTTGCGCGGATCTTGGCCACCGGTCAAGGGGGTGGGCGGGCGGTGCGGCGGCAAGATCGTGCTCGATCCTGGATGTAGTCCCTTGGATTGTCGTGGAGGCCACTACATCAAGGATCGAGCACGATCTTGGGTGCGGGGTGCGGGGTGCGGGGTGCGGGGTGCGGGGTGCGGGGTGCGGGGTGCGGGGTGCGGGGCGCGGCGGGCGAGGGTCAGGGCAGGTTGAACAGGGTGGCGGCGCTGTTCCAGCAGACGGCGCGTAGCCAGTCGTCGCCCAGGTCCAGTCGGGCGAGCCCGGTCACCTGGTCGGCGTACGGGTACGGGATGTTCGGAAAGTCGCTACCCAGCAGCACCTTGCCGGCCAGCCCCAACTCGCGTAACCGGGGCAACTCCTCGGCGGGGTAGGGAACGAACTGGTCGAAGTAGGGCGTGAACACCATTGTGGTGTCCAGTCGAACCCGCTCGTACGTCTCGGCGAGGTCCAGGAATGCCTGGTAGTCCGGTGCTCCCATGTGCGCCACCACGGCGGTCAGTCGAGGGTGGCGGGCGAGGAGGGCGGCGAACGGTTCAGGGCCGGTGTGGGAGGTCCCCACCGGGGCGTGCCCGGCGTGCACCACCACCGGCACACCCGCGTCGGACAACATCCCCCACACCGGGTCCAGCGCCGGATCGGTTGGCGCGAAGCCACCGACCTGTAGGTGCAGCTTGAACACCTGGGCGCCTTCGGCGAGGGCTGCCTCGACGTATTCGGGGGCGTCCGGCTCGGGGTAGAAGGTGGCCGAGGCCAGGCATCCGGGGGTGTCGCGGGCAAAGTCCAGCGTCCAGCGGTTGAGTTCCGCCGCCATGCCCGGTCGGTGTGCGTACGCCAGGGCGCTGAACGCCCGCACTCCGAGCCGGCGCAGGTGCGCGACCCGGTCGGCGTCGCTCCAGCGGTAGAGGATCGGCCATTCGGTGCCGACCAGAGGTCCGGCGGCGTCGAAGTAGGCCCACACCCGACGCAGCAGGCGTGGTGGCAGGAAGTGCACGTGCACGTCGGCGAGGCCGGGCAGCCCGAGGGCGCGGCAGAACTCCGGTACGCCGTCGTCCGCGTCGGGTGGGACCGGCAGATGGTCGCCGGCCGTGCCAGCCGGCACAGTCACCGGCACCGGCACCGGCGCCGGCACAGGCACCGGATCGGTCATATGTCGATGTCGAATCGGCTCAGCACCGAGGGCGCGATCAGGCCGACGGTGGCGAGCGCGGAGACGACGGTCAGTGCGATGCGCATTCCGACCACTTCGGCCTTGCTGCCGACGCGCAGGGCGATGCTGTTCGGCAGGCCGATCATCATCCACATGCGGCGCTTGATGGGGATCGGCCAGAGGATCGGCACGCCGGCTCTGGTGATCATGTCGCCGAGGATGTGCACGAAGCAGCCCACGCCGAGCGCGGTGCCGATCAGTGGATAGCCGCGTCCGCCCGGCAGGTTGGCGAAGGTGAACCAGGCGGCCCCGGCCGACGCGAGAGTGATGATCACCCAGCCGGCCCGTTCGGCCCACTCGTCGAACAGCCCGCGCAGCGCCAGGCCGAACATGAAGAACAGGATGGTGATGACAGCCCACTTGCCGTACGCGGCGCAGAGGGCGGTGGTGCCCCAGCCGACCAGCACGGTGAACGGCAGCGTGTGGGTGAGCGTCCGGTGCCCGTTGTTGCGGCGTGGGTCCTTGCTGAGCTTCGTGGCGTAGTAGACCCCGAGGGAGATCTTCTCCATCACCTCGGCGGCGAAGAGCGAGAAGACTCCGAAGGTACGGGCCACGGTGGCCCCACCCTGGTTCTTGGTCACCTTGCCCGACATGTCGAGGTCGGGAAAGAGCGCGCCGCCGGCGCACACCGCGGTGCCCACCGCCAACGCGAGCGGCGACTGGTGGTAGTCGGCGAACTGCTCCAGTGCCCAGGAGCCAGCCAGCCACACCGCCGCGCCGGACAGCGCGTGTTGCGGTCCCATCATCTCGGCTCACCCTCCCCAGGGATCTTGAGCGCCCAAAACTACGCCACTGTAGTAAGCGTCGGCGTCGCAGGGGCATCACCCGGACGGTCCACATCGGACCGCGTTACAGGGTGGGGGTGAAGCTCTGCCGGATCATCGGCAAGTATGCCGCGTTGACCTGCCAGTCGAACTCTTCTGTCAACCACGAGACGGTGTAGGAGCGGTCGGCCGAGGTGTTGGCGAGCAAGCGGAAGCTGTGCACCGCAACGCCGAGGGCGTTCTGCCAGCCGCACTCCCACACCGCGCCGCCCTCGAAGATGTCCATCGCGGAGATGTCCACCTTGCGATAGTCCGGCAGCGCCGCGTTGGCGGTCAGCCGATCCTCCTCGGCCTCCCAGTGGGCCACCGGATCGGGGCGGGCCGGCCCCGCCTCGACGCTGAGCACCCGGGTCCCGCCGGATCTCCGGAAGCAGGTCACCGAGCCCTCGGTCCAGCGTGCCCACCCCACCGGCGCGGCGATCCGGAACCCGCTCGGGTCGTCGTACCAGGTCCAACCCTCGCGTAGCCCGTACTTCACGCCGGGTGGCGGTGACACCGCCACGACCGGGGTCGCCGACGGTGGCGGGGGAGACGTGCAGGCGAACGCGGCCGGCCGGGAGGTCGGCGCGCCACCGCCCGAGCCGGACGGGGGGGTCTGGTCGTCGTGCCGGTTGACCAGCGCGAGCGTGACGCCTCCCGCGACGAGCACAGCGGCAGCAGCACCACCCAGGGCGATCAGGCGCCGTCGTCGGCCGGGTCGGCGCCGCGGGCTCGGGGTCGGTGTGGCCGGCTCGCCCGACGGGGCGACCGGTTGGGTCGTCCTGGTCCGTCCGGCGTCACGGACCGCCGCGACCGCCGTGGAGCGGGTCGACGCGGCGGGCTCGTCGTGGCTCGCCTCGGCGGTGCGCAGCAGCGCCTCCGCCTCGGCGGCGGTCAACCGCCGCCAGGGGTCGCGCTGCAACAGGCCGGTGAGGACGGGACGCAACGGGCCGGCCCGACGCATCGGGTCCGGTGGTTCGGTGGCCAGCGCGCTGAGCGTCGCCATCGCGCTCGACCGCGCGTACGGTGACTGCCCTTCGACAGTGGCGTAGAGCGTCGCGCCCAGCGACCACAGGTCGGTGCGCGCGTCGGACACCCCTTCGCGGGCCCGTTCGGGGGCGACGAACTGCGGCGAGCCGAGCACGGTGCCGGGCCCGGTCATCACACCCTCGCCGCCGTCGAAGGTGGCCAGCCCGAAGTCGGTGAGCACCACCCGCCCGTCGTCGGCGACCAGCACGTTGTGCGGCTTCACATCGCGGTGCAGCACCCCGGCGGCGTGGGCGGCGCGTAACGCGGCGAGCACCGCCAGCCCGATCCGGGCGGTGCGCTGCGGACTCAGCGGCCCCTCGGCGCTGATGATCTGCTGCACCGATCGCGACGGCACGTACTCCATCACGATCCAGGGGCTCTCCCGGTCGTGCACCACGTCGTAGAGGCGGACCACGTTGGGATGGTTGAGGCGAGCGGCGGTGCGTGCCTCTCGCAGGGTCCGTAGCCGCAACTCCTCGCGTTCGGTCTCGGCCAGCCAGGACGGCGGCACGACCTCCTTCACTGCTACGTCGCGATGCAACATCTCGTCGCGAGCAAGCCACACCCGGCCCATTCCGCCGGTGCCGACCAGGTCGAGCAGCCGGTACCGACCCGCGATCAGCAACTGATGCACGGTCGCTCCCCCTCGGTCACCCCGGGATCCACGATAGCCACCAATGGCGGCTAATTCATCCACTGAGCGGCCTCGATCCACGACGGACGGTGGTCTCGATCATGGCCATACGGTGCAGGTCAGCGGGGTGGTCGGAAACTCTCTCGCACCTTTTTCCAGTCGGCTGCGGCCCCGGCCCAGTCCTCGTCGTGGGTGATCCAGGCCAGCGTCCAGCGGCCGGCAGCGACAGTTTGTTGCCGGGCGTGCAGCCACAGGTCGCCGTAGGGGGCCTGCCACCGGAGTTCCCACTCCGCCCCGCCGTCGCTGGCGGCGAGCCGGATCTCGTCGTACCCCGGCAACGCCCCGGCCCCGGCGGCAGCGTCCCGGGCCGCGCGGAGCCGGACCAGAGGGTCGGCGCTGTTGCCGGGTGCGACGCTGAAGGCCCGGCCGGTCGCCGGGTCCTGGAAGCAGGCCACCCCGTCGTCGCGGGAGTAGTACCAGCTGGCCGGCACGGAGACCCGGAAGCCTGTGGTGTCGGCGTGCCAGACCCAGCCCGGCGGTGGCCGGAACTGTTCGCCGGAGGCCGGGTCGCCGGCCAGCACCGGCGTGCCGGCGACATGCGGGCGGACACACGCGAACGGCGGCGGGGGGACGTCCCGTCCGTTGGGCGGCGGCCCAGGCCGGTCGGGGCCCGGTCCGCCCGGTCCGCCTGGTCCGTCCGGCCTGTTGTCGGCTGGACGGTTCGGTGGCTGCGGGGAGGACGAGGCGACCGTGTCGCCGGGCTTGTCGTCGGCGAAGGTCAGCGCGGCACCGACACCGGCCGCGACGGCCACCAGCAGCGCCACACCGATGAGTGCCAGTCGGCGGGTGGCCGGTCCCCGGGCCGCCCGGTCCGCGCCCGGCGCGGGGGAGGCCCCTCCGGTTGCGGTCGGGGCGGGGTTCGGTTCGTCGGACGGATCGGGCAACGGGATGGTGGGGTCCTGGTCGCCGTCGACGGCGGCGGGGTGGGCGATCAGCCCGGGCACCGGTCCGTCACCAGAGGGCCGGTCGGTCGCCGGCGGCAGGTCGGCGCGGCCGGTCGCGGCCATCGTGAGCAACCGACGGGCCGCGTCGTGGTCGAGGCGCTCGCGCGGGTCGCGGCGCAGCAACCCCTCCAGCACCGGCGCGAGCGCCCCGGCGTGGGGGGCGGGGTCGGGCGGGCCGGCGGCCAGCGCGCTCAGGGTGGCCATCGCGGTGCTGCGGGCGTACGGGGACTTGCCCTCCACGGCGGCGTGCAGGGTCGCCCCGAGTGACCACAGATCGGCGGCCACCGTGGACACCCCCTCGGCGGCCCGCTCGGGGGCCACGTACTGCGGGGAGCCGAAGACCATGCCGGGGCGGGTCATCGCGCCGTCGCCACCGTCGAAGGTGGCCAGCCCGAAGTCGGTGAGCATCACCCGCCCGTCGTGCGCCACGAGCACGTTCTGCGGTTTGATGTCGCGGTGCAGCACTCCGACGGTGTGCGCGGCCTGGAGCGCGTCGAGCACGGCCAGCCCGATCCGGGCTGCGCGGGCCGGCTCGAGCGGCCCCTCGGCGTCGACGACGTCCTGAAGGGTGCGGGACGGGACGTACTCCATGATGATCCACGGGCTGCCGTCGACCGCGACGACGTCGTAGAGCCGGACCACTGCGGGGTGGTTGAGTCGGGCCGCGGCGCGCGCCTCCCGCATGGTGCGTGAGCGCACCTCGTCCCGTTCATGATCGGCCAACCAACTCGGTGGGACGATCTCCTTGACCGCCACCTCGCGGTGCAGCATCTCGTCGCGGGCACGCCACACCCGACCCATGCCCCCGCGACCCACCAGGTCGAGCAGCCGGTACCGACCAGCGATCAGCACCTGTGCACGCTCCTCCTCAGCCGCTGTCCGGGCTACACCCTAACCAGCGGATCGGAAGTCACCTATCGGTCGACCGACTTGGCTCAGCAGGCGGCGTGGTCGGCGGCAGCGAGCAGGTTCCCTTCCGGGATGGCGATGCGGGTCCGTCCGGCGCTCAGTCGGGCGGCGGCGCGGCGGGCCTGCACGGGGCCGTGTTCGCGGCGGGCGGTGGCGTAGCTGGCGGCGGTGCGGGCCGCGATGGTGGCCCAGCCGTACCGCTCGCCGACCATCGTGCGGGCCCGGCGGGCCAGCCGCCGGGCGAAGACCTCGTCGCCGAGCAGTTGGCCGACCGCGCCGGCGAGCGCGTCCGGGTCGCTGTGCGGGAACGTCACCCCGGTCACGCCGGGTTCGACGATCTCGGCGAGGCCGCCGGTACGGGCCACGGCGAGGGGCGCTCCGGCGGCTGCCGCCTCCAGCGCCACCATGCCGAACGGCTCGTAGAGGCTGGGGACCACCGTCGCGTCGGTGGCGCCGAGCATCGCCGGTAGTTGGGTGGAGTCGAGGAACCCGGTGAACCGGACGGTCGAGCTGAGCGCCAGTCGCCGGGCCTCCGCCTCCAACTCGGTGCGGTACGGGCCGTCGCCGGCGATCACCACGCGCAGCCCCGGGTGTCGTTCGCGTAGTCGGGGTATGGCGTGCACCAGGTGCTGGACGCCCTTCTCGTAGACCAGCCGGCCGGCGTACCCGACCAGCGGGCCGTCCCCGGCGAACCGTGCCCGGGCCGACGCGACCGCTCGGGGGCGGGCCCGCCAGGCCCGGTCGTCGACCCCGTTGGGCACCACGTCGACCTGGCCGGCAGGTACGTCGAACAGCGCGGTCACCTGGTCGCGCATGTAACCCGAGCAGGTGATCACCCGGATGGAGGAATTGCTGAGCCAGTGTTCGACCCCGTGGATGGTGCGGTTCATCTCCTCGGGCAGCCAGCCCTGGTGCCGGCCGGCCTCGGTGGCGTGGATGGTGGTGACCAGCGGGAGGTCCAGGTGCTCGGCGAGGGTGACGGCGGTGTGCGCGACGAGCCAGTCGTGGGCGTGGATGACGTCGTAGGCACCGGCCTGGGTGGCGCGCAGGGCGGTGCGGGTGAGGGTGTGGTTGAAGGCCATGGTCCAGGCCAGGAGGGAGCTGGTGGCGAGGGGGAAGGTGACGGGGTCTTCGGGGGCGCGCAGGATGCGGACGCCGTCGGCGTATTCCTCCAGGGGTGCGCCTTCGCTGTGGCGGGTGACGACGGTGACTTCGTGGCCGGCGGCGGCGAGGGCGACGGAGAGGGCGTGCACGTGTCGGCCGAGGCCGCCGACGAGCACCGGCGGGTACTCCCAGGAGAGCATCAGCACCCGCAGCTGTCGGGCGGGGTTGATGTCGATCACGTGGGCATCGAGTGACATGCGGCCCCCTTTGAATTGTCCCCGGGCGCGCGCCGACCGACACCGAATTGATGTCGCCGTCGCGTCTGGATCGAGGCCAATCCTGCCGGGATCGCGATAACCAGCGGCGACACCACCGTTGCGGTCGTGTAAAGCGCTACTGGCTCTTTCGTCGCACCCGCAGCAGTTCGGCCACCGACCATGCCTGGAACGGGCACCCGGTAGCGGTGTGCGGCGCGAGGCCATCTGCCGTCTCGCTAACTGAGCCTAACCCATATTCCATCAAATGAGCTTCAATGCCGACGAAAACGTCATCGACGGACATCTTCCCCCGGCGGGCCGCGTCCACGTACGGGCCGAGCAACCACGGCCACACAGTGCCCTGGTGGTAGCCCCCGTCCCGCTCGGCCGGGCCGCCACGGTGCCGGCCCACGAACTCCGCCGAATCCGGGGCCAGACTGCGCGGCCCGAGCGGGGTGAGCAGACCGCCCCCGACCCGCCGCACCGTCGCCTCGTCCGGCTCCATCGGCGCGTACGGCAGCGACCAGGCCAGCAACTGGTTGGGACGCAACGCGTCGTCGTCGTGCACCGCGGCACCACCCAACGGGTACGCCGGCGCGGGCGCGTCCAGCACGTCGTGCAGCCAGCCGGTCGGTGCCGGGAACCGCTCCCGGAACGAGGCGGTGGCCTGCCGGTGGAGTCCCCACAGCTCGTCGGCGTCCTGCCCGGCCAGCTCGGCCAGCTCCGCGAGCCCGGCCAACCCGTTGATCCACAGCGCGTTGACCTCGACCGGCTTCCCGGTCCGCGGGGTGACCGGCACCCCGTACACGCGGGCATCCATCCAGGTCAGCGCGGTGCCGGCGGCGCCCTGGGTGAGCAGCCCGTCGGTCGGGTCGACCCGGATCCCGTACCGGGTGCCGGCGGTGTGCGCGTCGACCACAGTGCGCAGCGCCGGCAGCAGCTCGTCGCCGAGGTCGGTGTCGCCGGTGACGGTGACGTGCCGGCTCACCGCGTGCAGGAACCACAGCGTGCCGTCGACGGTGTTGTACTCCACCCGACCGGTGTCGGCCGTGTTGGCGAGCATCCCCTCGGACAGCGTCGCCGCGTACGCCCGCAGCAGCTCCCGACCCTCGTCGGCGCGACCCGTGCAGAGGAACAGCCCCTCGTACGAGATCATCGTGTCCCGCGACCACGCCCCGAACCACGGGTACCCGGCCACCACGTCGACCGCCGCCTGGTCGGTGCGCACCACGAACGCGTCGGCGGCCAGCGCCAGGGTGGCGTCCACGTCGTCGGCCGGCTTCGCCGTCGCCACCACCCGCCGGTTGCGCCGCCGGGCCGTCGCCACGATCTCCGTTGCCGGCGGCGGCTCCTCGTCGAGCCGACCGGCCCAGGCCCGCACCGACACCGTGTCGCCGGGGCGTTCCAGCTCACCGGAGAAGCGGCCCGCGTACCAGAGATCCTCGTCCGCGTTCAGACCACGGTTGGCCTCCTCGCGGTGGTGCACGCCCAGCCACCACTGCCCCTCGGGCGTCCAGCCCGGGCCGGCGAGCCGGTACGCGCCCTCGACCACCGCGCCGTCGGCCACCGCCTCGACCTGCGGGACCGGGCCGTCGGCTCGCCGTTCGCCGTGCGCGTCCCGCCAGGTGCAGGCGGCAGACAGCTCCAGCCGCACGGGACCACCGGCGACCAGTCGGTGCACCACTGCGACGCAGGAGCGGCCGGGCAGCATGGCCAGCTCCCGTTCGATGACCACCGCGCCGATCCGCCACCGCCACCGGGGCAGCCCGTCGACCAGGTCGAAGCGCTCCAACAGCTCGAAGCCGCGCGGGTCCACGTCGCCGGAGGCCCACTCGTGCGCGCCGAGGCGGACCCGTACGCCGGACGGCAGGGTGACCGCCGGATCAAGACTCACCAGTCCCACCTGACGGGACGCCGGCGTTTCGCCGGGAACCACCAACAGGCCGTGGTAGCGACGTGTCCGCAGCCCGCTGACGGTGCCCATCGCGTAGCCGCCGAGGCCGTCGGGGACCAGCCACTCCCGGCTGGCCGCGCTGGTCAGATCGCCGCAGACCTGCGGGCCGAACCGAATGTCGATCAAGTTTCCTCCACCGGCGGCAACGTGTAACACGCCACGACGAGAATGGCCGCTGTGGTCAAGTACCGCGGCGACGTCAAAGATGTGCACGTGATCACTGACCGATCGTCCTCCGACGCCTCGCCACCCGACGCTGAGCGGCTCCGGCTCGCCCAGGCCGACTCGGGGGAGCAGGACTGGCGTGCATGGGGTCCCTATCTGTCCGAGCGGGCGTGGGGGACGGTACGGGAGGACTACAGCGAGCACGGTACGGCCTGGGACTACTTCCCGCATGACCATGCGCGGTCCAGAGCCTACCGGTGGAATGAAGACGGGATGGCCGGCGTCTGCGACGAACGACAGACCTTCGCGTTCGCCCTCGCCCTCTGGAACGGCAAGGACCCGATCCTCAAGGAGCGGATGTTCGGCCTCGGCGGCGACAGCGGCAACCACGGCGAGGACGCCAAGGAGTACTGGTGGTACGAGGACTCCACGCCCACCCACTCCTGGATGCGCTGGCGCTACCACTACCCGCAGGCCGCCTTCCCGTACGACGAACTCGTCGCGGTGAACGCGTTGCGCGGCCGCGACGACACCGAGTACGAGCTGGTCGACACCGGGATCTTCGACGACGACAGGTACTGGGCGGTGACGGTCGACTACGCCAAGGCGTCCCCGACCGACCTCTGCATGGTGGTGACCGTCGCCAACCGGGGCGACCAGGCGGCCACCCTGCACGTCCTGCCCACCCTGTGGTTCCGTAACACCTGGTCCTGGGGTCTGCCCGGCGGCGACCGGATCCCCCGGCTGACCGGTCAGGGCACCCGCCTCGTCGGCGAACACCGGGTGTTCGGCCAACTGCTGCTGGAGGGCGACGGCGGCCCGGTGCCGCTGCTCTGCGACAACGACACCAACGCCGAACGGCTCTGGGGCCTGCCCGGCCGCTCCCCGTACCCGAAGGACGGCATCAACGACCACGTCGTCAACGGCGCGGCCACTGTCAACCCGGCCCGCGAGGGCACCAAGGGCGCGCTGCACTACGTGCTCGACGTGCCGGCCGGCGGGCAGCGCCAGATCCGGCTGCGGCTGACCCGCACCGCGTCGCCGCCGGCCGCCGCGCCGCCGCCCCCGGCCGACCTCAGCGACGGCTTCGAGGCCGTGGTGTGGGCGCGGCGGGCCGAGGCGAACCGGTTCTTCGCCGGAGTGATCCCGCCGGCCGCCACCCCCGACGAGGCGCTGGTCGCCCGGCAGGCCATCGCCGGGCTGATGTGGGGCAAGCAGTTCTACCACTTCGACGTCAAACGGTGGCTCGACGGCGACCCGGGCTCGACACCGCCGGCCGGGCGTCGGCACGGGCGCAACAGCGCCTGGTGGCACATGACCAGCTTCGACGTCATCTCCATGCCGGACCCGTGGGAATACCCCTGGTACGCGGCCTGGGACCTGGCGTTCCACTGCGTGAGCATCGCCCGGGTCGACCCGGGCTTCGCCAAGGAGCAGATCCTGCTCCTGCTCCGCGAGTGGTACCTGCACCCCAACGGGCAGATCCCGGCGTACGAGTGGGCGTTCGGTGACGTGAACCCGCCGGTGCACGCGTGGGCGGCGCTGAAGGTGTTCGAGATCGACGGCGGCCGGGACTACGAGTTCCTGGCCCGGGTGATGCACAAGCTGCTGCTCAACTTCACCTGGTGGGTCAACCGCAAGGACACCGGCGGCAACAACGTCTTCGAGGGCGGCTTCCTCGGGCTGGACAACGTCGGGCCGTTCGACCGCTCGGCGGCGCTGCCGGTCGCCGGGGTGCTGGAGCAGTCCGACGGCACCGGCTGGATGGGCATGTACGCGCTCAACCTGCTGGACATCGCGATCGTGCTCGCCGAACACGACCGGACCTGGGTGGACACCGCCACCAAGTTCTTCGAGCACTTCGCGTACATCGCCGCCGCCGCGTACGAGCAGGGGTTGTGGGACGACGAGGACGCCTTCTTCTACGACGTGCTGCGCCTCGCCGACGGCACGAAGGTGCCGCTGAAGGTCCGCTCCGTCGTCGGGCTGCTGCCGTTGGCCGCCACCACCCGGCTCACCGCCCGGACCCTGCACCACCTACCGGAACTGGGCGCCCGGCTGCGCTGGTTCCTCACCAACCGCCCGGAGTACGCGCAGGTGATCGGCACCCGCCGGTTGGGCCCCGACGGCCGGCAGCAGCGACTGCTGTCCATGGTCGGCCCGGAGCAGGTGGTCCGCCTGCTCGCCCGGATGCTCGACCCGGACGAGTTCCTCTCCGACTTCGGCCTCCGTACGCTGTCCCGCGCGCACCTGGACAAGCCGTTCTCGGTCAACCTCGGCGGGCAGGAGTTCTCCGTCGGCTACGAGCCGGCCGAGTCGACCAGCGGATTGTTCGGGGGCAACTCGAACTGGCGCGGCCCGATCTGGATGCCGACGAACTTCCTGCTGATCAGCGCGTTGCGCGACTACGCGGCGTTCTTCGGCGACGACCTCCAGGTGGAGTACCCGACCCGCTCCGGGGTGAAGCACACCCTGGACGAGATCGCCGACGACCTCTCCGCCCGGTTGATCTCACTCTTCACCCAGGACGACTGGGGTCGACGGCCGATCTACGGTGCCGCTCAGATGTTCCAGACCCACCCGGACTGGCGCAACCTGATCGCCTTCCCCGAGTACTTCCACGGCGACAACGGGGCCGGCCTGGGCGCCTGGCACCAGACCGGCTGGACGGCCCTGGTGGCCGACCTGATCCTCACCCTCCGCCGCTGACCCCCGGGGGGGGGGGGTGCCGTGCCCGCCCTCGCCCCCACCCTGCCCTGAGCGCGCTGCTCCGCGCGCTGCGGGCGGCGGGCGGCGGGTCGTTCGCGCAGGGCGCCTGTGTGTGGGCCATTCACTATCGTGATCGGCCATGGGGGAGTCGGTGAAGCCGGTGGGCGAGTTGCAGGTCCTCGGTCAGTCGCGGGTCTGGCCCGGTATTGCGATACCAGGCGTGATCCTGCTCGTGATGATCGTTGTCGGGGCGCTCTTCGACCTGTTCAGCTGGACCGCCCTGGTGTTTGGCGCCGGATGGATCATCATCGCCGTCCAGCGCTCACGAAACGCGGTGTTCGCTGACGACCTGGGGCTGCTGGTCCGCGATCGCAAAGGCTTGCGGCGTTCGTACGCCTGGGATGAGATCGAGCGCATGGGCTGGGTGGACCTGGGGATGTGGGGGGCCAGCCTGGCGATCAACCCCCGAGGCGGTCCCTACGACGTGCCGGGGCCCAACGCGTCCATCAATGTAGGGCATATCTGGCGCCCCGGCCGTCGGCGCTCCGTGGACCCCGTGCCCGAACTGCTCAAGACCCATGGCATCAAGGCATTGTTCGATCAGTAGGTAGCTGACGAGGCGCCCGGCCCCGGCATGATCGTGCTCGATCCAGGTTGTAGTGGTGTCGCTAACGCTGGGCGCTTCACGTCAACCGATGTGACGCGCGGCGCCGCTCAGCGGTTCGCCCGTTCGATACCTCGCCGGACGAGACTGCTGATGCCGGGCAGGGTGACCGCCCTGATGGTCAGGTCGCTCATCCAGACGTGGAATCGGCTGGGTGGCGCGTACTGGGCCATGCCCCGGCGGGCGAGTGCCTGTCGTTTGCCGACCTCGGGGCGTAGTCCGGCCTCCCACTCGGCTAGTGCTGCCGGGAGGTCGTCGGCGTGCCGTCGCAGGGCGGCGCCGAGGTGGTCGGCGCCGGCGAGGGCGAGGGCCGCGCCGTGTCCGGCGAAGAGCGTCACGCACCAGGCCGCGTCTCCGAGCAGGACGACGCGGCCGGTGCTCCAGCGTGGCATGACCACCTGGCTGACGGCGTCGAAGTAGGCGCTGGCCGGGTCCTGCGCAAGATGGTCGATCGCGTCGGGCACGCCACCCGCCAGATCTCCGAATGCGGCCCGCAGCGCGTCGACCGGACCTTGTCGCAGGTCGGTGGCGGGCTCCGCGCTGCGATAGGTGAAGAACGCCGACGACCGCTGCGGGCCCAGGTTGACCATCGCCGCGGTGCGCCCGGGACCGATGTGGGTGGTAGCGGACGACTCGGGCACGCCGGGCACCGGGTGGGGCAGCGGGAAGGCGGCCACGAGGTACGGGAGGTCCACCCGGAAGTCGGGGCCGAACACTGCGGTACGGGTGGCGGAGTGCACCCCGTCGGCACCCACCAGCAGGTCTGCCTGCTCGGTGGTGCCGTCGCTCAACTCCACGCGTACGTGGTCGGTGTCCTGTTCGACGGACGTGACGGTGGTGCCGAAGCGGATGTCGACCCGGTCCCGCACCGCTTCGAAGAGGCTGGCTTCCAGGTCGCCGCGGAACACCGAGAGGGCCCGCTTGCCGAGTGCGGCCTCGGCGATGGCGGACGGCACTGTGAACTTGGGCCGACCGTCGGCGTGGACCAGCACTGTGGTGAACGGGCCCAGGTCGGCGGCGGAGAGCGCGGGGAGCAGGCCGAGGCGCTCGGCGGCGTCGTAGCCCGGCCCGATCAGATTCACCATGTACCCGCTGCTGCGACGGGCCAGGGCTCGCTCGGCCACGATGACCTGCCACCCGTCCTGGTGGAGTCGGAGGGCTGTGGCCAGCCCGGCTATCCCCGCACCCACGATCACCGCACGTCGCATCGAGCACCTCGCCGCTAGAATGAGCATCTGCTCAAACCAGTATGAGCGACTGTTCATACCGGCGCAAACGACGGCGGCGGAACCGCCTAGACTTCAGCCATGCCGCGCGGAGTCGCCATCCCAGCGCTCAGACAGCAGCTCTTCGCTGCCGTCGAGCGGTTGGTCGTTGAAGAGGGGCCGAGCCGGCTCACCGGCCGGGCCGTGACGCGCGAGGCCGGCGTCGCGACCGGCCTGCTCTACGCGCACTTCGCGACCTTCGACGACTTCCTGACCGGGTTCGCGGTCGACCGCGTCTTCCACATCACCGGCGAGGTGGCCGGCCTGCCGCAGCGCGCCGGGTCCGGCACTGTCGCCGACAACCTGCGCCAGGCCGTCCTGGCGACACCGCTGGGCACGCTGACGGCGTTGACCCGGCTGACCGCGTTCCGGCCGGAGTTGACGGCGAACGTCGAGGCGGTCCTGGGCAGTGGGATGTCAGGGCTGCGGGGGATCGAACGCGCTGTCGCCGACTACCTGGCCGCCGAGCAGACGCGCGGGCGCGTGCCGGCCGACGCCGACACCGAGGCACTGGCCCTGGCGGTGGTCGGCGTGCTGCACCACGTCGCGTTGACCGGCCCCACCGACCCGGCGGCGGACCACCGGATCCAGCGGGTGATCGGCGCGCTCACCGACGGCTTCCCGGCTGCCGCGCCCTCCTGAGCGCCGCGCCGCCCCGGCAGTTCCGCGCCCTGTGCGTCTCCGCAGCGCGGTCCGCGACCTCATCGCGCGAGGCCAGCGGGGCGCCGTCGGCCAGCCGGGGCAGGAGCGGGCTCAGGTCAGCCGCTGAAGGGCTCGGGTCCGAGGCGGCCCCAGGCCACGAACGCGGCGATCGCGAGGTAGACCAGATTCAGCACGATGAACCTCGCCTCGCCGTAGCGCAGGTGGGTGATCATCGCGCCGATCATCAGCAGGACCCAGCAGATGGCGGTCACCGGCACCAGCACCGGTGCGATGTCGAGCACGGCGGGCAGGATGAGGCCGATCGCGGCCAGGAGTTCGAGGACCCCGAGGGTCTTGACGAAGCCCACGCTGGCGTCGCCGGTCCATCCGCCGCCGTTGTGTGCTGCCAACTTCTGCTTGGGTACGAACGTCTTGGTGATGCCGCCGGCCAGGGCGACTGCGGCCAACAGTCCGGCCGCGATCCACAGTGCCAGGTTCATGAGCTTCCTTCCGTAACGAGTCGCACAGGAGACACCGCCGGCCGGTGCGCTGTGACAGCTCGTGACGTGACGAGGAGCACGGACGCTCGATGTCACAGAAGTCGCGAGGCCGGTGTCTGGTGGGCGACGCGGTCGAGTTCGGTGAGACTGGAGGGCGCATGGACGCGGGAGGCGGAATCATGAGCGCGGACGGTCGGGGGGACCGGGCCGTCGACGCGTTCGTCACCCACCGGAACCTGCTCTTCACCGTCGCGTACGAGATGCTCGGCTCGGCTGCGGACGCGGAGGACGTACTCCAGGAGACCTGGCTGCGGTGGGCGGATGCGGATCTCGCGGCGGTGCGCGACCAGCGCGCCTACCTGGTCCGGATCACCACCCGACTGTCGCTCAACCGGCTGCAGGCGGTCGGTCGGCGCAGAGAGTCCTATGTCGGCTCCTGGTTACCGGAACCGCTGCTGACCGCACCCGACGTCGCCGACGACGTCGAACTCGCCGAGAGCGTCTCGATGGCCATGCTGCTGGTGCTGGAGACACTCGCGCCGACCGAGCGGGCGGTGTTCGTCCTCCGTGAGGTCTTCGACATCGGGTACGACGAGATCGCCGAGGCGGTCGACAAGAGTCCGGCCGCCGTTCGCCAGATCGCGCATCGGGCGCGGGCGCACGTGGCCGCGCGCCGGCCCCGGGGGATGGTCTCGGCGGCGGACACGCGGCGGGCGTTGGACGCGTTCCGGCGGGCCGTCGAAACTGGCGACGTGCAGGGCCTGCTCGACGTCCTCGCGCCGGATGTCGTGCTCCTCGGCGACGGCGGGGGCATCAAGCAGGCCGTGCTGCGGCCTGTCGCCGGTGCCGACAAGGTGGCCCGTCTGCTGTGCAGCACACACGCCAGGACCGCGACCATGTCGCTGCACCCCACCCAGGTCAACGGTCACCCGGCGCTGGTTCTGCGGCTCGACGGTGCGGTCGACACGGTCCTTGCGCTGCGGATCGACGACGGTCTGATCAGCGGGGTCTACGCCGTGCGTAACCCGGAGAAGCTGTCGCACATGCGGCGGGCGACCACCCTGCGCCGATGAGAGCACCTAGTACGGGGGAGTGGGTGTCTCCGGTGGTCGTCGTTGACGGGAACGTCGCGTGTCCGCTGCGACGATGCCGAGCAGCACCACGGCGGCAACCGCGCCGGCGGTGAGCGGCCGGAGGTGCGGTGCCGCCGGGATCAGCAGGCCGAGGGTCAGCAGGCCGGCGATCCGGCTTCGGGAGACCCGGCCGAATACCTGGTATTCGAGCGTCGATCGCCCGGCGAGGAAGAGCGCGGGGCCCCCGAAGATGGCGATGAGCCAGGTCGCCGGGAGGTGACCGCGCGGCTCGGTGATGAACAGTTCGAAGCCGACGCCGGTGAGCACGATCCCCGCGATCATGGCCATGTGAGCGAACGCCATGTCGGTCGCGAGCCGGGCCGGGTTACGGGAACGGTCGACAGCAGTGCCCAGCATCCCCCCGGCCACGTGGAAGTAGATCCGCCAGAGCAGGACGGTGCTCGCCAGCGCCAGGACGAAACCACCCGTCTGGTCGGTGTGGAACTCGCTGCCGCTGAAGGCGAGGCCGATGACGAAGATCGCCTCGCCGAGAGCGATGAGGAGGAACTGTTGGTACCGCTCGGCCAGGTGCTCGGCCGCGATCGTCTGGACGCCGAGCCGTCGTGCGCCGAGTCGGGGGGTCGGCCAGCCGAGGAACAGTCCGGTGTAGTCGATCAGGACGGCGAGGGTCCAGAGCGCCCCGCGAGCCCTGCCGTCGTCGACCAGCCCGCCGACGACCCAGAACGGTGCGCTCAAGCCGAACCAGAACAGGATCCGGATGGACTGTTGCGGGTCCGGCCGGCCGTGCCCGACGACGCGGAAGAACACCACCCGGCCGATCTGGAGGGTCACCAGGGTGATGGCGAAGAGGGAGGCCCGTGCGCCGAAACCGTCCGGCACGGCGACGGCCATCGTCATGGAACCGACCAACGTCATGATGATGACGGTCTGGACGATCGGGGCGTCCGGGTCCAGCCAACTGGTCGACCACACCGTCACCGACCAGACCGCCCACAGCGCCAGGAACAGCAGCAGAGCCTGGCCGAGGCCCGCGTACACGCCGCGTTGGCCGTCGGTGAAGTCGGTGATCAGCCGCGCGGAGATCCTGGTCAGGGCGAAGACGAAGACCAGGTCGAGGAAGAGCTCCAGGAAGGTGGCCCGCTGGCGGGTGGTCTCGCTGCGCAACAACCCGTCGGGGGTGTTCCTCATCGGCTCGCCGCGCGCCGATGTCGCCGAGCGATCACGTGCCCTCCCGTCGCGGTGATCTCCTCGCCTAACGAGTCAGGGGCGGCTGTGGCACGTGGAGCGAAGGTGCCGCCCCACCACAACAGTCGCCAATCTGTCACCCGACCGCTACGGCAGGTGTGCGCGCTTACGCTCGTGGGCGTGCCCGGACCTGCCGAGAAGGCCACTGAACAGGACCGGCGTGACCTCATCGTCACTGTCGCGCGAGAGCTGGCCGAGACGGAGGGCTGGGCGGGTGTGACCACCCGGCGGCTCGCCGAACGAACCGAGATCGACATGGGCGACATCTATCGGCACTTCGCCGATCTGGAGGCGCTGATCGCCGCGGTCGCGGTGTGCGCCTTCGCCGATCTGGCGGCCGACCTCGCCGAGGCGCACGCGGAGACCACCGGCAGCCCGGAGGGGGTATGGCCGGCGGTCGCGACCGCGTACCTCGACTTCGCGTACACGAATCCCGAGGTCTATGACGCGATGCTCGCGCTGACCCCCGACCTGGCCCTCGGCGTGGACGGGGTGCCGGCCGCGCCGAGGGCGGTCTTCGCCGAACTGCGGGCGGCCCTGACCCCGCTGGCCGAGGGGCGGGACCCGGACACCCTCGCCGAGGTGGGTTGGAGCCTGCTGCACGGCGTGGTGATGCTCACCCGCGGCGGTCGGCTGCGACCCGAGGGGCAGGAGGACCGCGAGGCACTGATCGCGCAGCGGTTGCTGCGGTGGCCGTGACCACGGCACGGCCCACAGTCGATCGTGGTCAGTTGAGGGGCTCGCGGTCGGCCGGGCCCTTGTCGGCGAACCGGAACGTGGTGTTCAGCTTGGCGTTGCCCAACTCCTTGAGGATGAGGCCGTTGCCGGGGAGGTGCTGGAGGAACCGGGTCTCGCTGCCGATCGCGTACGTGCCGTCGCCCTTGGCGATGATGGTGAACCGCTGGATCGGGTCGTCCTGGTCGCAGACGGCGACCCCGATGGTCAGTTCGGGCTCGATGTCCAGGCCGTTGACCTGCCAGCAGGACGGATCGTCGTTCGCGGGGTGGCCGTCCCTGGTGCCGAATGCCCTGATCACGTACCGGTCGCCGCCGATCGGAGTCGGTACGAACAGGATGCGACCGCCGGTGTCGCCGCCCTCCTCGAGCCGCCCGCTGATCTCCAACGGTTCCCCCGAACCCCGCACCCGGGTGATCGTGATCTCCCGCTTGCCGGACAGCAGCGGGTCGGTCGCCGCCGCCGACGACGTGGTCGGCGTCGCTGCCGTGGGCGTCGGCGTGCCTGTCACGGCACCCGACGGCGTCGGCGCGCCCGCCGTGGCGCCCGGCGTCGGGTCCGCACCGCCCTGGCACGCCACCAGCGCGCTGGCGCAGGCCAGCATCGCCGCGCCGGTGACCCACTTCATGGTGACCATGCCGTACTCCTCAACAGCCGTCCCGAACCTGGGCGGGAATCATCATGGATGTCGCGTCCGCATGACGGCGGCAGCGCCGCGACGGTTCACGAAAATCCGGAAGATCTCACATCGATCTCCCGCCTATCCTGTCTCTCGGCCTTGCGGGCGGTGGCACGGGGAGGGCATGGCATGACGGTCGACGTGGCGGCGCGACGACAGGCGCAGGTGTTGATCTTCGATGCGGACGACACCTTGTGGGAGAACAACGTCGTCTTCGAGCGGGTGATCGACGACTTCCTGGGCTGGCTGGACCACCCCACCCTGGACCGGGCCGCGCTGCGGGCCGTCCTCGACGACATCGAGCGGGCCAACGCGGTGGCGCACGGGTACGGCAGCAAGGTCTTCCTGCGCAGCCTGGCGGAGTGCCTGGAGCGGCTGCGCGAACGGCCGGCCACCGACTCCGAACGTCAGGAGATCGACCGGCTGGCGGTGGCCCTCGTCGAGCACCAGGTGGAACTGATGCCCGGGGTGGCCGACGCGCTCGACGAGTTGGCCCGCCGGCACGAGTTGCTGCTGCTCACCAAGGGCGACCGCGAGGAGCAGCAGCGCAAGCTGGACGCCTGCGGTCTGCTGCACCACTTCGGGGCGGCGCACATCGTCGCCGAGAAGAACGTCGACACGTACCGGTGGCTCACTCGGGAGCACGGCTTCGCGCCGGACGGCGCGTGGATGATCGGGAACTCCCCGAAGTCCGACATCCTGCCGGCACGGGCCGCCGGGTTGAACGCGGTGTTCATTCCGAACGAGAACACCTGGGTCCTGGAGGACGACGAGCTGGATCCGACCGACGGCGGGGTGCTGCGGCTCGCCGCGTTCCGGGATCTGCTGCGCCACTTCTGACCGCACTGAAGCCCAACAGCGTCGGCGATCATGGCCGCGTTACGCGAATCTGCCCGATTTTCAGCGTGGGATCAGTCCTGCCGCCGGTCGTCCGACGCGGCTTGTCCGGCCGGTCGGAGCGCGCCTAACCTGGTCCGGCGCTCCCGGCCCTTCGGGGTGTGTCGGGGCGCGTCGGCGTTCGGCGGGTGAGCACCGTGGAGCTGAGTGCGAAGTGGCTGGCTCACCCCGTTCCGGCGCGTGGCGTCGTGTCACGCCCGCGCGGCGGGGTGCTGGAGCTGTCCGCTTCCCTGCCGGACGGCCGAGGGTCAGGGCCGGGTAGTTGCGGACCCGGTCCTGACCCGGCCCGCGAAACGGGCGAGCGGGGCAGACCGCGCGCCGGTTCGACTGTCAGGATGGCGGCATGAAGCGCAGATCTCTCCTCCTCGGCGCGGCGGCGGGTCTGGTCACCCCGGCCGTGCTCGCCCCGGCCGCGCCCGCACTAGCGGCGAGCGGCTCGCTGCGGACGGGCGCAGCCACGGCACCGCCACAGCGACCCTTGCCGAAGTGGCAGCCCCAGAACCGGGCGAGCGCACTGACCACGCTGCCGGCGGGGACGAAGCAGGTGATCATCGTCGGCGCCAGCAGCTACACCACGACCTACGCCACGCTGGAAGCGTTCGTGCGGGTGCGGAGCACCTGGCAGCCGGCCTCGGCGTCGTTGCCCGCCCGGATCGGCTCGAAGGGCTTCAGCGACAACCACGTGGAGGGTGTGCCGACCACGCCGACCGGCGTCTACTCGATCGGCCCCACCATGTACGGCATCGCCGCCGACCCGGGCGTGCGGTTCCCCTACCACCGGCTGGTCGACGGTGACTGGTGGAACGAGAACCCGTCGTCGGCGCTCTACAACACCTTCCAGCACAGTGCGACCAACCCGGGTGGGGCCAGCGAGGCACTGTGGAAGGAGGTCCCCGCGTACACGCACTTCGCGGTGATCACCTACAACATGCCGCCGAACGTGCCGAAGCCGGTGCCGAACGCGGGCAGCGGGATCTTCCTGCACCAGTTCAGCACCAGCGCCGGCAACGCCACCGCCGGTTGCGTCTCCCTCGCCCACGATCACCTGGTCGACGTGCTCAACTGGCTGGACCCGGCGCTGTCACCACGCATCGTGCTCAGCCCGTACGCCCAGCTCAGCCGATACTGAGAGCCGCTGCGGCTCAGCCCGCCTCGCGCCGGACGATCGCCACCGCCACCCGGCAGAACTCGTCCATGTCCGGGTTGAAGCCGGCAGCGATGTCGGGATGCAACCCGGAGCGGGTCTCCTCCAACAGCCGCTGGCAGACCTGCTCGACCGGTTCGCCGGCATAGCCGGAGCGGACCCGCTCGGTGGCCGCCTGAAGCGCCGAGGTCAGCTGCTCCTCCAGCGGCCCGCGCAGCTTCTGCTGCACAGGATCGAGCCCGCGGGGGTCGAGCGTGACATGTGGCTCCGACATCGGTGCTCCCTTCGTCGGCGTCCGCGATACCCCACCGCGGACGTCGGTCAAACCCCTGTCGGTACGGCGGCGACCCGCACCTGGTACGAGAACTCCTCAGCCGGTTCCTCGTGGTACGACAGCCGGCGGATCTGCCGGTCGTCGTCGTAGAGGGCGACATCCACCAGCACACCGAGATGGGTGAGGCCGATGCTGGACACCCGCTTCTTGTCCTGCAACACCGCGCAGACGCCGCCGAGAAGGGTGCTGGCGTCGGACGTACGGTGCCCGGGCGGGCAGCGCAACACCAGGTCCACCTCGATCGGCCCGGGCAACGGCGTCCAGCCGGTGCGCTGGGCCGCGGCGAGGGCGGCCTGGAGCAGAGTGCGGACCCTCGTCGCCTGCCGGTGCCCGGCGGCGAAGATGGACAACGCTTCGGTCTTGACCGGTGGCAGGCCGCTCACCTCGAACGTCAGGGCGAGAGCGCGGGTGTCCTGCACGACGGCACCTCCTCGTTGGGACGATCCTGCCGAAACGGGGGAGCGGCGGTGGGACGTTCCCGCGATTACCAACCGATCGGGCAGGCATGGGTCGGCCGGAGGCGTGTCGACGACGGCGGCGAACGCGCCAGCTACGGCGCTAGGAAAACGCTAGCCGACGACGCCCGCGCTCGGTAGTCGGTCGTTCACCCGGTGGGGCGTGGCGCGAAGGCGCAGAACTCGTTGCCCTCGGGGTCGGCCAGCACCCACCACCAGTGCGCCTCGTCGATCGGCTCCCGCAGCAGCGTCGCGCCCGCCGCGATCAGCGCCATCGGCTCCGGCTCGGCCAGCTCGACGTCCCAGTGCATACGGTTCTTGACCGTCTTGGGCTCGCTCACCCCGTCGAAGACCCAGTGGTCCCAGGGCAGGCCGGCGGACCCGAGCACCAACGCGTCGGTCGACCCGTACTCGGCGGTGCCGCCGAGCACGCCGCCCCACCAGCTCGCCTGGGCGGCCGGGTCGAGCGCGTCCACCACGAGCTGAAACGGCCCCGGTCGGCTGTTGGCGTCGGCCGCGAGCGCGCAGAACTCGTTGCCGTCCGGGTCGGCCAACACCCACCGGCCGTCGTCGTTCGGCTCGCGGACCAGTCGGGCGCCGTCCGCGAGCAGCGGCGCCGGGTCCGCGCCGGGCAGCCGCAGATCCAGGTGTACGCGGGTCCTGCCGACCCGAGGCTCCGGCACCTTGTTCACCCAGATCGACTCCCCGGGTGATCGCGCCGAGCGGGGGTCCACCCGGGTGTCGTCGTCACCGGCGTCGGCCACGTCCCCGTCGAGCATCCGGGCCCAGAAGGCACCCAGTGCGAGCGGGTCGTTGGCGTCCAGGCAGAGGTCCTTGAAGCGCGCGATCATCGTGCCAGCATGCCTGGTCCCGAGGGGTGCCCGCGCGTGTTGGGAGGGGGAGTCCCCGCACGACGCCTCGTCGATCAAGGAGTTGTGGTGGGTGACAAAGTCCCCGCAGAACCCCAAACCAGGCACCACAACTCCATGATCGACCGGGCCTTGGGCGGGCCGGGCCGGGTCGGGGCGGGTTAGTGCTGCTTGGCGTACTTGATGAAGGCCTTCCAGGCTGTGGGGTCGACGTGCAGGGTGCCGCCGTCGCGGTCCTTGGTGTCGCGCACCAGCACCACGCTCGGCAGGTTGTCGGCGACCTCGACGCAGGAGCCGCCGTTGCCGCCGGACCGGGTCGACTTTCGCCACTGTGGGGTCAGCATGCCCATGACTTCGCCACTTCCTTGATCAGCTCGGTTGACTGCCGGCGGGGGAGCGCCTCGTTCCGCACGATCTCCCACGTCTTCGCCAGCTTAGCGACGTCGGTTGGCGCATCGACGAACTGCGCGGTGAGCTGGTTGTCGGCGTGGGCCACCCGCTCGCCGTCCGGCATCTCGGCGATGATGAACTGACCGGCCAGCCCCAGATACATCCCAGCATCCGTCGGGACGATGTGCACCTGGATATGCTCCGCCACCGCCAACTGGGCCAGGTGCTCGCACTGCTCGACCATGAGGCCCGGCTGGTCGAGCACCGGCCGGCGTAGCACCGCCTCGTCCAGCACGGCGATGAGCTGCGGCGGGCGCGGGCGTTGCAGGATCGCCTGGCGCTCCAGCCGGGAGGCGACGATGCGGTCCACATCCTCGGGGTCGAACCGGCCACCGGCCAGCGTCGCGCGAGCGTACCGCTCGGTCTGGAGCAGGCCCGGCACGTAGGCCAACTCGAACCAGCGCAGCGTGGTCGCCTCCCGCTCGAACTCGATCCACTCGCGAAGCCAGGCCGGTTCGGCGTCGAGCCGGGCCAACCCGTCGAGCATGCGGAGGAAGCGTCCGTCGGTCTGGTGGTGGGTGTCGACCGCCCTCATGTATTCCTTCGTGGGCGGTCGCCCGCCGGTCTCCACCGAGCTGACGTGTGAACCCGAATAGCCGATGCCCCGGCCGAAGTCCTCCTGACTGAGACCGAGCCCCGTGCGGAACAGGCGCAGTTCCTCCAGTACGTAGTCGGTGACGCTTCCCATCGATTCCCCAACCTTCGCTCAGTCTGGCTCGGCGTGTCCCTCATGAATGCTCACCTGGACCGCTGAGCTGCACGGATGGCGCGAGCACGTATCGACGGTAGTCGTGTCATCACCAGACTGTCACGAGTGGCGGGTCCGCCGGTGGCCGGAATGGCGGCGGTGGGCCCTGCCCGTCGGGGTCGCTCCCGTCTCCCCCTTGCGGGAGCGGCCCCTTCACCCACCTTCAGGAGGACGATGTGCTGAGCCCTTTGGTGCGGTGGCGGTGATGGTTGTGGTCCGGCCGCCCGTCCCGCACGTCGCCATGCGCCCGCTGTGGCGGTGCCGTAACTGTGGCACCGAGTGGCCGTGTCAACCGGCCAAGCTCGCCCTGCTGACGGAGTACCGGGCCGACCGGACCGCGCTGTTGATCTACCTTGGCACCCTGATGCACGAGGCGACGAACCAACTCACCCAACTCCACCCGGACCACCCGCCGGCCCGGATGACCGAGCGCTTCCTCTCCTGGGCGAGAGCCCGCGGCTGACGCTCGGCCCGCCGTCCTTCATCCCGGAAAGTGGATCAGCGGCACCCCGTCGGAGTATCCGGGCCCCTCGGGTGGCATTCGGGTGCGGGCTGGCGGCGGCGGTCCGGGCGTGAACTTCAGCTGTTACAGCCAGGTTTCGCGGCTTCACGGGTGGGGCAGAGTAGCCGCTACAGAGCGTTCACGCCGGAGTTTTCGCAGCTCACCGGCTGGAGATCGTCTCGCCGTGCGCCGGGGCACGGATGCCCTCCCCGGTCTTTCGCCGAGGAGAGGGGGAGGGCGATGACGGACCCCGAAACGGCTCGACACCGACGCCGACCGGTAGCACGGCTGGGCGCGGCGGCCGCCGCGCTGGCACTCGTGGCGCCGTTGGCCGCGTGCGGCGCGGACGACGCTGGTGGCCCACCGACGATCAACCTGTACTACCCGCCCGAGCAGAACCTGCAGAAGGTCGTCGACGACTGCAACGCGCAGGCCCAGGGACGGTACGAAATCGCCTACCGGGTGCTGCCCCGGCAGGCCGACGACCAGCGGGTGCAGATGGTGCGCCGGCTGGCCGCCGAGGACAGCGGGATGGACCTGCTCGGGCTGGACGTCACCTGGACCCAGGAGTTCGCCAGCGCCGACTGGATCCGCGAGTGGACCGGCCAGGACAAGGCCGAGGTCGAGCAGGGCACCCTCGCCGGGCCGTTGGACACCGCCCGCTACAAGGACAAGTTGTACGCGGCGCCGAAGAACACCAACGTCCAGCTGCTCTGGTACCGCAAGGACCTGGTGCCGCAGCCGCCGACCACCTGGGACCAGATGATCAGCGCGGCCCAGCAGCTCAAGGACCAGGGCAAGCCGTACCAGGTGCTCACCATGGGCGCGCAGTACGAGGGTCTGGTCGTCCTCTACAACACCCTCGCCGAAAGCGCCGGCGGGAAGATCCTCAACGACGACGGTACGAAGGCCGAGATGGACGAGGGCACGGTCCGGGCGTTGGAGCAGCTGAAGAAGTTTGCCACGTCGGGCGTGACCTCGCCGTCGTTCAGCAACGCCACCGAGGACCCCGTTCGGTTGGAGTTCCAGTCCGGCGAGGGCGCGTTCCAGGTGAACTGGCCGTTCGTCTACCCGGCTCTCCAGGAGGCGAACCCGGACCTGGCCAAGCAGGTCGGCTGGGCTCGGATCCCGGGCATCGACGAGGGCACCCCCAGCAAGGTCACCATCGGTGGGGTCAACCTGGCGGTCAGCTCCTACTCCAAGCACCCGGAGCAGTCCTTCGAGGCGGCCCGGTGCATCCGCAGCGCCGAGCACCAGAAGTTCTCCGCCATCAACGACGGTGTGCCGCCGACCATCGAGGCGGTCTTCGACGACCCGGAGATGACCGAGGCGTACCCGATGAAGGACACCATCCTGGAGGAGCTGAAGGAACCGGCGACGCGTCCGCTGACCCCCGCCTACCAGAGCATCTCCACAGTGATGTCGGCGATCCTGTCGCCGCCGTCCGACATTCGCCCGCAGCAGACCGCCGACGAGCTGCGCGACGCCATCGCCGACGCCCTCCAGTCCAAGGGGGTCCTGCCGTGAGTATCAACGCCACACCGACCGGCGCCGACATCGCCGCCGAGGAGACCCAGCGGCCCGCCTCCGTACCGAAGCAACGCGGCAGCCGTCGCAAGCCCCCGTTGAGCGAGAACAAGAAGGCCGAACGCCGGCTCGGTCTCCTGCTCTGCGCGCCGGCCGCGCTGGTCATGATCGCGGTGACCGCGTACCCGATCATCTACTCGGTCTGGCTGTCGTTGCAGCGCTTCGACCTGCGCTTCCCCGACCAGCGTGAGTTCATCGGGCTGGAGAACTACGTCACAGTGCTCACCAACGAGTTCTGGTGGACCGCGTTCGGGGTGACCATGCTGATCACGGTGGTCACCGTCGCCATCGAGCTGGTGCTCGGCATGGGCCTGGCGATCATCATGCACCGCACCATCGTCGGGCGCGGCCTGGTCCGGACCTCGGCGCTGATCCCGTACGGGATCGTCACAGTTGTCGCCGCGTTCTCCTGGCGGTACGCCTGGACGCCCGGCACCGGCTACCTGGCCGACCTGTTCAGCGACGGCGCGCCGCTCACCGAGCGGGCCAGCTCTCTGGCGATCATCATGCTGGCGGAGATCTGGAAGACCACCCCGTTCATGGCGCTGCTGCTGATGGCCGGGCTGGCGCTGGTCCCGGAGGACCTGCTCAAGGCGGCCTCCACCGACGGCGCGACCGCCTGGCAGAAGTTCACCAAGGTGATGCTGCCGGTGATGAAGCCGGCGATCCTGGTCGCGTTGCTGTTCCGCACCCTGGACGCGTTCCGGGTCTTCGACAACATCTTCGTGTTGACCGCCGGAGGCAACGAGACGTCGTCGGTGTCGATGCTCGCCTACAACAACCTGATCCGGGGTCTCAACCTCGGCATCGGCTCGACGATGTCGGTGCTGATCTTCATCACCGTGGCGATCATCGCCTTCGTCTTCGTGAAGCTGTTCGGCACCGCTGCCCCGGGCAGCGACGACGGGGAGAGGCGCTGACATGGCTGTCGAAACCACTACCAGGGCAAAGCTGCGCTGGGGTCTGCTCGACGTCCTCGTGGTCGTCTTCGCGCTGGTCCCGGTGCTGTGGATCGCGTCGTTGTCGTTCAAGACGCCGGCGACCCTCACCGACGGGAACTTCATCCCCCGGGAGTGGACGCTGGACAACTACCGGACCATCTTCGACACCGACCAGTTCGTGCGGGCACTGGTCAACTCGATCGGCATCGCACTGATCGCCACGCTGATCGCGGTGGTACTCGGCGCGATGGCCGCGTACGCGATCAGCCGGCTGGACTTCCCCGGTAAGAAGCTGCTGGTCGGTGTCTCCCTGCTGATCGCGATGTTCCCGCAGGTGTCACTGGTGTCGCCGCTGTTCGAGATCGAGCGTCAGCTGGGGATCTTCGACACCTGGCTGGGGCTGATCCTGCCGTACATCACCTTCGCGCTGCCGCTGGCGATCTACACGCTGTCGGCGTTCTTCAAGCAGATCCCCTGGGATCTGGAGAAGGCCGCGAAGATGGACGGCGCCACCCAGGGGCAGGCGTTCCGGCGGGTGATCGCGCCACTGGCCGCGCCCGGGCTGTTCACGACGGCGATCCTGGTCTTCATCTTCTGCTGGAACGACTTCCTGTTCGCGATCTCGCTGACCTCGACCGAGCGGTCCCGCACGGTGCCGGCCGCGTTGTCGTTCTTCACCGGCGCGTCGCAGTTCGAGGACCCCACCGGGGCGATCTGCGCCGCCGCCGTGGTGATCACCGTTCCGATCATCCTGTTCGTTCTCTTCTTCCAGCGTCGCATCGTGTCCGGTCTGACCTCCGGCGCGGTCAAGGGATAGGTGGGTAGTCATGGCTGACATCGTGCTGGACAAGGTGAGCAAGAGCTTCCCGGACGGGACCGTCGCCGTGCAGGACGTCGACCTGGAGATCGCCGACGGCGAGTTCGTGATCCTGGTCGGGCCCTCGGGCTGCGGCAAGTCCACCACCCTCAACATGATCGCCGGGCTGGAGGACATCAGCTCCGGTGAGCTGCGCATCGCCGGGCAGCGGGTCAACGACAAGGCCCCCCGGGACCGGGACATCGCCATGGTGTTCCAGTCGTACGCGCTGTACCCGAACATGACAGTGCGGGAGAACATGGCGTTCCCGCTGCGACTGGCGAAGCTCGACAAGGAGACCATCGACCGCAAGGTCGACGAGGCGGCGAAGGTGCTGGAGCTGATCTCGCTGCTGGACCGCAAGCCGGCGAACCTCTCCGGTGGCCAGCGTCAGCGGGTGGCGATGGGCCGGGCGATCGTCCGCCAGCCGAAGGCGTTCCTGATGGACGAGCCGTTGTCCAACCTCGACGCCAAGCTGCGGGTGCAGATGCGCACAGTGGTGTCCCGTTTGCAGAAGCAGCTCGGCACCACCACCGTCTACGTCACCCACGACCAGACCGAGGCGATGACCCTCGGCGACCGCGTGGTGATCATGCGCGGGGGCGCGGTGCAGCAGGTCGGGCCGCCGCAGGAGCTGTACGACCACCCGAAGAACCTCTTCGTGGCCGGCTTCATCGGCTCGCCGTCGATGAACTTCCTGCACGCCGCCGTGCAGGACGGCGAGCTGCACACCGCCCTGGGCACCGTGCCGATCGGTGACCGGATCCGCCGCGAGCTGGAGGCGGCCGACGCGCCCCGCGAGCTGATCCTCGGCATCCGACCCGAGCACTTCGAGGACGCCGAACTGGTCGACGACGACACCCGTCGGCGGGGTATGGAGTTCGAGGCGCCGGTGGACATCGTCGAGTCGATGGGCTCGGACAAGTACGTCTACTTCACGGTCGAGGGGGAGAAGGCCAGCGCCGCCGAGTTGGAGGAGTTGGCCGCCGACGCCGGCGCCGCCGACTTCGCCGGCGCCGGTGGCAACCTGGTGACCCGGTTGTCCGCCGAGTCCCCGGTCGCCGAGGGGCAGACGCGGCGAGTCTGGTTCAACCTGGAGAAGATCCACCTGTTCGACCCGGCCAACGGCCGCAACCTGACCCTGCAGGAGGGCCGGGCAGCCGGCGCGCTCGCCGACTGACGACCTCCTTACGCCGCCGATCTTGCACTTTCGGTTGTCGATACAGGTGGAATGCACCTTGTGTCGCGGCAGAAAGTGCAAGATCGGCGCGGCGGGGGGTGGGGGTGCGTGTTCTGCGGGGTTCGGGTGGGCGTGGCAGGGTGGTCGTAGGTCGCGTCGTGGAGCGGGGGGCACATGGACCGACGATTGGCCGCGCTGGCCAACGCGCACGGTGTTTCCACCTGGTACGAGGACTGGCGGCACCGCCGCGTCGAGGTCGCACCGCGGACAGTGGTGGGTGTGCTGGGGCTGCTCGGCGTGGACGCCACCAGCCCGTCGGCGATCGCCGACGCGCTCGCCGCCGCCCGTGCGGTCGACCGGAACGCCCTGCCGGAGACGGTCGTGCTCACCCACGGTCGCGGCCGGGCGCTGCCCGGCCCGGGGATGGTGACCCTGGAGGGCGGTGGCCGCCGCGCTGTCGACGGCGAACTGCCGGCCGACCTGCCGCTGGGCTGGCACCGGCTGGCCTGCGCCGACCGCGAGGTGACACTGGTGGTGGTGCCGCGTCGGCTGCCGGTGCCGCCGTCGAGCTGGGGGTGGATGCTCCAGCTCTACGCGCTCACGTCGGAGCAATCCTGGGGCATGGGAGACCTCGGTGATCTCGCCGAGTTCACCGGGTGGGCCGGTGCCAACGGGGCGGGGCTGGTGCTGCTCAACCCGCTGCACGCGGTCGGGCCGGCGCACCCGGTGGCCACCTCACCGTATTCGCCGGCCAGTCGACGCTTCGTCAATCCGCTCTACCTGCGGGTCAGCGACACCGCCGCGTACCGGGCGGCGGAGCCGGCCACCCGGGCGGTGGTCGACGCGCTGCGCCCCGACCGGGGGCCCCTGATCGACTACGACGAGGTGTGGGCCGCCAAGCGGCGCGCGCTGGAGTTGCTGCACCCGTACGCCCAGCCGGTGGACCTTGGCGCGGACCCGGCGCTGACCAGCTTCGCCACCTGGTGCGCGCTGGCCGAGCGGCACGGCAACGACTGGCGGGCCTGGCCGGCGGAACTGCACCACCCGGACGCCCCGGCGGTCGCCGAGCAGCGTCGGCATCTCGCCGACCGGGTCGCCTTCCACGCCTGGCTGCAACACCTCTGCGACGAGCAGCTCGACGCCGTCACGGCGGCGGCCCGCTCGGCGGGGATGCCGGTCGGTGTCGTGCACGACCTGGCCGTCGGCATCGACCCGGGCGGCGCGGACGGGTGGCAGCTCGCCGACGTGCTGGCCCAGGGCGTGCGGGTCGGCGCGCCACCGGACGACTTCAACCAGCTCGGCCAGGACTGGGGGCTCGCCGCGTGGCGCCCGGACCGCCTCGCCGCAACCGGGTATGCCGCGTACCGGGACATGCTGCGCCGCGTCCTGCGGCACGCGGGTGGCCTGCGGGTCGACCACGTGGCCGGTCTGTGGCGACTGTGGTGGGTGCCGCCGGGCGGCGGTGCGGCCGAGGGCACCTACGTGCGCTACGACGCCGAGGCGATGCTGGGCATCCTCGCGTTGGAGGCGCACCGGGCCGGCGCGGTGGTGGTCGGTGAGGATCTCGGCACTGTCCAACCGGCGGTGACCCGAGGGTTGCGGGGGCGCAACATGCTCGGCTCGACGGTGCTGTGGTTCGCGCGCGACGAGGCCGGTGACTTCGTCCCGCCGGCCCGGTGGCCGCGTAACGCCCTCGCCACCATCTCCACCCACGACCTGCCCACCGCGTTGGGCTTCCTGACCGGTGAGCACGTGCGGGTGCGCGACGAGCTGAAGCTGCTCGGCACCGACGTGGCGGTGGAGCGGGCCCGCGCCGCCGCCGACCGGGACCGGTTGCTGGGCATGCTGCGCGCCGAGAGCCTGCTGCCCGAGCCGACCTCGCGGCCACCGACCGATACTGTCGCCTCCGCGGGTGCAGAGCAAAGGACGGATGCCGACTCGGCGCTGCCCGATGCGAGCTCGGCACCCGACGACGGCGAGGTGGTGGTGGCGATGCACGCCGCGCTCGCGGCCAGCCCGACCCGGCTGCTCGGCGTCTCCCTCTACGACGTGCTGGGCGAGGTGCGCCAACCCAACATGCCGGGCACTGTCGACGAGTATCCGAACTGGCGGCTGCCGCTGCCGGCCAGCGTGGCGCAGATCCGCGCGGACCCCCGGGTGGCCCGGATCGTCGACCTGCTCAGCGCCGCCCGCCCACGACCGGCCGACCCGGCGCCGCCGCAGCGGTGACGCCGCCGGGTCAGGTCAGCCAGTCGAAGCGGGCCGGCAGCCCGAGGAATTCGGCGTAGCGCCCGAGTGCCTGCTCCACCCGGGCCCGCGCGGCGGCGTCGAGCGTCGTGAGCGGCTGGATCGTCACGGTGACCGCCGTGCGGCCGATCTTGCGTTTCCACACGCCCACCACCCGACCGGCGCGGACCACTGTGGCCTGGAAGATGCCGTTGTTGCCCGGCACGACGGCCGCCTGGTGGGCGGGGTCGAGCATCAACGTGCGGTCCCGGTAGCCGAGCAGATACTCGTCGAAGCCGGGCAGCGCCAACACGTCGTCCGGCGCGGTGCGTGGCGCGTCGGCCAGGGCCGCGTCGACGTACATCGCGGCGCCGTCGACGCGTACCGTGCTCAGCGCGTCGTCGGCGGCGGCCAGACCGCGCCGGGCGTCGGTCACTGTGAGGCCGCTCCACCCGGCGAACTCGCGGTCGGTGACCGGGCCGTGCCCGCGAACGTATCGGTGGGCGAGCACTGCCAACGCCTCGTCCCGCTCCAGCCGGTGGGACGTGGGTGCCCACTCGTCGAGCAGGGCGAAGGTCTGCTCGGTCCCGATGTTCGGCGCCACGCAGGTCACGCCGCGCACGCTCGCATACCACAGCAGGTGGTAGCCACGTTGCCCGTCGGTGCCCAGGCCGGCCGCCCGCAGGGTGGCGAGGCACTGCGCGCGGGTGAGTCGACCACCGCCGGCCAACGCGGTGCCCAGGATGTCCACCGCCCGGTCCACGTCGGCCTCGCTCAGCCCCAGCTGCGCCCGCCGGGTCGCCACGCCGGCCAGGGACCGTACGCCCGTCACCTCCAGCATCCAGCGGGCATCGGCGGGCGGAACGAGGTGCACGGTGCCCCGCATCGGCCAGGTACGCAGCGCCTCACGCCGCTCCAACGCCGCCTGCACGTCGGCCATGCCGTGACCGGGTAGCCGGGCGCCCAGCGACCACAGCCCGCTGGCCAGATCCTGTGCCTGCATCGCGCCGAACCACTCGACCACCTCGGCGACGGTGCCGGGGCGGGTGCTCGGGTGCGGGCGCAGCAGCAGGCTGGTCATCCGCAGCGCCAGCGCGTCGGCCGCGCTGAGGTCGACAGGCATCCTGCGCTCCTTTTCGTGGCCGGGCGGCCAGCCTAGGGCCGGGCACCGACACTCCTGCTGGTGGGAGGCGTAACGGCGGTCGTCGGGGGAATGCGGCTCGCCGGAAGTGCGCGCGCCGCGCGTACGGAAGGGAATCTCATGACTGCCGCAAGCGAGCCGGCGCGGGGCGCCGGCGTAACGGCCGGGTCCCGCGGCCATCGGGGGGACGCCCGCGCGAAGACGAGCGCCGCGGCGACCTTCGCCCTGGTGTTCGGGGTGGCCGCTCTGTTCAGCGTGTTGACGGCGATCCTCGCCTGGCTGGGGTTGGTGCTCGGCATCATCGGGATCATCCTGGGCATCGTCGGCCTCAAGATGGCGCGTCGACCCGGGGTCACCGGTCGTGGCGTGTCGATCGGCGGCCTGGTGCTCAGCATCCTGGCCGTGCTGATCGGGCTCGGCCTGGCCGCGGGTATCACCACGTTCGTCAACAACGAGAACGCTGTGGACCGCCTGCAGACCCAGGTCGACAAGCTGCGCGACAAGCTCGACTGACCCGCGCGTGCCGGTCTGGGCCGGCCCGCCACCCGTCCCGGCCGGCCACAGTAGGGTGGGCGGCGTGCTCCGCCAGGTCACCGCGATCCGTTACGTCACCCCGCTGCGCGAGGGTGGGTCGCTGCCGGGCGTGGTGGAGGCCGACGACCTGGGCACCTACGTGGCGAAGTTCCGAGGCGCCGGGCAGGGGCCCAAGGCGCTGATCGCCGAGGTGATCTGCGGTGAGCTGGCGCGCCGGCTGGGGTTACGGGTGCCGCCGCTGGTGGTCCTCGACGTCGACCCGGTGATCGGGCGGGCCGAGCCCGACCAGGAGGTACAGGAGCTGCTGCGCAGCAGCGGCGGCGCCAACCTCGGGATGGACTTCCTGCCCGGGGCGTTGGGCTTCGACCCGGTGGCGCACCCGGTCGACCCGGCGCTGGCCTCCCGGGTGCTCTGGTTCGACGCGTACGTGGAGAACGTCGACCGGAGCTGGCGCAACCCGAACCTGCTCGTCTGGCACCGGGAGCTGTGGCTCATCGACCACGGCGCTTCGCTGTACTTCCACCACAACTGGCCGCGCGCCGAGGCCGCCGTGCACCGTGCCTACCGCGCGGAGGACCACGTGCTGGCGCCGTACGCGTCGCGGCTGGCCGAGGCCGACGCCGAACTGGCCCCCCAGGTCACCCCGGAGCTGCTCACCGAGGTGCTGGCCCTGGTGCCGGGGGAGTGGTTGACCGCCGCCGACTTCGAGACGGCCGACGCGGCGCGCGGCGCGTACCTGGATCACCTGTCCCGCCGGGTCGCCCGCACGGCCGACTGGCTGCCATCGGGGAGCGGGGCATGAGGCAACCCTTCGAGTACGCGCTGATCCGGCTCGTGCCCCGCATCGAACGCGGTGAGCAGATCAACGTCGGGGTGTTGCTCTACTGCCAGCAGCGTGACTTCCTGGCCGCGCGGACGCACCTGGACGCCGACCGGGTGCGCGCGCTGGCTCCCGACGTCGACCTGCCGGCGGTGGCCGCGGTGCTCGACTCCTGGGACCGGACCTGCTCCGGTGACGGGCCGGCGACCCGGATGCGCCTCGGCGAGCGGTTCCACTGGCTGGCCGCGCCGCGCAGCACGATGATCCAGACCGGGCCGGTGCACACCGGTCTCACCGTCGACCCGGCGGCCGAGCTGGACCGGCTGATGGCGACCCTGGTCCTCTGAGCCGGAGCGTGGGAGCGGTGATCGTCCCCTGATCGCGCTACGCCAGCGCCATTGCCGGCGGAGCGCGATCCCCCGTTCAGGTGCCCGGTGCGGGGCGGCGGCTCGATCCCGCCGGCACCGATGGCACCAGGATCGTCGTCCGGGCCTGGCGGCGGGCCGGAACGACCGGGAAGTTGCGGAAAACTTGAGCCGGCCGTATCGGTAGCCGGCGGCCCCGGAGGCTGTCGTTAGAGCGCGTCCGCAGCGGGTAGTCGCGGGAGCTGATCCGAGACGAGAAGGGGACACTCTGATGGCTGCCCAGACCAAGGTAGCGGTGATCTACTACAGCGCCACCGGCATCACGTACCAGATGGCGCAGGCCGTGTGTGAGGCCGCCGGGGACGCCGGTGCCGAGGTACGCCTGCGCAAGGTGCGCGAGTTGGCGCCGGACGAGGCGATCCGCTCCAACTCCGGGTGGCAGGCGCACCACCTGGAGACCCAGGACGTGCCCGAGGCGATGATCGACGACCTGGCCTGGGCCGACGTGGTGATCCTCGGCGCGCCGACCCGGTACGGCATGATCGCCGCGCAGTTGAAGCAGTTCATCGACACGACCGGCCCGCTCTGGGCCCAGGGCGCGTTGGCCAACAAGGTCTACTCCGCCTTCACCTCGACGGCGACCTCCCACGGGGGGCAGGAGACCACGCTGACCTCGCTCTTCAACGTCTTCTACCACTGGGGCGGTGTGGTGGTCACCCCGGGCTACACCGACACCAGTCAGTTCATCGCCGGCAACCCGTACGGTCCCTCGCACACCAGCAACAACGGGGAGATCGCCCCGGACGCCGTGGCGCTCGGGGCCTGCGCGCTGACCGCCCGGCGCGCCGTGCTGCTGGGGACCGCGCTGAAGGCGGGTATGGCCGGCTGACCGAACGTCGAACGAGGGCGACCGGTGGCGCGGGCGGGGGCTCTCGGCCCGCCCGCGCCACCGGTCCATCCAGCCCTACCCCCGGGCCGGGCCGACTATGCGCCTTCGCGGATCGCGGACAGCTCGTCCGGGCGTGAGGCGGGCAGCAGGTCGGTCAGCAGCTCGCTCAGCACAGCGAGCCCGTCGGGGCTGAGCACCGACTCCGCGTGGAACTGCACCCCGGCGAAGCCCCGGCCCCGCAGGGCGTGCACCGCGCCGTCGTCCGGGTCGCGGGCCAGCTCCACCGGCCCGTACGCGGTGGCCAGCCGGTCGGCGTCGGAGCGGGCCGTGAACGTCGAGTAGAACCCGACCCGGCGGGTGCGGCCGAACACCGACACCTCCCGCTGCAACCCCTGATACGGCGCGTCCCGGCGGTGCAGCGTCAGCCCCAGCAACCCGGCCAGCACCTGATGGCCGAGGCAGACCGCGAGGGTGGGACGGCCGGTGGTCAGCAGCCCGGTCAGCAGCTTGCGCAGCGCCAGCATCTTCGGCTCGTCCGCGCTGCCCGGGTCGCCCGGCCCGGGACCGACGACCACCAGGTCGTAGTCGTCGACCGGGCCGCTCGCGTGCCAGGCGCGGGTGGTCACCGCGAGACCCAACGCGCTCAGTTGGTGGGCCAGCATTCTGGTGAAGGTGTCCTCGGCGTCCACGATCAACGCTCGGCGGCCGACCAGCCCGGGCAGTCCGGGCGCGTCCGGTGACCGCTGGTCCAGCCAGAACCGCGCCAGCGGTGCGTTGCGCGCGGCCAGCGCGTCGCGTACCGCCGGGTCGTCGTCCAGCCGCGCGACCGGCCCGCGGTCGCCGACGGACGCCGCCGGCCCGAGGCCGAGGGCGGCCAGCACCCCGGCGGCCTTGGCGTGCGTCTCAGCCACCTCGCCGGCCGCCGTCGAGTGCCGGACCAGGGTCGCGCCGACCGGCACCCGCAGTTGGCCGGTGGGGGAGATCTCGGCGGTCCGGATCAGGATCGGGGCGTCGAGCGTCTGCCGGCCGGCGTCGTCGTGGCCGAGCAGTGCCAGTACGCCCCCGTAGTAGCCCCGGCCCCGGCGCTCGTGCCGGGCGATCACCCGGCAGGCGTTCTCGATCGGGCTGCCGGTGACGGTGGGGGCGAACATCGTCTCGCGCAGCACCTCCCGCACGTCGCGGGTGCCCCGCCCGGCGAGCAGGTACTCGGTGTGCGCCAGGTGCGACATCTCCTTCAGGTGCGGTCCGATCACCTGCCCACCCTGCTCGGCGACGGCGGCCATCATCTTCAGCTCCTCGTCGAGCACCATGTACAGCTCTTCGATTTCCTTCGGGTCGGCGAGGAAGCGCAGCAGCGCCGCCCGGTCCGCGACGCCACCGGGGCAGCGGAAGGTGCCGCTGATCGGGTTCATCATCACCAGTCCGTCGTCGACGCTGACGTGGCGCTCCGGGCTGGCGCCGACCAGCGTCCGGGTGCCGGTGTGCACCACGAACGTCCAGTACGCGCCGCGCTCGGCGATCAGCAGCCGGCGTAACGCGGCCAGCGCGGCCCTCAGCGGTGGGCCCTGCACGGTGGCGTGCAGAGCGCGGTGGATGACGAAGTTCGCGCCCTCACCGCGGCCGATCTCCTCGGACAGCACCCGCTGCACGGTCCGCGCGTACTCGTCGTCGCTGACGTCGAAGCCCGCGTCGGTGGTGCGTACCGGTTCGTCGGGCAGCGCGGCGAGGGCGTCGGTCAGCGTGATCCGTTGGTGCTCGTGGACCCGGAGGAACTCCAGCGGGGCGGCGTCGTCGACGCAGGCGAAGCCGCGTTCGGTGATCTGCCGGTACGGCACCAGGGCCAGCGTCCGCGCCCCGGGCGGGCCCGCCGGCAACGGGAGGTCGGTGAGCTCTTCGACGGTGTCGACCGGGCCGGCAAGCAGGTCCAGGTCGTCCGCGCCCTCACGGCGCAGAAGCGCGAAGGGGCCGGGGTCGACGCCGCTGGCGACGGCGGCGAGCAGGTCGGTCAGGTGGGTCATCGGAGTCTCCGTCGGGCTCGGTGCCGCCGTCGGGCGGCCCTTGAGCCGGGAGATCCGGCGACCGCCTCAATGGCGGCCGCGTGGATGGAGCTACGCGCGGGAGATGGCCGCCGGGTCGGCGGGCCACCAAACGGTCAACTGCGCGAGCATGTGATCCACCCTACGCGCCCGTCGGCCGGCTGGCACGGGGTAACTTGACCGGCGATGAACATTCTCGCGCTCGACCTGGGCACCTCCTCGGTACGCGGGCTGGTGCTGGACGCGGACACCCAGCCGCTGCCCGGCGCTCTGGCCCGCCGCAAGGTCGACCTCGCCATCGGCGACGACGGCACCGGCACGCTGTCCGGTCGGGACTATCTGGCCAGCTTGGTCGAGTGCCTGGACGAGTTGGCCGACTCGGGGCACCTGCACGACGTCGGCCTGGTGGCGGTCTCCGCCCAGTGGCACTCGGTGCTCCCGCTGGACCGCGACGGCGCCCCCATGGGCCCGGTGGTCACCTGGCTGGACACCCGGCCCGCCCCGGTCGGGCGCACCGCCGGGCCGGCCGACCCGGACGGCTTCCACCAGCGCACCGGCTGCTGGTGGCACCGTTCGTACTGGTCGATGCGGTTGCCGTGGTTGCGTGAGCAGTCCGGCACCCCGATCGCCCGGTTCGTGGGTCTGCCCGAGTACGTGCTGGGCGAGTTGCTCGACTCGGCGCCGATGTCGATCTCCCAGGCCTCCGGGACCGGCCTGCTGGATCTGCGCACCCTGAGCTGGGACGAGGAGGCGCTGACGCTGGCCGAGGCGCGGCCGGCGGAGCTGCCGCCGCTGGGCGAGCTGGACTGGCACGGCCGGCTCCGGGTCGACCTGGCTCGTCGGTGGCCGCAACTGGCGAAGGCCCGCTGGTCGCCGCCGGTGGGCGACGGTGGGGCGTCGAACGTCGGCTCGGGCTGCGTCGACCCGAGCCGGGCCGCTGTCACAGTGGGCACCTCCGCCGCCGTACGGCTGATGCAGCGGATTCCGGCGGGCGAGCCGATGCCGCGCCTGCCCGAACGGTTGTGGCGTTACCGGGTCGACCACGAGCACGTGGTGACGGGGGCCGCGTACGCCAACGGGGGCAACCTCTTCGCCTGGGCGGACCGGGAGCTGCGGTTGCCGCAGGGCGCTGAGCTGGACGCGGCGCTGGCGCTGGTGCCGACGGGTGGTGGCCGGCCGGCGAATCCCCGCTTCGGTGGCGACCGGGCGCCGGGGCTGGCCCCGGCGGGCAGTGGGGAGCTGCGCGGTCTGAGTTTCAGCACCACCTCGGTCGACATCCTGGCTGGGCTGATGCAGGGGTTGTGTGAGCTGGTCGCCGAGGATCTCGGGGTGCTGGAGTCCACAATCGACAAACCGGTCGGCGTGGTGTTGGGCGGCGGTGCGGTGGCCGCCTCGGTGTGGTGGCGGCAGGCCTTCGCGACCGCGCTCGCCCCGCGACCGGTGTCGCATCAGCGCAACCCGGAGATCGGCGCCACCGGTGCCGCGTTGGTGGCGCTGGGGCGCTTCGGTGACGCGATCCAGCTCGCCGACATCGGCCGGACGGACGAGCTGGTTTTACCGACCACGGCAGGACGTTCCCACCCGCAGTATCCTTCCTGAACCTCGGCCTCGCCCGGGCCGTTGACAGCGGTACCGAGCCTGGTTGGATGGACTGCGCTCCCCCGACCGCGGTGGACGCGGTAGGACGGAGGAGGCAGGGTGGCGGCAGGTCCCGACCCGGCGAACGGCGCGGTGTCGAACCATCGCCGACGTCGCTTCGATGTCCGAGTCGTTCCGCATCGACGGCGGTCGCCGTTCCGGCTGCGCGACTGGCGGATGAGCACGAAGCTCGCCACGGTGCTGCTGGTGCCGTCGATGGCGTTCCTCCTGCTCGCCGGGGTGCAGACCAGCACCCTGGTGGGGCGGACGACGGCGTTGAACGACTTCTCCAGTCAGGTCGGCATCGGCCGGCAGATCACCGCGGCGGTGCACCAGCTCCAGCAGGAGCGTGACCGTTCGGCGGGGGAGCTGGGTGAGCTGCGCAAAGGTGGTGACCGGCAGGCCGCGGCGAACGACCTGAAGCCGTTGCAGGCGGCCACCGACAAAGCCATCGTGGACCTCAGCCGGGCCGCCGAGCCGTTGGCCGACGCGGACGCGTCCTGGCGGGTGGCCTTCTCCGAGGCGCTGGAGGCGTACGACCAGGTTGTCGACATCCGCTCAGCGATCCCACCGGCGGTGCTCAGCACCGAGACCATCCTGGGCAACTACCACCGGGCCGTCGGGGCGTTGCTCGACCTGCTCGCCGAGCCGACGCCGGGGCAGAACCAGCCGGCGTTGAACGACGCGGTGCTGCGCTACGTCCAGTTGGCCCGGGTCAAGGAGCTGTCCTCCCGGGTGCGGGCCCAGCTCTACGCCGCCGCCCGCGCCGGCGCGTACGGCACCGAGGACCGGGTGATCCTCGCCGACCTGCGCGGTCAGCAACTCACCGCGCTCGGCGCGTTCCGGGTGGCCGCGACCAGGAAGCAGATCCGCCGCTACGACGAGACCTCGGTGTCGCCGATGTTCCTGGTCGCCACCGGGTTGGAGGAGCGCAGCCTGTCCTCCGGCAGCGCGTCGCCGCAGGTGCTGCCGTCGGAGCAGTGGTGGTCGGCCAGCCAGCAGCGTCAGGAGCTGCTGCGTCAGCTTGAGGCGGGGGTGCTCGACGACGCTGTCCGCCAGGCCGAGGAGGCCAGCGACGATCAGCTGCGCACGACCCTGCTGGTCGTCGGCGGGGTGGTCACGGTCCTGCTGGCCGCACTGCTGATCTCGTTGCTCATCGGGCGCTCGGTCGCCCGGTCGATGCGGCTTTTGCGCAGCCAGGCGTTGCGGATCGCCCAGGTCGAGTTGCCGGACGCCCTGGACCGACTGAAGACCGTCACCGGTGGGGTGCCGCGCATCGACGTCGCGCCGGCGGTGGTCCGCTCACTCGACGAGATCGGCGAGCTGGCCGAGGCGTTCGTGGCGGTGCACCGCAGCGCGGTCACCGTCGCCGTCGAGCAGGCGCTGATGCGGCGCAACGTCAACGCGATGTTCGTCAACCTGGCCCGCCGCAGCCAGGTGCTGGTGGAGCGTCAGCTCGAGCTGTTGGACGACCTGGAGCGCGAGGAGAGCGACCCGGACCAGCTGGAGAACCTGTTCAAGCTCGATCACCTGGCCGCCCGGATGCGCCGTAACGACGAGAGCCTGCTGGTGCTCGCCGGCACCGACTCCACCCGTCGGTGGAACCGGCCGGTCGGGCTCGGTGCGGTGCTGCTGGCCGCCGCCGCGGAGATCGAGCAGTACCAGCGGGTCCGGATCGAGTCGGTCGCCGACGTGCACGTGGTCGGGCACGCCGTCGGCGAGTTGGTGCACCTGCTCGCCGAGCTGCTGGAGAACGCCACGGCCTTCTCCCGCCCGGACACCGTCGTGGTGGTGACCGCCCGGGTCGAGGCGGGCGGTGCGCTGATCGAGATCGTCGACCGGGGTCTGGGTATGAGCCCGACCGCGTTGGTGCAGGCGAACGAGGTGCTGGCCACCCCTCCGGCCGCGGACGTCGCGGCGGTGGAGCGGATGGGGCTTTTCGTGGTCAGTCACCTCGCGGCCCGGTTGAGCGTCCGCGTGCGGTTGCAGGGCGGCGAGGACGGCCTGGTCGCCCGGCTTGCCCTGCCCGCGGAGTTGCTGGCACCGCCGGGCAACGTGGAGCTGGACGCGCCCCCGTCGGCGCGGATGCTGGCGGCGAGCGCGGCACGAGGGGTGGTTCCGCAGCCCGGGGCCGCCCGGCCGGCCGCTGCCCCGATGGTGAACGGCGCGGTGCGGGACCTGCCGGTGGCCGGCCGCCCGCCGGGCGTCGGCGTGCCGCGTCAGGGCCGCCCGGTGCCGGTACGCGCCGAGGACGTGTTGACCCCCGCAGCCGCTCGCGGTGCCGGCGGGGGCTGGTATTCGCGGCAGGGCCCAGCGCCGGTGGTGCCCGCCGCGGCGGCGCCACCGACGATCCCGGTGACCGCCGGCACCAATGAGCGGGGATTGCCGGTGCGGGTGCCCATGGCGCAGTTGAGCGCGGTCACCCGTTCGGCACAACCGATGACGGCACCGACCCGCACCGACCCGGACCCGGAGGCGGTCGGCGGCATGCTCTCGCGGCTCTACAGCGGAGTACGGCGCGCCGAGGCTGAGGACACCACCGAGATACCCGTGCCACCGTCCGGGGGGCACGACGAAGGGGGACGACGACAGTGACGACGTTGAGCCAGGAGGCGCGTGACCTGAGCTGGCTGGTGAGCGCGTTCGCGGAGCGGGTGCCGGGTGTGGCGCACGCGGTGGTGGTCTCCTCCGACGGGCTGCTGGTGGCGATCTCCGATCACCTGCCGCGTGACAACGCGGACAAGCTCGCCGCGGTGACCTCCGGGCTGATGAGTATCACCGCGGGCGCGGCCTCGATGTTCGACGGCGATATCGTCAAGCAGACGGTGGTCGAGATGGGCCGGGGCTACTTCCTGGTGATGCAGATCCGCGACGGTTCGATTCTGGCCACGCTGGCCGCCGGTGACGCGGACATCGGCGTGGTCGGCTACGAGATGGCCCGGTTGGCCAAGCAGGCGGGGGAGATGCTCACCCCGGCCCTGCGGGCGGAGTTGCAGCAGGCGCTGCCCCGCTGAATGAGCCGGCCGAGGCCCGGACGGTCGCGGCTCACCCGAGCCGAGCCGTCCGGGCCCGGGCGTCCGGGTGGCGGCGCGCTCAGAAGCCGCCGTCGGCGATGACCGAGCGGTACCAGGTGGCGGAGTTCTTGAGCACCCGACGCTGGGTGGCGTAGTCCACGTAGACCAGGCCCCAGCGCTGGTCGTAGCCCTGGTCCCACTCGAAGTTGTCGAGCAGTGACCAGACGTGGAAGCTCTCCAGCGGCACGCCCTCGGCGATGGCCCGGTGCGCGGCGGTGAGGTGGTCGCGCAGGAACCTGATCCGCCCGGTGTCCTGGACGGTGTCGTCCGCGCCCAGGGTGTCCGGCGTGGGCAGCCCGTTCTCGGTGATGGTGAGCGGGATCGGCCCGTATTCGCGGGTGATTCGGGTCAGCAGGTCGTACATCCCCTCGGGGTAGATCTGCTGCCATTCGGCCTCGGAGGTCTCCCAGCGGTGCGTGGTGCCGCCGTCGCCGGTGACGTAGATCGGGGTGTAGTACTGCACCGCCAGCAGGTCGACCGGCGCGGAGATGGTCTCCAGGTCGCCGTCGCGGATGCCCTGGGCCATCCGGCTCTGCGGGCCCAGGTCGGCCAGCAGGTCCTCCGGGTAGCTACCCTTGAGCAGGGAGTCGAGGTAGAGGCGGTTCTCGTAGGCGTCGTAGAGGTGGGCTGCCGCGGCAGCCTGCGGGGAGTCGTCGGCGGGGTAGCAGGGGTGCAGGTTGAGAGCGGGGCCGATGCGGCTGTCGCTGCCGGTGGCGCGCAGCGCGGCGACGGCGTACCCGTGGGCGAGTTGCAGGTGGTGAGCGACAAGGTAGGCGGCGTCCGGGTCCTGCCGCCCGGGGGCGTGGTGGCCGGTGAGGTAGCCGTTCTGCACCACGGTCTTGGGTTCGTTGATCGTGAGCCAGGCCGGCACCCGGTCGCCAAGGGCGCGGAAGACCACGTCGGCGTAGTCGGCGAAGCGGTGGGCGGTGTCGCGTGACTCCCAGCCGCCGGCGTCCTGGAGCGCCTGCGGGAGGTCCCAGTGGAACAGGGTGGCCATCGGGGTGATTCCGCGCTCGTGCAGGCCGTCGAGGAGGCGGCGGTAGAAGTCGAGGCCGCGTTGGTTGGGCGTGCCGGTGCCGTCGGGCTGGATCCGGGGCCAGGAGATGGAGAAGCGGTAGCTGCGCAACCCGAGGTCGCGCATGAGGTCGAGGTCCTCGGCGTAGCGGTGGTAGTGGTCGATGGCCACGTCGCCGGTGTCGCCGTTTCGGGTGCGACCTGGGACGCGGCTGAAGGTGTCCCAGACCGACTCGCCGCGCCCGTCCTCCTTGGCGGCGCCCTCGATCTGGTAGGCGGAGGTGGCCGCGCCCCAGCCGAAGTTGTCCGGGAAGCGCAGCGGGCCGGCGGGCCCGGTAGGTATCGACATGGATTCTCCTCATGGATACGGGGCCACCGCCGAAAGATTCGGGAGCGCTCCCATGATAGGGCAGGCGCTGCCAGCCGGTCAGCCGGCCGTCAGAACGGCCGGTGCTGGCGGTTGGGAGGCGGGTGTGGGCCCCGAGCAGCGAACGAGGCCGTCCGGGCGGCGCGGCGCGCCTGTCCCGTCGGCCTCTTTTCCTATCGTGTACGGGGGTTTAGTGTGGGGACGGGGGAGGGCAACCCCCGTCCCCACCGTAACTGCACACACACGGGCGGAATTTGGGTCCTGCCGTGCGTGTCGCGCGGGAGCCGGGCCACGCGAGTGGCTCTGGTTCCACCTCCCTCCCTGTGGCGGGACGATGGCTGACGACGGCGTCCGGGCTGGCCCGTCGTCGGCCCTCGGTCTGGTTCCCTGGGCTCGTCAGGACGACCCCAGCGATCTTCTTGTTGGAACCTTGTCGATGGAAGCGCTCCCATCGACCGATGTTGCGACTGTAACGCCCGTCACGCCTTTGTGAAAGACCCAAAACGAGATCGAAACAAGGAGCTGATCCAGCGCTCCGTGCGCTTGTTGTGGGAGCGCTTCCATGGCACACTGTCGATTCGACGCGACAGGAGCCACATCGCGTGAGTGCGGGTCCACCGAGGGCAACCGGCAGCGCCAGCTCCGGTCACGGTCACCCGAGCGCAGCCGGCGGGACCCCCTCCCGTGCGGGCCGCGACCGCCCTACCCCGGCCGGGCCCGGGGAAGACCACCTTCCCGGCGCCTCGACATCCCCGCGGACCACCACCACCGTCGCGGGCAGGCGCCTCGCCGGGGACCATCCCGGCCTGGTCCGAGGAGACACCGCGCACATGAGACAACTGGCAATACGCCGCCGCGTGGCGCTCGCCGCCGCCGCGCTGCTCGCCATCGGCGGGGTGACCCTGCCTGCCGGCGCCGCACAGGCCGCACCGGCCTGCGACGTGGTCTACGCGACCAACGACTGGAACACCGGCTTCACCGCGAACGTCACCATCAAGAACCTGGGTGACCCGGTGAGCAACTGGACGCTCAAGTGGACCTTCCCGACCAGCGGTCAGCGGGTCACCCAGGGCTGGTCGGCCAGATACAGCCAGACCGGCAGCGAGGTCACCGCGACCAACGAGTCGTACAACGGCAACCTTGCCACCGGGGCCTCCACCACCATCGGCTTCAACGGCGCCCACTCGGGCAGCAACCCGAAGCCCACCTCGTTCACGCTCAACGGCACCCCCTGCAACGGCACCCCGGCCAACCAGCCGCCGACGGTCTCCCTCGGCCTGCCGACCGGGCCGTTCACCGCGCCGGCCGACGTGCCGCTGACGGCCACCGCCAGCGACCCCGACGGGACGATCAGCAAGGTCGAGTTCTACCGCAACGGCCTGCTGATCAACACCGACACCTCCGCCCCGTACGCGTACACGCAGGAGGACCTGCCGGCCGGCAGCTACACCGTCCAGGCCAAGGCGTACGACAACGCCAACGGCATCGGGGTCGACGAGAAGGCGTTCACCGTCGGGGCCGCCACCGGCCCGACACTGGTCGCCACCCCGTCCGCGGTGAGCGTCGCCGAGGGTGGCAGCGCCACCTTCAACCTGAAGCTCAGCGCCGCCCCGACGGCCAACGTGCCGGTCACCCTCACCCGCACCGGTGACACCGACGTCACGGTCTCGCCGGCCACGGTCACGCTGACCCCGAGCAACTGGAGCACCGGGGTCACCGTCACGGTCGCCGCGGCGGAGGACGCCGACACCGTCGGTGGCGCCGCCACCATCACCGCGTCCGCCACCGGTCTCGCCTCGCTGGCGGTCAGCGCCACCGAGATCGACAACGACACCCCCGGCGGCGACAACGCCTACACCGCGAAGTTCCTCGAGCAGTACGGCAAGATCAAGAACTCGGGCTACTTCAGCCCCGAGGGCGTGCCGTACCACTCGGTGGAGACGCTGATCGTCGAGGCGCCCGACCACGGCCACGAGACCACCTCAGAGGCGTTCAGCTTCTGGCTCTGGCTGGAGGCCTACTACGGCAAGGTCACCCAGAACTGGGCCCCGTTCAACAACGCCTGGACGGTGATGGAGAAGTACATCATCCCCACGCACGCCGACCAGCCGACCGCCGGCTCCGCGGGCACCCCGCAGTACGCCGCGGAGTACAACCTGCCCAGCCAGTACCCGTCGGCGCTGAACCCGAACGTCTCGGTCGGTCAGGACCCGCTGCGCTCGGAGTTGCAGTCCACCTACGGCACCGGCGACATCTACGGCATGCACTGGCTGATGGACGTCGACAACACCTACGGCTTCGGCCGCTGCGGTGACGGCACCACCAAGCCGGCCTACATCAACACCTTCCAGCGGGGCACCCAGGAGTCGGTGTGGGAAACCATCCCGCAGCCCTCCTGCGACACCTTCAAGCACGGCGGTCAGTACGGCTACCTCGACCTGTTCGTCAAGGACACCGGCGCCCCCGCCAAGCAGTGGAAGTACACCAACGCCCCGGACGCCGACGCCCGCGCCGTGCAGGCCGCGTACTGGGCGCTGACCTGGTCCAAGGCGCAGAACAAGCAGGCCGACGTCGCTGCCACCATCACCAAGGCCGCCAAGATGGGCGACTACCTGCGGTACGCGATGTTCGACAAGTACTTCAAGAAGATCGGCAACTGCGTCGGGGCCAGCACCTGCCCCGCCGGCAGCGGCAAGGACTCGGCGCACTACCTGCTGTCCTGGTACTACGCCTGGGGCGGCGCGTACGACGCCAGCCAGAACTGGTCCTGGCGGATCGGCTCCAGCCACAACCACTTCGGCTACCAGAACCCGTTCGCGGCCTGGGCGCTGACCAACACCCCGGAGCTCAAGCCGCAGTCGTCGACGGCGGTCGCCGACTGGACCAAGAGCTTCGAGCGGCAGCTGGAGTTCTACACCTGGCTGCAGTCCGCCGAGGGTGGCATCGCCGGTGGCGCCACGAACAGCTGGGACGGTAGCTACGCCCAGCCGCCGTCCGGCACCAGCACCTTCTACGGCATGTTCTACGACGTCGACCCGGTCTACAACGACCCGCCGTCGAACCAGTGGTTCGGTATGCAGGCCTGGTCGATGCAGCGCATCGCCGAGCTGTACCAGCAGACCGGCAACGCGAAGGCCAAGGCGCTGCTGGACAAGTGGGTGCCCTGGGCGATCGCCAACACCACCCTCGGCACCAACTGGTCGATCCCGTCGGACATGGCGTGGACCGGTCAGCCGACCACCTGGAACCCGTCCAACCCGCAGCCCAACACCGGCCTGCACGTCGAGGTCATCAGCAAGGGTCAGGACGTCGGCGTCACCGCCGCCTACGCCCGGATCCTGATCGCGTACGCGGCCAAGTCGGGCAACGCGGCGGCGAAGACCACCGCCAAGGGGCTGCTCGACGCGCTGTCGGCCGCCAGCGACGCCAAGGGTGTCTCCACCACCGAGAAGCGTGGCGACTACCGGCGCTTCGACGACGTCTACAACGCGTCCACCGGGCAGGGCCTCTACGTCCCGTCGGGTTGGACCGGGAAGATGCCGAACGGCGACGCCATCGCCGCCGGCAAGAGCTTCCTCGACATCCGTTCCTTCTACAAGAACGACCCGGACTGGCCCAAGGTGCAGGCGTACCTGAACGGTGGTCCGGAGCCCGAGTTCAACTACCACCGGTTCTGGGCACAGGCTGACGTCGCCATGGCGTACGCCGACTACGGCAGCATGTTCCCGAACGGCTGAGACGACCCGGGGTGGGTGGCGTGGACCGCCCACCCCGGGATTCGGCCCCGGTCCGGGGAACGACGGACCGGGGCCGGCGGGACGGCCTGACACCCACGGTCAGGCCGGGGTGGGCCGGCCATCTGGCCGACGCAGCGGATCGGCTGGCCCACCCCACCGCCCGGACTGGAGCCAGCCGCGAAAAAGCCCAGAAATTCGGGCCGTCGCGGGATCACACCGAGGTCTGTGACGGAGTAACGTACGTCACCGGAGAGGCCGCTCCCCCCGTGGCGGCCTCTCCACTTTTTTGCCCCGAGTCCGGCCGCTTGCGCGGTGAGTTCGGCCGCTTGCTCGCCCCGAGTCCGGCCGCTTCCCGCGCCGAGTTCGGCCGCGCGGGACCGGGCTTTTACCGCGGCGGCGCGACCGGGTGACGCAACCCCGGGTGCCCGGCCGGCAGCGAGCGCCGCAGCACCAGCCAGCTCAGCGCCAGCGCCGCGGCGACCAGCGGCCAGGTCAGCGCCACCCGGGCCACCACCAGCGCGAGCACCTGCCCACCCAGGTAGAGCGGCACGAACACGGCCACCCGCAGCAGGTAGGTCACCGTCCACACCCAACTGGCCCGCCCGTACCCGCGCAGCAGCGCCGGGTCGCGCCGCCACCCGGCCCGCTGGCCCAGCACCGCGCCGACCAGCACACCCAGCAGTGGCCACCGCACCACGATGCTGACCGTCCACGCCAGAGCGCTCGCGGCGTTCGACAGCACCTGGATCAGAAAGAAGTTCTCGGCCCGGCCGGTGCGCACCGCGATCAACGCCGCGACGCAGACGGCCAGCAGCCCGATCAGGACCGAGCGCGGCCGGTCACCCCGGCGCAGCCGTACGCCGGCCACCACCGCGCCCACGGCCAGCGCCGCGCCGACCCCGCCCCACAGCGACTCGCCGCCCAGCAGCCAGCCCACCGCGAAGGCCAGCGGCGGCAGGGTGGCGTCGATCGCGCCGCGTCGCCCGCCCAGCAGATCCGTCAGCGACTCGGCCCGCGCCGGCTCACCCGGGCCGGTGTCGCCGCCCGCCGGCACCGGCCCCGCCGACCCCGGATTTTCGCCTTCACCCTGCTCCGGGCCGGGTTGGGTCGGGCCGCTGTCGCGCTCGGGTACTCCGCTCACCACCGCCTCCTCGCCTCTGGCACAACCTAACCGGCACATGGTGGCGGGCCACCGGTCGGACCGCTGACACCTGCCGCTACGGTGTGCGAATGCGCGCGACGGCACGGGGTTGGACCGCTGTCTGGTTGGTCGTACTGGCCCTCGTCCAGGCGGCCGCCTTCCTCGCCGTGTGGCGGGTGGCCGTGCACTCCGAGATAGGTCAGTGGGTGGACACGGTCGCCCTCACCGGCAACCGGATCGGGCAGGACACCATCGACGGTCCCGTCGACAAGATCCTCAATGCGATGTCGGTGGTTTCGCTGCTGGCCGCCACCGCGACGATCGGGTTCATCGCGCTGATCCGAGGGCGGATCGCCCTGGCGATCACCGCGACCCTGCTGATCGCCGGAGCGAACGTCACCACCCAGTTGCTCAAGTACGGGCTGAACCGGCCCGACTACGGTGTCGACCCGGAACGCGCCGCGGTGGGCAACAGCCTCCCGAGCGGGCACGCCACGGTGGCCGCCTCGGTGGCGGTCGCGCTGATGCTCGTGCTGCCGCGCAAGGTACGAGCCGTCGGTGCCTTCATCGGTGCCGGGTACGCCGCCGTCGCCGGAGTCGCCACCCTCTCCGCCGGCTGGCACCGACCCAGCGACGCCGTCGCCGCGTACCTGGTGGTGGGTGTGTGGGCGGCGTTGGCCGGGTTGCTGCTGCTGGTCACCCAGCGGGAGCAGGCCGAGATCGCCCCCGGCGACGCGCACCGGGTCGCGGCGCTGGTGCTCGGGCTCGGTGGTGTGCTCGCCCTGGTGGCCTGTGGGCTCTCCCTGTCCTGGTTGCTCGACCTGCGCGACATCGGGCCGGAGGAGCTGGCCCGCCGTCCCCTGTTCGTCGGGTACGCGGGCAGCGCCGCCGGGATCGCCGGCACGATGGCGGTGGTGATGGCGTTGGCGCTCACCGTCGTGCACCGGCTGGTGCCCCGGGTCAAGGGCTGAGCCAGCCGGCGTAGCCACCTGGGCGGCCGAGCGGGGTCAGCTCGCGGCGCGGGGTGCGGGGACGTGCGGGGCGACACCGCGCAGGTGGGTGAGCACCACCGGGTCGATGCGGCCCGGCACCAGCCGCTCCTCCAGGTTCTCCAACCCGGCCCAGGAGATCAACGCCGCTTCCGTGCCGTCGGGGTGCACCGAGTGGCCCAGCGCGCCGAGCAATGCCGCCACCTCGGCGGCGACCGCGCCGCTCAGGTCGAGCAGGGTCGCCGGGTCGGGCCGGCCGAAGAGCATGGTGTGCACAGTGAGCAGCCGGCCCAGCTCGGCGACCGGGTCCGGGTGGTCGTCCACGCGCAGGTCGACCACCACGTCGCTGGTGCCGCCGTACCCGCCGCCGCGCTCGACCACCAGCAGGCCGGCGCTCTGTCGGCCCCGCCGGTCGCCGCCGGCCTCGTCGCCGGCCCGCAGCGCGGCGACGAGCCGCTCGGCGAACGGCAGTGCCGCTCCCGCCTGCCAGGCCACGCCGAGGGCGTCGACGACCTCCGGCCCGGCGAGGATGTTGCCCTGTGCGGCCCAACCGTCGCCGGTCCGCCCGCCGGCCCACGGATGGCAGGCCGGCCCGGTCCAGGTGGCACCGGCGCCCGCGGCCCCCACGACGCCGAGTTGGCGGTGCTCCCGCTCGGGGTCGGCGGCGATCAGCCCGGCCACCACGTCGGCGGGGGCCACCCCGGTGCGTAGCAGGGTGAGGCCCTGCGGGCGGTAGGCGAGGTTGACGTGGGCCTGGGTGGCCAGCGCACCGACCTCGGCGGCGGCGGCCGGGACCAACGCCCCGGCGGCGAGGAACTTGCTGGCGACGGCGACGCCGTGCAGGCGGCCGTCGGCGGAGCGGGCGACGAGGGAGAAGGTCACCGGCCGAGATTAGCCTTCCGCGCCGCCGTGACGCGGGCACGCGAGGCTCAGAACGGTGGCGCGGCGGCCTCCGGTGGGGCACCGTAGGCCCGACGGGCGTCAGCCACCGCGACAGCGGCCAGCACCACCGCTCCGACCGCTGTCGCGGCCACCCCGGGCAGGTGCCGCAGCGGCACGGCCGACGCCAGCAGCACCAGGAGGGCGATCCACCGGGACGGCGAGACCCGTGCGAACACCTCGTACTCCAGGCGGGACCGCCCGGCCAGGAACAGGACCGGACCGCCGAGCACCATGACCAGCCACGGCCCGGGGATCCGCTCCAGCGGACTCTCGATGATCAGCTCGTATCCGACCGCTGTGGAAGCGAGACCGATCACCATCACCAGGTGGGTATCGGCGGCGGAACGGCCGATGTTGGCGGGATGCCGGGCCTTCGTCACCGCCTCGCCCAGGATCCGCCCGGCCCGCTGCACGTAGATCCGCCACAGCATGATCGAGGTGGCCAGCGCCAGCGCGAACGCCCACGCGTGCCCGGTCTCGTACGGGCCCTTGCTGTACGCGAAACCGGCCACCAGGATCGTCTCGCCCAGCGCGACGAGGAAGAACTGCTGGTACCGCTCGGCCAGGTGCTCGCCGGCGATCTCCCACTTCGAGATTCTCGAGCGGCCCAGGCCGGGCACCGGCCAACCACAGCGGGCCGCCAGGTACTCCACCGCCAACGCCGCCGACCAGAGCGCCACCTGCCCGTTGGTGCCCAGCATCGCGCCGCCGATCCAGAGCACCCCGCTCACCGCGAAGATCACCGCCATCCGCACCTTCAGCCGGCGGTACGGGTGCGGGCCCAGCGCGATCGACAGGATCACCGGCCGGGTCACCTGCGCGATCACGTACGCCACCGCGAACATCAGCGCGGTCGCGCTGAACGCCCGGGGGATCGCGACCCCCATCAGCATGCTGCACACCAACGCGGTGATCACCACGGTCTGCAACGGCACCCGGTAGGGGTCGTAGCGGCTGGTCGTCCACGCGGTGCCCTGCCAGACCGCCCAGAGCGCGAGCAGCAACAGCAGTGTCTTGCCGCTGCCGGTGACCGCCTCCCAGATGTACTTCCGGCCCGACTCCTCGGTCAGGTCCTCGAACGCGCGCGCCGAGATCCGGGTGAGCGCGAAGACGAACACCAGATCGAAGAAGAGTTCCAGGAAGGTGGCCCGGCCCGGTGTGGCCGCCCCGGGGACCGGCTCCAGGTGTCCTGCCGCCCTGAAACCCATGGTCAGCGGCCTGCGCCGTCGGTCCGGTCCACCTCGAAGTGGTAGCACTTCCACCGCCACGCACGGTCGGGAACCGGCGATTCTGCCCAACCCGGGGATCTTGCTCGGACCCGCGTCAACGGGCACGATCGACCGGTGACGAATCGATGGGGCATGACGGTGCCGCTGAGCGGGATCGCGCTGGCGCAGCACGACGCGGCCTACGCGGCCCTCGACCGGGCCGGGTTCACCGACGTCTGGTCGTCAGAGGTCGCCGGGACCGACGCGTTCACCCCGCTGGCGCTCGCCGCGGCCTGGCAGCCAGGGCTGCGGCTCGGCACCGCGATCACACCGGTCTTCACCCGAGGCCCCGGTCTGCTGGCGATGAGCGCGGCGGCGCTGGCCGAGGCCGCGCCGGGCCGGTTCTCGCTCGGCATCGGCGCGTCCTCACCCGTGCTCGTCCGGGACTGGAACGCCGTGCCGTTCGACGAGCCGTTCCGCCGCACCCGCGACGTGCTGCGCTTCCTGCGTGCCGCGCTGGCCGGCGAAACCGTCGACGAGGCCTACGACACGTTCACCATCCGCCGGTTCACGCTGGAAGCACCACCGGCGACGCCACCACCGATCCTGCTCGCCGCGCTGCGCCCGGGGATGCTCCGGCTGGCCGGCGCGGAAGCCGACGGGGTCATCCTCAACTGGCTCAGCGCCGACGACGTGCCGCGCGCCCTCGCCGAGCTGGGCGAGCGCCGCACCGGCTTCGAGGTCGCCGCCCGGATCTTCGTCTGCCCCACCGAGGACACCGCGTACGCCCGGGCGCTGGGCCGTCGGCTCATCACCAGCTACCTCACCGTCGGGGCGTACGCCGAGTTCCACCGTTGGCTCGGCCGCGACGAGACGCTCGCGCCCATGTGGGCGGCCTGGGCCGCCGGTGACCGGCGCGGGGCCAACGCGGCAGTACCCGACGAGGTGGTCGACGCGCTGGTGCTGCACGGCTCACCGGAGCGGTGCCGCGCCGAGGTACGCCGCTACGCCGACAACGGGGTGGACGTGCCGATCATGGCGCTGCTGCCCACCCCCGAGGTCACCGCCGGCGGCGCGAGCGCGCTGCTCAGCCTCATCGCCCAGTTGGGCGCCGCCCCGATGGAGGTCGCCGCGTGAACCTCACCGACCGGATCGTGGTGGTCACCGGCGGGGCTGGTGGCATCGGCGCGGCGCTGTCGCGCCGGTTCGCCGCCGAGGGGGCCGCCGCCGTGGTGGTCGCCGACCTGGACGCCGACGCGGCCCGCGCGGTGGCCGAGGGCATCGGCCCGGTCGCGCACGCCCGCGCCCTCGACGTCACCGACGAGGAGCAGGTCCGCGCGCTGGTCGCCGACACCGAGCAACGGTACGGCCGGATCGACCTGTTCTGCGCCAACGCGGGCGTGACCACCGGCGGGGGAGTGGAGGTCGACGACGCCGGTTGGGACCGCGCCTGGCGGGTCAACGTGCTCGCTCACGTCTACTCGGCCCGCGCGGTGCTGCCCGGAATGCTCACCCGGGGCGGCGGGCACCTGCTGCACACCTGCTCCGCGGCGGGTGTGCTGACCGCTGTGGGCGACGCCCCGTACACCGCGACGAAGCACGCCTCGGTGGGGTTCGCCGAGTGGCTGGCCATCACCTACCGGGACCGGGGCATCCGGGTCAGCGCACTCTGCCCACAGGGGGTCGACACCCCGATGCTCGCCGACGGGCTCGCCGACGCTCACCTGGGCGCCCGGGTGGTCGCCGCGTCCGGTGCGGTGCTCACCCCGGACCAGGTCGCCGACGCGGCCGTCGCCGGGCTGGCCGAGGAACGTTTCCTGATCCTGCCGCACCCCGAGGTCGCCGACTACGCGCGCCGTCGCGCCGAGGACCCGGACGGCTGGCAGGCCGGCATGCGCAAACTCATCCGCCGGCTGACCACCTGACCCGCTACCGCGTGGGAACGCGCCCGACAGCCAGGAGGTGGGCGCTGGAGCTGATCAGCGCCGGCTCGCTGCTGTAGAGCCGGGCCAGGTCCAACGCCGCGGCGAAGACGACGTCCTGCGCCGGCCCGTTCGCCGCCGCCTCCGGCCCTGCCGCCGGTGATCAAGAAGTTCGCGTCAGAAGGAGGCCCGCTGCCGACGCAAAGCTCTTGATCACCGCGGGGAGCGGCGGGCGCGGCGCAGGGGAGTGGGGTGCACGGACCAGAGCAGGCGGCGCCACCAGGGGCGGGCGGAGCGCAGGGTGGTCACGTAGGCGGTGGCCACCTCGGCGGCGCGAGCCGCCTGGTCGGGTGTCGCGGCGCCAGGGGCGAAGCCCACCTGGTTGAGCAGGGCCGCCAACTCGTCGACGGCCGGGGCGGACGCGCCTGCCGCCGCCGTGTCGCCGCTGGGCGCGACGGCGCCCGGGTCACCGACCGCGTCACCTCCGCTCCGCGCGAGACGGGCGTCGGCGAGGGTTTGGCGGGCGTGGCCGGCGACCTCGGTGGCGGCCAGGTCGTCGCCGACCGGTCTGCCGGCCAGCCGGAGCGCGTCGGTGACCTCCCGCCAGGCGCCGGCGATGCGCTGGCCGGGGTCGCCCCGCACGAGCCGGCCGCGGGTCAGCGAGCGGCGCATCGCCAGCAGGGTGAGCAGGAACGCCCCCACCACGAGCAGCAGGCCGCCGCTGCCGCCGGCGACCAGCACCGGCGTGGAGACCCCGTCGTTGCCGGGCGGGGCGTCGGCGGCGGTCGCCGGTTCCGGTGAGGCGCTGGGCTCAGCGGTCGGTGCCGGCGCCTCCGACGGCGGCGGGTCCTCCGGCGTCGGGCGGAAGTCCTCCTCGACCGGTCGCGGCTCGTTGTCGGGGCGGGGCAGCGGGTCGAACGACACCCAGCCCAGCCCGTCGAAGAGCACCTCCGGCCAGGCGTACGCGTCACCGGCCAGCACCGGACCCTGCCCGCTGGTCCGGAAGCCCACCACCACCCGCGTGGGCAGCCCGGAGAGCCGGCCGAGGACCGCGAAGGCCGCCGCGAACTGCTCCGAGGTGCCCTCCTGCCCGCCGCCGTTGCGCGGCCCGAACAGGAAGAAACCCAGGTTCGGGTACGCGTGCCCGCTCGGGGCATCCGCCACCACCCGGTAGTGCTCGGCCAGAAACTGCTCGATCGCCGACGCCCGCGCGAACGGGGCACCGTTCTCCTCGGCGAGTTGGGTGGCCAGCCGGCGCATCGGGTCGGGCACCCCGTCGGCGACCCGCAGCACCCGGGCCACCTCGTCCCCGGCGGGCACGTTCGCACTGGCCAACAGATTCTGGTCGGGGCGTTCCTCGGCGGAGGTCACCGCGTACCGCAGCCCCGGCGTCAGCCCTTCCGGTCGGATCAGCGTCCCGCTCGCCGCGTCGTACGCTACCCGCGCGCCACTGACCTCCCGAGGTGTCGCCACGGCGGGCAGCAGCCGGCCGCTCAACTCGGCCACGCTGATCTGCTGCCGGACCGTCCGCACTGTGCTGTCGCGGGCCACGGCAGCGGCCGGCAGGATCCGCCCGGCGTTGCGGTACGTCGCGCCGACGCGCCAGGTCACCCCGTCGTAGTCGCTGAGCACCGCCAACCGGATCCGCACACTGCGCGCGGTGTCCGCCGCGGGATCGGCCTCCGGCGGGGGGCCAGCGGGCGGTGCGTCGGGGCGTTCCGTGCTCACGTCGAGGAGTTTCTGCTCCGGGTGCAGCGCCCAGCCGGAGATGCGGATCAGCGGGTTCTCGTCGAGCGTCTGCACCTGCGGCGGCTCCACGTACCGGCGCGGGTCCACCGGCCGGCCGTCGACCTGCCCGGCGACGATCGGGCCGAGCAACGCCACCAGCCCGACCACCAGTGCCACCCCGAGCGCCGCGCTGGCGGCCAGCCGCAGTCGCACCGCCGCGCGTACCCCGGGGGTCAGTCCGGCGCTCGGATCGCCGCCGCCCGCCGCGGTGCGGGTGGGAGTGGCCAGGCCGAGGGCCGCGACCGCGACGAACACCACTGTCGACCCCACCGCCGGTTCGGCGTTCGGGCCGACCACGTAGAGGGCGGCGGCGTAGAGCCCCGCCGCCGGCAGGTAACCCAGCAGCACCCGGCCGGTGCGCAGCGCCACCTCCGCGCCCGTCAGCCCGGCCAGCCAGGCGGCGACGACCGGCACCAGCACGGTGTCCGGGGTGGGCTCCACCGGGATCATCGCGGTGAGCAGCCGGGGGATGCCGTTGCGGGCGGCGTCCGCGCTGACCTCCAGCAGGCCGCCCGGCAACTCGGCGCGGGTGGCGGCCAGTCGCAGCGACCACAGTGTCCAGCCGGCCATCGCGGCCACCGAGACCGGTGCCACCAACCAGGACGGCAGCCGCCGGGCGGCCACGCTGACCAGCACCGAACCCGCCGCCGCGCCGATCACCAGCCAGGTCAGCAGGTTGCCCGCGTACACCCGGCCGAGCACCACCCCGGCGAGCGCCGTCAGCCCGATCAGTGCCAGCGGCGGGACCGCCGCCCGCAGCACCCGCACGGCGAGCGTCACCACCGGCGTACCCCGTCCCACTCGGCGGCGAACTGCGCGCCGTCGGCCGCGTCGACGACCACGAGACCCGCGGTGCCCGGCGGCGTCGGCTCGGCCGCGCCGAACACCGCGACCACCACCGACGGGTACGCGCCGCGCAGCGCGCCGACGTGCCCCAGCTCGTCGCGGCCACCGGGCCCGGTCAGGAAGATCAGCGTGTCGCCGAGCCGGTCCTGCCGCAGTCGGGTGGTGGCCGCCCGCACCGCGTCGCCGTCGTCGGACAGGTCGGCGGCGGCAAGCCGGTCCAGCGGACCGAGCACGCCGCCGGCCTCGCCGCCGGGTGTCGTGGCCTCGGCGGGCTCGGCGGCGGCCATGAGCAGCAGCACCGGCAGGTCCGCGCGGTGCGCGGCGGTGACGACCGACGCCGCGGCCTCGCAGGCCGACTCGAACGACTCCGCCACCCCGCCGAACCGCTGCGGGTGCGCGGCAGCACGGTTGTCCAGCAGGACGACCAGGCGCGGCAGGCTGGTGTCCACGTTCTCCCGCACCATCAGCTCACCCACCCGGGCGCTGGTGCGCCAGTGCACGCGGCGCAGCTCGTCGCCGACCACGTACTCCCGCAGCGAGTCGAACGTGATCGACCCGTGCGGGACGCCGTCCACCCGACCGTCGAGGCTGCGGCCCGCGCCTCTGGGCACGGCCGTCAGCGGATGGACCCGGGGGTGCACCCAGACCGGCACCGCCGCACCGTACGGGCGGGCCAGCGCCACCAACCCCAGCGGGTCCCGGCGGGTCACCCGCAGCGGCCCGACCGGCACCACCCCACGACGGTCGGTCGGCACGTCGTAGCGGACCTCGGTGTCCCGGCCGGGTCGCAGGCGCAGCACCGGCACCGGCACGGTCCGCTGGCCGCACCGGTCCTCGGCCAGCAGGTTCGCCGAGCGCAGCCGCCCGGTGTTGCGCACTGTCAACGCCATGCTCGCCGGCTCGCCACGCGCCACCCGGTCCGGGTCCGCGCGGCGGGTCACCGTCAGTCGGGGCCGCCAGGCCGCGACCAGCGCGGCGTAGCCGACGGCCGCGCCGGCCGCCGCGCCGAGCAACGTCAACTCGGGGTACGCGAACCGGAAACCCGCCCCCAGCAGCACCACGGCGGCGACGAGCAGCCCGACCCCACGGGCGGTGATTCCCATCGCGCTGCTGCCGGTCAGCCCTGCACCGGAGCGGGTTGCCCCGACGGCAGCGGGACCGGCACCGAGGCGACGGCCTGGCGCAGCACCTCCGCGGGGGTCATCCCGCGCACCTGGGCGTCCGGGGTGAGCAGCAGCCGGTGGGCGAAGACCGCCTCGGCGAGCGCCTTCAGGTCCTCCGGCATGATCCAGCCCCGCCCGTCGATCAGCGCGTACGCGCACGCCGCACGGGTCAACGCGATCACACCCCGGGGGCTGACGCCGACGCGCACCTGCGGGTGGGTGCGGGTGGCAGCGGCCAACCGGACCGCGTACGCGTAGAGCGGCTCGGCGATGTGCACCCGGCGGGCCATCCGGACCATCTCGCCGACGGTGGCGGTGTCGGTGACCGGGGCGAGCGCCTCGGGGGACCGCACCGTCGCGCCGCGCAGCACCTCGACCTCGACGGCCTCGTCCGGGTAGCCGACGGAGAGCTTCACCAGGAAACGGTCCAACTGCGCCTCGGGCAGGCGGTAGGTGCCGTCCATCTCCACCGGGTTCTGGGTGGCGACCACCAGGAACGGCGACGGCACCGGGTGCCGGACCCCGTCCACAGTGACGGTCCGTTCCTCCATCACCTCCAGCAGCGCCGACTGGGTCTTCGGCGACGCCCGGTTGATCTCGTCGGCGATGACGATGTTGGCGAAGACCGGACCCGGATGGAACTCGAAGTCCCGGGTCGCCTGGTTGAAGATCGTCACGCCGGACACGTCCGAGGGGAGCAGGTCGGGCGTGAACTGGATGCGCCGCCACTCACCCTTGACAGTGGCGGCGATGGCCCGTGCCAGGGTCGTCTTACCGACCCCGGGCACGTCCTCCAGCAGCACGTGACCCTGGGCGAAGAGCGCGGTCAGCGCCAGCCGCACCACCTGCGGTTTGCCGAGCACCACAGCGTTGACGTTCTCGGCCAGCCGGGCGGCCAGGGCGGCGAAGCCCTGCACCTCCGGCTGGGTGAGCGGCTCGTGGGTGTTCACGGTCGGTGGTGCTCCTCGCCTGGTGGTTCAGCAGGTGGGCAGGACCTTGATGTCATCGCCGCCCTCCAGGTTGAGCCAGGCCCACGGGATGTAGTTCTTCCCACCCTTGTAGTTGACCTGCACCCACCAGGTGCTGCGCTTCTCGTTGTTGTAGATGTAGGCGTAGACCTCCTCGCCCGACTTCTTGCAGTACGCCTGGAGCCGGGTGCCGGGCTTGGCCCACCCCACCTGCTTGTCGTTGTCCTGCCGGGTGACCGAGAAGATCTCGTTGCCGTTGCGGCCTTCCCGGTCCCTGTCGCAGTAGGTCGACTCGGGTCCGGATGCGCCGTTGCGGCAGGTCGCGATCCCGTACAGCGCCTGGGTGGCCTGCGCCTTCGTGGCGGTGCCCTTGCCGGCGGCGTTGCTCGCCGTCACCGTGAACGTGTAGCTGGTGCCCGGCGTCAGGCCCGTCATCGTGATGCTGGAGCACGCCCCGGTCTTCGCCGGTTCGCCCGTCGTGGTCAGCGTGCAGGTGGCCTGACCGCCACCGGCGTCCACTGTGAACGTGACGGTCGCCCCGGTGGCTGTCGACGACGACCCGGTCACAGTGACCCGTGGCTCGGCCACCGTGCGCGCCGTGGCGGTGGCCTCCGGGCCGGGCCCCGCCTCGTTGACCGCCTTCACCTTCACCGTGACGTTCTGGCCGTTGCCCAGCCCGGTGACGGTCGTGCGGGTGTCGGTCACCTCGCTGACCCGCCCGCCGACGTCCACCAGGTACTTCGTCACCGGCCGACCGTTGGCCTCGGCCGGCGCCCACTGCACCGTCACCGCGCCCGGCTGGTTGGCGACGGTGCCGGCGCGCAGGTCGAGCGGCCGACCGGGCGCAGCGAACGGCACCACCGTGTTGCTGACCGGCGACGCCGCCGACCCGGCGCCCTTGCTGTTGACCGCCACCACCGTGAACGCGTACTGGGTGCCGAACTCCAGCTCACCGGCGGGCACCACCAGCTCCGTCTTGGTCGACTCACCGGCCGGCGCGTTCGTCCCCGCCGAACTGGCCGTCACCGCGTACCTCGCGATGGTGTTGCCCTGCCCGTTCGCCGCCGGCCACTTGACGAGCACCGTGCCGTCCGGCCGTTCCTGCGCCGTGACGCTCGCGGGTGGGTCGGGCACCGCCGCCGTCGGCGTCACCGGGTTGCTGTTGCGCGGCGGGCCGTCGCCCTTGGCGTTGACGGCGTGCACAGCGAACCGGTACGTCTCGCCGTTGGTCAGACCCTTGACCTCCACCGCCCGCTGGTTCGCGCCGACCTCCAGGCGCTGCCCGGCGCCCTGCACCACGTACTTGATGATCTCGGCGCCGTTGGCGGCGGCCGGGCGCCAACTCACCCGCGCCTGGGCGTTGCCGGCGGCGGCGGTGACGCTGCGCGGCGCGCTCGGCTTGCCCACCCGCGGCTTCTTCGGCGGAGGCGGCGGCGGGGGAACCGGCGGCGGGTCACCGCCGAGCACGTCGTTGGCGTACTTGTTGACCTCGCGCACCTGGTGCTTGTCGTCCACCACCCGGGCGGTCGCCGAGTCGGGGGAGTTGATGAACAGGTGGTTCTCCCGGACCTCCAGCTCCAGCGGCCCGTTGGCCCGCCCGCGGATGGTCTCGACCAGCTGGCCCGCCGCGTCGAAGGAGTAGATGGTGCCGGTGGCCTCGTCGGCGCAGTAGACCCGGTTCGCCCAGGCCACCGCCGGGCTGAGCCGGTCCCCCTCACCCGGCACGGTGAACGCGCTCTCCTGCCCACCGTCACCCACCAGCAGCACCCGCCGGTCGGCGGTCACCGTGACCGGCACCCGTGGGCCGCTGGTACGCGAGGGCAGCGCCGCCGGGCCGGACAGCGTCAGCGCCGTCGGGTGCACCTCACCGCGCTGCACCCGCACCAGCTTCCCGGCCGTCCGGTCGAGCACCGCCACCCCGTCGTCGAGGGTGGAGACCACCAGCTCGTGGCTGGCGTCGGCGACGTCGTACGACTCGACCCGCTGCGGGCTGAGCCCGGCACTGGCTGTCGCCGGCGCGGACGGCAGCTTGGCCGCGGTGATCGCCGAGACCGTGCCCTGGCTGGGCACCGCGATCCAGAGTCGACCCTTACCGTCGAAGGTGCCGCCCGTGATGCCCGGCGGATAGCGCACCGGCTCGCCGACCGGGGTCAACGATCGCGGGTCGAGTTGGCGGACGATGCCCTGCACGGCGTCGACGACGAACGCCGCGTCCTCGTGCAGGGCCACACTGACGCCCAGGCCGGGGGTGGTCCGGGTGGTCGCGCTGAGCTGGAGGGTGGCCAGATCCAGGGAACTGACCTGCCCGCTCTGAAGGTCCCGCAGGATCAGCAGCCGGTCGGTCTGGGTGATCTGCATCGGATGCTGCCGGGCAGCGGGGATCTCGGTGCGGGTGTCCACCCGGGCGGTGACCCCGTTGACGCGGGCCAGCTCGCTGCGCGCCGTGCTCCACAGCCAGGAACTCGCGTCATAGTTGGCCACCGCGTTGTCCGCCGCGCCCAACCCGAGGACGGTCAGCCCCATGGCGGCCAGCAGCGCGGCCACCGTGCCGACGGTCACCAGCCCACCGCGCAGCCGGGACCGGGAGCGGGGGGCCTCGGACTGTACGGCGTCGTCGATGCTGGCCACAGCCGGCTGCCTCCCCTGAGTCGTGGCAGGTGGCGCGCCTTGCGGCAACCCCTCCCCTGAGCCGGGTGCCATCATATGGCGCTGGTGGTGGCGGGGGAACCCGCACCGTCACCCCTGTGGATACCGAGAGTGTGCGTTGTGGACGTCCAGCTCAGCCCGGTTCCCGCTCGACTCGGCGCGGTTTCGGCGCGACTCAGCGCGGCGACGCCCGGCCGGACGGCTCCCCGCTCGACGTGGCTCCACGCTCCCGCGCGGTGCACACCTGTCCGGAAGTCGCAAAGCTGTCAGTGGAGTAGACCGCCAACACGGTGAAACAGTGATCCACTCGGGAGTTCAACCCGTTGACCGTGTAGCTGGTCCGGCCCGGGTCCACGGTGGCCATCACGCCCAGGGCCTGCCCGGCCCGACCCGCGGCGACCATGAACGGCACCGCGCCGCCGGTCGGGTCCGTCCAGGTCAACGTGATAGTGGTCGAATCGTCCCGCAGCGTGAGATCGCCCGGCGGAAGCCCAGCCGCCGTCGGTGCCACCGCCGTGGGCGCGGTCCCGGCCGGCGGCGGCTCGTCGCGGGTCAGCATCACCACACCCAGGCCCGCCACCGCCACGACGGCCACCCCGGCCGCCACGACCGCGCCGACCAGCGCCGCCCGGTTGCGGCCCGTCGACCCACTGTCATCGGCGTACGCCGGCCGGTACGCGTCCGGCACCGGGTGGTACTGCTGACCCGGGTACGGCGCCTGGTGCTGGTCCTGGTGCTGGTGCTGGTCCTGTGCCGGGTACGGCGTCTGGGGCGGCTGGTGGTGGTACTGCTGGACCGGCGGCGGCGCGGCTGGCGGTGCCAGCGCCGGGTCGGCGCCGACGGACGAGGGCCAAGCCGGCTGCGCAGCGGGGCTCGGCTGCGCGGCGATGGGGCCTGCCTCAGCGATGCCCGGGTTCGCCTGGGTGCCTTCTCGGTGAGTTGGCGCGGCGGTGGGGTGCGGTTGGGCGGCCGTGAGGTGCGTAGGCGCGGCGGTGGGGTTCGCCTGTGCGGCGGCGGGCCAGCCCGGACTGGTGTCGACCCCGGCCGGGCCGCGCTGCGCCGGAACGGACGGCAACACCACGGTCTGGTCGGACAGCGCGCCAGGAGCCCGCTGAGTCGGCACCACCGGGGCGTCGAGGATGCCCAGGCCAGAGTCGACATCCGCGCCGGTACCGCCCGCGTCCATCATGGCCTGCCCAGCCACCGGGGCCTGCCCGGTGGTGACTGTCTGCGCAGCCATAGCGGTCTGGGTGGGGGAGTCGGCACCTGGAGTCGGCAGGGGCTGCGGTGGGGCGCTGCTGCTCCAGGGCGGTGCGGTCAACCCCCAGGGCGGTACGGGTGGTGCGCTCACCGGAGGCGCGGAGACGGGCGGCCCAAAGCCGGGCGGCGCGGACACGGGGTAGGTGTGCCCGGGCGGCGCGGACACGGGTTGGGCGTAGCCGGGTGGTGCGGACACCGGGTAGGTGTGCCCCGGGGGTCCGGACACTGGCTGGGCGTAGCCGGGCGGCGCGGAGACCGGGTAGGTGTGCCCGGGCGGCGCGGACACGGGTTGGGCGTAGCCGGGCGGTGCGGAGACAGGGTATGGGTGGGCCGGCGGTCCCGAGACCGGGTACGGCTGACTGGGGGGCGCGGAGATCGGAGACGGGGTCACCGGCGGTGCGCTGATGGGCTGGGCCGGTGGCCCGCTCACCGGGTACGCCGGCCCTGGTTGGCCGACGGTAGGGGAGGGGCTGCCCGATGACGTCGCCTCGGCGCCGGACACGGTGTGCGATTCGCTCGACGTGGTTGGCCGGGCGGCGGCTCGGGCGGCTTCCTCAGCGAGCAGCGGCTCGATCTGCCGTACCTGGATGGTGGGGTTGTCCCAGCGAGGTGCCGGCACCGCCGGTGTCGCCGGCGGAGCGGTCGACGCCGAGGCGGTTGGGGTCGACGTCGCGGGTGGCACGTCGACCACCGGCGGCGTCGCGTGACCGCCCACTCGTTGGCGTGGTGCGACGGTCGGCCCGGACGGCGCTCGGTCTGCTGACCGCTGCTCGGCCGGCGTCGACGGAGATGCCGGCTGAACGGGCATCGCCCGAGGGGCTGGCACCGGTGCCGGGGTGGCGTGGCCGGGCGACGGGGGTGTGGCGGGTGCGCGTACCGCCGGAGGGGTTTGTTGGGGTGCGGCCGGCGGTTGCGGCGCCCACTGTGAGACGGCGGGCGGCGGGCCGTCGGCGGAGGGCCGCATCGCGGCGAGGGTCGCCAGCGACAGGGTCGGGCCGGACAGCGCCGACCGGGCGCCCGGCTCGGTCACCGGGGCGGCCGGGGCAGCATCGGGCGTCGGCGCGGGGTGCTGCTCGCCCGGAGACGGCGGGGGTGGGCCGAGGTAGTCGCGGGCTGCGCGTACCGCCGGGTGGTTCTCCCCGAGCGCGGCGGGCCCCGCGGTGGCGACGCGGGTGTAGTTGCGGCGGGCCTCGTGCCGGTTGCCGAGCTCCTCGGCCACCTCGGCGAGTTCGAAGGCGAGGGCGAGCATCAGCGGGTCGGAGTGCTGCCAGCGCCGCTCACCCGCCGCGAACGCCTCCTCCAACACCCGGCGGGCAGCGAGCGGGTCGTCCCCCTCCCGGTGCAGCCGTGCCAGCAGGTGCGCGGTGTGCAGCACCTCGGGATGGTCGTCACCGTACGGCGGGGGAGCGGCTTCGACGACCTCCGCGAGCAGTTGCCGGGCGGCGCTGAGGTCGCCCGCGGCGCGCAGGGCGAGGGCTCGGTGCTGGGCGGCTGCCAGGGGGGAGGGATGGGACACGTGGCAATGCTGCCGTCACAGGGCCGCCGGACGCTACCCGGACACGCCCCGACGGTGTGTCGGTGCGGCCGTTCTGGGCGGCTTGAGCAGCGGCGGAAGCTCCAGGGGAGAGGCGCCGGAAGGCGATGTGCATGATCCACGAGTGGCGTGTACAGTAACTCCCCGTGCGGCCCGCTGTGCTGACCACCGGATGAAAGATCATCTGGTCGGCAAGGTAGGCTGAACGTGTAGGTCCGGGTGGCGGAATGGCAGACGCGCTAGCTTGAGGTGCTAGTACCCGTATAGGGTGTGGGGGTTCAAGTCCCCCCTCGGACACATCATTACCACATATAGATCATGATCCGCGCAGGTTGACCTGCGCGGATCTTTCTGTGGTTGGTGTGCACTGCTCCTGGTCGCAGACGATGGTGATCTTCCTCTTGTGCAGGAGTGCGACCAGGTCGTGTGGGGTCTGGATCCCGCTGGGGAGGCGGGGATGGTCGGTGAGTCTTGCGATGATGTGGTCTTCCCTGAGGTAGAGGATCTTGCGTCGGCGGTCGGTGGGCTGTTGAGTGCTGGTGTGGCCGTGGCGGCATCGGTAGCCGGGGCGTTGGTTGATCCAGTGAGATTCCAATCTTCGGCCGCATGGTCCGCAGCGCAGTAGGCCGGTGAACAGGTAGCGGCGGGTGGTGCCGTCGTGGGCGCTCCGGTGGGAACGGATGGCCTGGACGGCGACGAAGTCCTGCTCACTTACCAGCGCGGTGTGAGCCCGTTGCTTGGAGACCACCCAGTCCACGGTCGGGTTCCGCCGGATCGGTTCTCGCTCCGAGCGGCTAGCGTCGGCGTCGTTGTGCGCGGATTGCCGGTTCCAGACCTGCCGACCCGTGTAGCGAGGGTTGGCGAGGATCGCCGCGACCGTTCGTAGGGTCCACCGGTCGCCACTGCGGTGTGGATTGCGGTCGGGATCGACGCCCGACGGGCACGGTATCCCGGCGTCGTTGAGGGCGCGTGCGATGCTGGCGAGACTCTGGCCGTCCAGGCGTTGGGCGAACATCCACCGCACGTGTCCGGCCGTGGCCGGATCCGGTTCGAGGCGTTGAAGCCGGCGACCCCATCGCGCTTGGGCGGCGTTTGGATGAGGGCCGGCGTCTGTGAGTCGGTAGCCGTAGGGCGGCCGGCCTCCGAGATACCGTCCCTGCTCCCGCGCTTGGGCCCGCATCGCCGTGACGACCCGGAACCGGGCGCGCTGCACCTCACGTTTCGACTGGGCGCCCAGCATCATGATCAGCGCCTGATGGGCCGGGTCGTGGTGATCGACAGGCCCCTCCGTCTCGGGCAGCCACAGCTGCACAGCGTGCTGTTCGAGCACCGGCGCCAGACGCTGCAGCTGATTGGCGGAGAACGCCCGCTCGTACTCGCCGACCACGATCGCGTCGAACCCGCGATCTGGATCGTCGAGCGCGGCCAGCAGCGCGGCGGCCTGCGGACGCTGCCGCCAACCGCGGCGGCGAGAGCAGCCGACATCGAAGTATTCGGCGACGATCACGCCGTGAGCGGCGACGAGTTCAGTGGCGCAGTCCCGTTGCCAGTGCCGGGAGGTCACCCGGTCCTGGTGCTCGACGGTCGACATCCGACCGTAGAACGCAAACCGCAGACCACGCCGCCGTTCGGTAAGCAGTTGCGGGTCGGCCTGCGGCTGCCCGTTGAGCCATCGAGTCAGGGGATCCTCGAGATCGTCACGCTGGTTGTCCGACACGCCGATATTTCTACGAAGGATCTTCGCGGTCGAGTCGGACAAGCAGTCCGCTGGCGCTGGTCGAAGGACTGTCGGGCCGCTTGGTGGCAGTCGGTCTGTGCACTGTGTTGGCATACCGAGCATCCGCTCGACCGACGGGGACAATGCGTGACGCGCGGTTAGCGGCCTATCCGTGCACGTCAGCCGGCGGTGCGCGAGCTCTCCGAACATCTCGCCGAGGTGGTACCTGGCTTTGTTGAGATTCAGCGTCGCAGCGACTGACCAGTCCTCATCCACGATCAGGCGCGCCAGGCGCAGACGTGCGCGAGGAGTCAAAGCAGCATTAGCGTGGGACATGAAGCCTCCTGGTTGGCGGAGCGGTTCCTCGACAGCTCCACTCCACAACCGGAGGCCTTCACCTACCTACGACATCAAAGCGTGTCGTCACACAACCTCAACCGGCCTCCCCGGACAGCACACCTAGCCCGTGCCTAGTAGTGCGGGTTGGTCGGCATCAGCTCGGACGCGCCCGCGTACAGCAGGTCGAGATAGTTCATCCCCGGGTGGTAGACGAAGTGCCACTCCAGTCGCACGCGGCTCGTGAAGGTAACTTCGGCGTTGCCGTCCACGTCCGGGTCGACCAACCGCAGGTTGTGCCGCCCAGCAACCGCGGCCAGTCGGCCCCAACCGGTGAAGGTCACCTCGGTTACGGCCTCGACCGAGCCGGGGTGTTGCTCGTCGGGGTCGTCGTCCACATGCCAGTTGATCGTGTCGAGGTCGGGCGTGACCACGTCGATCACCATCTCGCGCAGGATGTCCGTGGGAAGATCGACGTCGTCGAGGGTCAGCCCGGCGGTCCAGTTCTCGCTGTTCTTCCCGACGTAGCGCCCGATGCTGTTGCCCGCCATCGTGCGGCATGCGCTGCTCACCGCTTCCGGCAGCAGACTGTCCAGCGACGGGAACAGCGCCTCCATCTCCGCCTGGGCCTTCCGCTTCCGCTCGTCGTCTTGCTGATCGCGGGTCAGACGCAGCGCGGTGGCATAAGCGATGCCTTCCTGCTTGGCCAGCTTCTTGGCCCGGTTGTCCGTGCTCACAATCAATCCATCCTCCGGCGGACCCCACGCGACCGCCGGCGACAGGGGATGTGCCGGAGCTACCGCACCCGCGTGACGATCAACGCCGTGTCCCTCGGTGTCCCCAGTGCCAGGCGTGGGCCGGCGGGCGACAGGAGAATCCGGCGGCGCGGGGCCACCGTGCCCTCAACCGTATCTTCGGAGATAGGCATCGGCAATTGGCCAAGCCGGGCATGTCTCTGTCCGGCAGCTGTCCGGCCGCAATAGGGCGGCCCGGCCTGACTTCCCCGCAGACCGGACCGCCCGCACCAGGCACGACAGCACGAAGAGGTGACCATGAGCGAGCCGGAGTTCCTGCCCTGGGGGACCGGCAGCGCCGAGAGCCCGAGAAGGCGTACGGGTATTTGTGCTGTATCGCGACCTGGGCCGCACCCGCACCGTCGCCAAGGTCGCCACCGAGGCCAACAAGAGCCGGGATTACCTCCACAAGCCGGCGAGCATCTGGAAGTGGGTGGTGCAGCGGGCGCAGACGTGGGACCGCGATGAGGACCGGCTGTACGCCGAGGGCCTGGCCGAGCAGCGGCGCGACAAGGCCAGGCGGCAAGCCCGGATCGCGTCGACGCGGCAAGCGACGCTCGTGACCCGGTTGCAGGCCCTCGACGCGTCGAAGCTCGGCCCTCGGGACATCGCCCGCTGGCTGGAGGTGGCGACCCGCGTCGAGCGGCTGGCGCTGGGCCTGCCGGACTCGACCACCGCCCACACCGGACCGGATGGCCGCCCGATCCGCGCCGAGGTCGACCAGATGAGCTAGCAGCAGCGCGCCGACTTCTTCCGGGCGCTGATGGCCGAGGCGTGGGCCCGCGCCGGCCAGACCGACCCCGTGGGGGATGCCGACGACCCGCACGACCCCGACGACGAAGGAGACGACGAGGAGGCGGCCGATAAGTCAGCGACGCAAAGCTGAGGGAAAGGTGCGGGCGCCGCGCTGGGCGGTGTGGTCCATCGCCGTCGGCGGGCCGCTGGTCGTCGCGTCCAGCGCGGCCGCCGTGGCGCGGTGGCGCGGTCAGGCGGGGCCTGCGGTCGACCCGGCTGCTGACCGGGGACCGGACACCGAAGCACCTACGGAGCGCGTGGTCAGAGCAACACAAGGCGTCTGCTAAGTCGGAGCAGGACCTCAGCCAACAAGCCAAATTGGTGGCCGAGCTGAGTCCTGTGTGGCTCCAGCTCGGCGAGAGCTCGGAGAACCTTGTGGATTTCGGATTCATTCAAAACCTGTCGCCGCGGACTGTCCTCATCATCGTCGGCACACCCGTGGCCGGAGTTGTGGCCGGAATGATCATCTTTGCCGTCGTGCTTCTCAGCTCTGAGTCGGAGCATCGGGCGGACATGATCAGGGCGGCAGGTGGGGCCTTCCGCCCCCGTCGGTAACAGCCGGCGTGCACTACATGTAGCGGGGTTGTGGTCAGTCTCAGTCACCCGCTGGCTGCTCCGTGATCTCCGTGAAGTCCGCCGGCTCCTGGCACCGCTTCCGCCATCACTGTCGTGGGCTCGGCCGATCATCCGGTGTCACGGGCGTGTGCTGTCGGGCATTCTGTGCCACATGCTCCTGGTTCTGGCCCAGCCGCCCGTGTCTTCGGATAGCGGCTGGACGCAGTGGGTTCCCGTGGCGTCGGCGGCCGTGGCACTGCTGGCGTTGCTGGTCGCACTGTCCAACCGCAACACCTCGCGGCGCGCCCTGGCGTTATCGATGCAGCAAGAGGAGCGCCGGGCGGCCCGACTGGATGTCACTCTTGCCGACTCGGCATCGTGGCGCCGTTCAGGCGCCTCACGCTGGGTCGGTATCAAGATCCTGGCAGTCAACCCCACCGACCGCGATGCGGCTATCGTCGGCGCTGAGCTGCACATCGCCTATACGTTGCCGACCGGGCACGCGATGACGGTCAAGGTCGGTCACCGGACTACCGGAGATGATTTTCCGGGCGACGTGACGGCGCTGGACCTGCCTGTGCGTCTGGAGTCCAACGGCGCGGTCGCCGGGTGGCTGACCTTCGAACTACCCGCCGGCCTGTTCCCACACGGTGCCGGCATCCAGCGTTACGACGCGGTCTTGCAGGACAGCCGCGGTATAGCCGTGACAGTCAGCGCATCCGTCCTGCGGGAGGTGGAGCATGATCAAACGTCGGACGACCAAGCGGCCGACGAGACGAGCGGTAGATCCCGCTGACATCGTGCCCGTCGTCGCGGACGGGTCGATTGCGGGTCCGGCCGCTGACGGCCGTATGGTGCCGTTGGTCATTATCGACACCACCAGCCGGCCTGACCTCGACGAACTGGTCCGCCTGCACAGCCATCTCTCACCCGGCGACGTCACGTATCGGTGGGGGCAGGCTGAGCGAAATAAGGACCTGGTCTCTCTGTCGCTGTGGTTCGTTCGCCCGATCGAGGCCCGGGCGGTACTGATGTTCAGCATCGAGGGTGAGGGCATCATCGTCGACAATGCCCTCAACAGCCGCGCTATCTACTTGCAGCCCGGCCGCCCGGGTGACCGCCTGAAGCACGACCCGCACCGGCCGAAGATCCTCATCGAAATTCCTGACGACGACTTCCGGGAACAGTGGGAGGACGTCGCGGTGCGGCGCCTGGCCAAGGTGATCCGCCGTAGGTCACCAATACCCCGGGAAGAGGCGCGCCGGCTGGCCGTACAGTGGCTGGCACAGTCGCGTGAGATCAGCGGCTTCCGGCTGCCAACGTGAGTCTCCCGCGTGGGGCTTGGTTCGACTTGCCCCAGCGGCGCGCCTGTACGAGGCTGGTCCAGGTATCTTCGCTCAGTTGCAAGGGCGGGTAAGCCGCGCGCACCTGTCAGGTCACTTGCTCGTAGAGCACCCCGTGCTTGCTCCGCATGAGGGCTTCGATCGACGCGGCGAGGTTGGTGTCGTGCACCAGCAGCCCCAGTTCGATGTTGGTGTTCTCGGCGCTGTAAGAGAAGTTCGCGCTGGTCAGCAGCGTGATCACGCGGTCGACGACGATGAACTTGGCGTGGCTGACCACCGGATTGTGGTCTCCGGGCGGGGTCAGCGTCCGGAGTACGGTTGCCTTTGGTAGATGGGCCGCGACGGCTGCCGGGGAGCCAGCGTGGGCGTCGAGGTACACCGTGACGCTCAGGCCGGGGCGCCGTGCGGCGTTCTTGAGGGCAGTCCACATGCCCGAGTGCGGTGTGAAGTTGAAGCTGGAGCAGACGATCGACATGCGTGCGTCGTCGATGATGCGCTGAGCTTCGCTGGTGAGACGGCCGGTCGTGGCTTCGACGCCGGGCATGGTCCAGACGGGGGAGATGGCGGTCCGGACGGATCGTGCGCCGGCGATGGCCCGGAGTACGGCGACTGAGTTGTCCCGGTGCTCCGGACCGAGTTCGGCCGCGAGGAGTAGGCGCTTCGCCTCGCCGCGGCGGGCGGCGTGTACTTCCTTCAGTGCCTGGCCAGAGGTGCCGCCGGCTTGTAGGACGGTGGCGAGTCGTTGTGCCTCGTAGGCGGTCAGGAAGGCGCCGAGCGCCGTGTAGGGGTCAGTAAACATCGATGGTGCCGAAGAAGCCGGGGACCCGTTCGTCGTCGATGGTGGGCAGAGTGAGCAGGAATCTGCGGTCGAGGAATCGGTTGGCCCGTTCGCAGGAGGTTTCCGAGGCGAAGCTGCAGCAGTGGCAGGCCGCGCCGTGCAGGAAGTCCTCGCCGTGTCGTGGTGTGCGTTGCCCGCAGACGGGGTCGGAGGAGCAGCGGGCTGCTCTGCGCAGCGCGTCGAGCAGGAGCCCGTGCAGCCGCTCCGGCTGACTGAGCGCGACCAGTCCACCGAGGGTGCCCTCGCTGTCGGAGGCCGTGGTGCAGATGAGTAGTCCAGCGGCGGCGGGCCGGTCGGGGGTGGCAGGCCAGGCGTAAAGGCGTTCACTGAGACTGGCAGCGCCGTAACCGCAGGACATCGCCATCTCGCGGATGAGGATGTGCGCCAGGCTGTGTATCAGCCAGTAGCGCGGGGCGGGAAACCGGCTGTCGGGGTCGATCTGGGCGGCGGTAGCGGAGAAGCGCCGGGAGAAGTTGTGCCGGTGGGCTTCGCGGTGCGCCCGCCACAGGCTGGTGGGCAAGATCTGTGCTTCCCAGGCGGCGATGGCGGCCTCGTCGAATTGCAGGAAGATGCCCTCGCCGCGGTCCTCGGTGGCCGGTACCCAGGTGGGGCGGCCGTCCCGGGTGAGCTTGACGAGCCGGCTTGCGAGGTCGTTGACCCGGTCCATTTCGTCGATCCGGGTGAAGCCGATCACCGCGTTGACCTTCTTCATCCGGTTCACGGCGATGACCCGGTGCACTTGCTTCGGGAGGTCGGCGGCCGTGGGCATCTCGGTGACCATCAGGCCGCTGGAGTCCTGCTGCTGCGCGAACAGGCTCGGCTTCTGCAGGTAGTCCCACTCCGGCACAAGCAGCTCGACCGGGTCCCAATCGCGTAGCCTCTCCCGGCGCTCCTCCTCTGACGGTGGTGGGGCAAGTGCCTCGGCCGCCGCTGCGGTCAGCTGTTCGTCGGTGACTCCGGCGAGGTCGCACTTGTGCGCGACGAGCAGCGAACGAAGCACCTTCGGCAGGGCTTTGTAGTCGGCCAGTTCCTCCGGCGTCAGGTGCGTACGCAGTTTCGTGGCGAGCGCGGTCTGCTTCTGCTCCTCGCTGCGGGGCATGACGATGATCGACTGGGTGGAGGCGAACCAGAGGTTGGACGCGCCCATCATCATCAGCGAGGTGTCCAGTCTGCATTTGGGATCGAAGGCGTTCAGGTGCGGATGCCGGCCCCGGCAGGTCGGTAGCTTCCGTTTGCCGGCCTCGCCCTGCGCCTCGCCCATGCCGCGCCGCTGTTGGCAGCGTTCGCAGGTGATGACCGCGCCGGCTCCCTGTCCGATGTTGCTGTCGCGCAGTTTCAGATCCGGGTGCGGGGCGGCGGGGCAGGTTCTGCCGCGGTGCACCCACAGCGCGTACGGGAACTCGTCGAGGTGGCCGTTGGCGCAGGCGAGCAGGTAACGGGCGGGCACCGCCGGGCTGCGCCTGGCCTTTCCCTTCGCGGGAGCCTTGACCTTTCCCTTCGCCGCACCCGCAAACGTACGGCCGGGACAACTTGCGTGTTCGAAGGTCGCCAGGTCGGGCCGGAACGGGTGGGTGTTGGTGTAGCTGAACCGCGACAGCGGCCCGAGGTAGTCGCAGCCGGTGCAGCGCAGCCACTGCGGGAACACCCGCGCGGGGATGCCGAGGTCGGAGCCCTCCTGCGACATTGCGCGGGCCTTCGGCTGCCACGGGAACGGCCGCAGCTGCTGCACGCGCGACCCAAGGTGAAGCTGGACCACCTTGAGCAGCCGTGGCTCTTCGATCGTCTGCACGGTGGGACGCCGCCGCCAGATGGGCTCCCAATCGTCGAGGCCGGCCGGCATGATCGAGAACTGCGGCAGGTCCATGATCGAGCCGACACCGTAGGTGTAGAGCAGCGACGACGGGCGGGCCGAGCCAACCTTGGCCCGGTTCTTGACGTTCGCCTGCTCACTGTCGGCCAACGGGTCCAACAGCTGCGCAGACTCGAAGATCATCTGCCCCTCGTCGTCCGTCACTCGTCTTCTCCTTCGGGCAGCTCCCACGACGGCGCGTCATCGGGCTCGACGACGAACAGCCGCTCGGCTATGGGGCTGACCAGCAGGTTGATCTCCGGCTGGACCTCCCGCATCGAGTGCGCGACGACGAACGGCGCGCGGTCCGGCTGACCCTGGTGGGCCTTTGCGTTCTCCGGGCTGATCAGCAACGGCAGGTAGCTGTCGTTGTCACCGGTGCGCTCATACACCAGGGTCTTGCTCAGTTTCCCGGCGTACTTTCCCCGAGCGTTCCACTGGTCCAGCCTGTTGATTAGCCGCTGGTGCGCCTGCGCCATCAGGTCGTCCAGCTGGGCCGCCGGCCTGATTCGGGAATAGAGCCGATCGACCAGGGCGGTGAGAGCGTCCTGTTCGTCACGGACCCGCCATGCGGCCCGCTCCGGCGACAGCCCGTCGTCGCGGTGCGCCTGCAGCACCCGAGCCGCGCTGACCAGCACCCCGTCAATGCCCCGGTCCAGAGCCGTCGGCGAGAACGGGGTAACCGACAGCGCCTCCACCTGCGCGTAGAACGTCTCGTGGTAGTGCCGGAACTGCTCGTAGTGTGCCAGGTCGCGGGGCCGCGCCCAGTTTCCGAGCGCCACGACCAGACCGGGCCGGCCGCAGTCCTGGCCTGGACGGCCGACGTCGCGGCCCACCCGTGAGGACGCCTGGATGTACTCGGCGGTGTTCTTTGGCTGCCCCACCACCAGCATCAGCCCGAGCCGCTGCACGTCGACCCCGACCTGCAGCATCGAGGTGGCCAGCACCACGTCGAACGGGTCGGCCTTCGGCCGCTCCATCCGCCCGCCGGCATCCTGCTGTTCGAGCCGCTTCCGCATCGCCGTGGTCGTGGCGTAGTCGGGGTCGAACTCCAGGGCCAGGTTGTCCAGGGTGCGGCCAATATCGGCCGAAGCGATGCGGGAGGTCAGCTCGCCGGTGACCAGGCGCCCGTACGAGCCGAGCCGCCGTGGAAAACCCGATCCGGGGCGGGGCTGCCGGACCCGGTTCTGCACATCGTCGGCCATGTAGCGGGCCATACCGGCCAATTCACGGGTCGCGTTGAAGTAGCCCACCAACGTCATGTACGGATCGGCGGCTGATCCACTGCGGTCGAACAGCAACTGCCCGGCGAGCAGCAGCACCTCGGCGACCCGGATCTCCGCGCTCGACAGCCGCACGCCCTGCGCACTCACCCCGATGTAGCGCCGGCCCGGGGTGGTCGGCCCGATCGGCAGCTCCTGCGAGAAGTACGTGTCCGCTACGTCCAACACCTGCGGAGGGAAGATCTGGACGCTGCGCCCGTACAGCCCTCGTACCTGCTCGTCGGCGCGGCGCACGGTGGCCGTCGACGCCACGATCATCGGCCGGACCGGCTTGCCGTCAGCGGTCGCCCACGACGCGAGGGTCTCGACGGCCACCTCGAACAGCCCCACGGCGGTGCCCAGCGCCCCGGTGATCAGGTGCAGCTCATCCTGAATGATCAGATCCGGCGGCCGAAGCCGTCCCACCGGGCGTACGGTCGCGGCGGGCAGGCCAGGCTCAGCCTGATGACCGGTGGTCACACTGCAACTGGCGTAGTCCGGGTGCACGTAACCGTGCCGACCGCAGTACCGGCCGACATAGCCGAACAGGGACGCCGCCTCACCCTCGCGCGCCAGCCGGGCGAACTTGTCGACCGTCGCAATCACGAACGCCGGCGGCATCCGGTAGATCTCCTCGTCCACCGTCAGCATCGGCAGGCCCTCATTCACCTGACCGCCCTTGGCGAACGGGCATTGCCCCATGTCGTCGCCGCAGAAGACCAGCACCCGCCGGGTCGTCTTGACCGGCTTCACGTTCGCAGCGCCGATCGGGCTGCCGCACCACGGGCACCGCTGCACCTGCAACACCGTCAACCGGTGCCCGCCATAGGCGTTGGCCTTGCGCAGCTGCTCGTCCGCCTCGTCCCACCGCTTCGGGCTCACATCGGTGCCGACCCACAACCCGATCCGGAACGGCTTGCTACCCCAGGTTGTCACGTCCCGGCGGCGAACCAGCTCCGCCGCACACACCAGCGTGGTGGCCCGCTGGAACTGCTGCGCGGTGAGCAGCCGCAACGTGTACCGCATTAACACGGCCACCCCGTCACGCCCGTCCAACGGGCCATCGGAGGACGCCACCATCTGCTGCCGGCGCCGGATCGCAAACGTGTACGCCGCCAGACCCAGGTACGCCTCGGTCTTGCCACCACCGGTCGGGAAGAACAACAACTCCACCCGCGACAGCTCACCGCTGCGCGCCGCCGCGGTGGGGTCGGTCAGCGCCGGCAGCTGCATGATGATGAACGCCAGCTGGAATGGCCGCCACGACGACGGCTTCTCCCGCTCGTCGGCCTCGACCTGACCGCGGGCGTCGTCGAACGACAGGCTCGGGTCGGAGCTACGCAACGCCCCGATCCGGGAGTGGACCCGCTGGTCCCGCATGACCTCGTTCATGAACCGGAAGCACGCGAACGCCTCCGGATCAGCCACCACGTGCGCCAGGCCGTCCGCCAGCCGCTGCTCTGCCGCGCGTGCCTCGTCTACGACCTCCTCGGCCAAGTCCCGCAGATGCTCGGGGAGCTGTGCCGCCTTCGCGGCCTCACCGTCGAGCCAGGTCCGGTAACCATCCACCAGCGGGGCAAGCCCGTGACGAACCTGTTCAGGGCTGGTCTTGGCCAGTGCGTCCATGGACAGCATTGCGCCCGTGACCGACCGCGCCTGCGTCTGCGGAGTCTCCGCGACCGGCAGCCACGTCGTCCACACCGCCGTCGCTAGCCGTGCCCCCGGCTCCGCCCGCCAGTCCACCGAGCAGGTCCGCCCAACCGCGAACTCCAGCCGGTTGCGGTACTGCAGGTGCAACCGGCGCATTTCGTCGTCGTGCTCCGGCCACTCCTGCTCCATCACGTCGCGCACCGGCAGGAACACCGCGGCATCGTCCGCGTCGACGTGCAGCTTCGTCTGGAACAGCCATTCGTGCACCGGGATCGTCGGCGGCGTCTCCCGGTCATTGACCAGCGCGATCTCGATCAACCGCCGACCGAACCGTGCGTCGTCGTAGGCGTCGATCCGGAGACAGACCTGCCCGGTCAGTAGCCGCGTGTACGTTCGCCCCGGCGTCAGCTTGCCCACCGCGATCTTCTCGACGATCCCAACCGGCGTGCGCCGATACCGCCGCACCGCCCGGCCCCGCTTGTCGACCTCACCGGTCTTCACACTCTCGTAGGTGCCCCACGACGCGGTAACCGTGAACTCGGCCAGATCGTTCGGCACCTGGAACCGCAACCCCATCGACGAGGGAATCATCAGCCCCTGCCTCGGAGCCTTGTCGTCGGCGTCATCCTCCTCACCCTCGACGTCGGTGCCGTCGGCGGACTCGGCCGGGATCCCACGCTGGGCATGAAAACCCGCCGCATCAGATCGGATTCCTACCAGGCCATACCCGTCTTCAGAGCCGGCCGGATCAGCATCGGGCTCGGTCAGCTTCACCGGCGCGATATGTCCTACCAGGTACAGCTGACGCGGGCTCACCGCCAACAGCTCCTCCGGACCACCCGAAGGCCCGAGCAACTCACGCTCCAGGATGTCGACCAGGTTCTCCCGAACCGTGTACGAGGTGCCGTCCGGCTCGTGCACGAGCCGGAAACCCGGCGCCGAGTCAGTCACAGCAGCGACTCCTGGCCCTCGTGGACCACCGGCTTTCGCTGGCGGGCAGTCGCCTTCTTCGCCGCCTTCGGCTGCTGCGCCGCCGCGCGGCGCAGGTTCTCCGCGAGCAACCGGTCCAGGATCTCCACCCGCGCCGCCGGACTTACCGTCCACCGCGTCATTTGACGGTACGTGTGGAAGCCATGCTCCAACGGCACATCCGACCAGTCGTACGCCGCCATCACCGCCTCGTCCAGCTCGACATGGATCCGCCGCAACCGGGCCACGTCCGCGTCGTCGTCCTCAACGATCCCCGGGTCGTTGACCAGGTTGTACAGCTTCGTCAACCCGAGCCCGCGACGCAACATGGCCGATCGCCGCTCCTCATCCAGCATCTGGCCTACTTCGTCCAGCTGAACCGTTGGTTCCGGCCGTGGGAACGTCTCAAATACATCAGATGGCGTGTATCTCGGATCACTCCGGATGCCGGAGCCATACCTGATTGCCCACATCTGATGTGGGCTGCTCGAGAGAATTGCTTGATCCACGTATGAGTCAGTAGCAAATACTGCCAGTCCGTGGCTCGGAATCCACGCCGTCGATATTCTTGCGGGCATGAGAGTCTTGCCATGGAGAGTGATTGCCAAGACTTCACTCAGGCCGGAGACGGCCCGGCGGAGGCCTGGGCGGCCTTCAGCGTGCTGCCACCAGTAATCTCGATATAGCTTGCGGTTGTTTTCCATCCTTTTTGGCTTGACTAACTCCGTTACGCGGGAGTATGCCCAGTCGAAGTGAGCGGCCTCCTCCTCCGACTTTCCGTAGAAGTCGATCACCCAACGCGAAGGCGTGCAGTCCGCTCTCGAATTCAAGTCCTCGCCGCTCAAGTACGGCAATACAACTTCGGCGTATCGCGGGTCAGTCCTCAGCCACTCCGTTGCTTCGCTGTCGGAGACGACAAAACCGATGCCGTCGATCTTGATGCCCTGGAATGCGACTTCACGGTTGGCGCTCAGGCGATTCGGACTCCCTGCCGTGCGGCCAGCTGGCTCAAGGAGACTCGTTATTCGCTCCGCCTTGATCCCGTCGACCCATCTGCTAACTGTGGACGGCACCTTGTCGCGGGTTCCCCAGATGGCCGAGTATTCGAGGTTGACCGTAGCGACAGGCCACTTCTTGCTCTGTATTGCCCGGGTTATCTCAACGCCTTGAGTGAGGATCTGATCTAGGCCGACCTCGCGGGTGTCGCCCTGAGCGATGGTGTTGGTGGCGATCAGACCCATATTGCCATCGTTGCGCAGGAGTTCGACCGATCGGAGGAAGAAGTAGGCCACAAGATCAGCGTTTCCGCGCCGGCCTCCTGCGATCTGGTGCACAAGCCAATCTCGGAAATTGCCGCCCATGGCCCCGGAGATGCTAGATCCAGCAACGAAGGGTGGGTTTCCGATGATCGCATCGAAGCCCCCATGGTCGATCAAAACGTCCGGAACTTCGAGCACCCAGTGCAACGGTTGCCAACGTCCGTCGTCAGTTAGGGCGGTTGGCGTCAGACCCTCATCGAGGATCGATCGCAGGAACTTGATATCTGCGGATATGTCGTTGGTCGGCATCGCGGCGGCCACTGCCTCGGCCAGGTTCTCGTATGCTTCGTTCAGGGCCTTGCCGGGTTTGCCGCCGAGACGGAGCCCGGCAGCAATCACCCCGTCGGCTGCGGCACGTAGGTCGGCGGTGAGCGTGCGCGTCTGATTGAGCTGGCGGCGCTTTGCGGTGGCGCTACGTATGGGGTCGTGTTCGCGTACCTCGCTGGCGAGGTTGCGGCGGATATCGACAGCCCGCCGGATGGTGCCGTCCACGTCCTTTGCCGTCAGCCTGGGCTGCTGGTGGGTGGGCCTTTCGATGTGCAGGGTGCGGAGTTGGCGTAGGTCGGTGAGGCCGAGTAGGGAATTGCCGTGCAGGATCTTGTCGTCGACGAAGGAGAACGGCAGGTCGCGGTCGAGGGAGACTAGCCAGAGCGACAGCTTGCACATCTCGACGGCCATCGCGTTGATGTCGGCGCCGTACAGGCAGCGGGCGACGACTTCACGGATCGCATGTTGGCCGAGGTCGTGCTGCCCGGCGTTGGCGGGGTCCTCGTCAATCCATGCCTCGACGAGGCGGGCGGCGAGGTAGCGGGCGGCGGCGACTAGGAATGCGCCGGAGCCAGCGGCGATGTCGGCCACCTTGAGGTTGAGGATCTCGTCCGAGCCGCGCAGTTTCCACGCGCCGCTGCTCTCAGGGACCTGGTGCGGGCCGGGGCAGTAGCAGAGCGGTTCGAGGGCGTGCTTGACGACGTCCTCGGCAAGGTCTTTCGGGGTGTAGTGGGCGCCGGCGTTGCGCCGCGACGGCGTCTCGATGACTACCAGACCGCCGTCCAGGATGACGGTGGGGCGGTCGCGTAGGTCGGGCCGGGTGATGGGGGCCCAGGGGAGCAGGCGTGCGCGTAGGTCGTCGTCATCGGTCACCGCGCGCAGCATGCGGTCTGCGTCGTCGCCGGGCGCAGCCGCGAGCCGCTTCGCGAGGGCGTTCGCGCTCGGCGGGGTGGCTGCAGGCTGGTTCTCCTTGAGCCAGGCGATGATCGCGGTGGCCAGTTTCGCCGGAGTCGCATTGGCGTAGGCAAGCTGCTCCAGCACGGTCAGGGGGATCTCCGGCTCCGCTCCGGTGGCACCCACGAGGCCGACCAGGGTGTCGCCGGTGACCCGGGTGCAGGAGTAGCCGAGCAGCCCTTCATAGATGTAGCCGATCTGTTCCACGTCGACGTCGCGGAACGAGATTCGGCGGGCGTCGCCGCCCTTGAGCTGGGCGACCTGCACCGAGCGCAGGACATGCAGCATGACCCGGTCGGAGACGGGCAGGGCGAGGGTGCCGTTGTCGTCTGAGGCGATCAGGAACGGGTACCGGTCTGGGTCGAACAGCGATCCGCCGTACGCGGGCATGCGCATGTTTTCGAAAGACGCGCCCCGGTAGAGGGCCTGACTGGTGGCGAGCAGCCGATGCCAGGTCAGATAGGTGCTGTCCAGCGATTCCTCGCCGTCGCGCAGCCGGCGTTGTTCCAGGGCGTCGAGTTCACCGTTGATGCCGTACCCCTGCAGGAAGAGCTCGCTCTGCGGCAGCAGGCCGCGCTCCTCGGCGAAGAGCAGGAAGACGACGCGCATCATGACCGTGACGGCGGCGGAGTAGGTGTCGTGTGGAGCGTCCGGGAGCGGATCGCGCAGGCCGCGCCTGTCGTGGTCGGCGGCGGTCTCGGCGAACGCCTGGGTCAGCAGCTCGACGGCGCGGCGGACCTGGGCGCCGAGGGCTTCGGTGATCTCCTCGGCGGCGGCGACGGATTCTTCGAACAGCTTGGGGAGCCGCTCGTTGGGGTCGCCGCCGATGGTGTACTGCCGGGCGATGACAGTAAGGAATGCGTTGCGGGTCAGCGGCTCCTCGACCCAGGTCTGGGCATCGACGATGCCGGAGGCGACCATCGCGTCCGGCCGGGCGCAGACTAGCGCCCACCAGCGGCCGTCGGTGACGATGCCGATTGCGATGCCGGTGCCGCGCAGCATCGCTTCCATCCGGTCGATGGCGGTGGCGGCCCAGCCGTCGGTGCCGGTGGCGTGCAGGCTGTCGCATTTGTCGACCACGCCGACCAGCGCGCCGATGCCGTCCGGCCCGTGCAGCGCCGCCTGCGGGGTGACGACGACCCGCCTGTCGGGTGAGTGCGCGGTCATCCCGGGCGCGCAGTCGGGACCCCAGGCCAGCGAGGTACGCCAGCCGACGACGTCCCGCAGGACGGTCTGCACCCAGACGTCGCGGACCTCGGTGTACTCGGCCTGTACGGTCTCGTCGTCCGGGTCGATGTCGAGGGCCTCCCAGGCGTGGTCGTACGCCGGCTTGGCCTCGCGGAGGACGTCGAGGCGTTCGGGGTCCAGGGCGGGCATGCCCTGCGGCCACACCCGCTTCAGCGGCGGGATCGCCAGGAACGGGCCGTCTGTCTCGACCAGTCCCAGCCAGGCCCGGTGCAGCTCGGTGGCGGTCTTCGGGCGGAAGGTACGGGCGGTCCGCATCAGCGTGAACCTCCTCGCTGGGCGTCGGCCGGGGTGAGCGCGAACACCACCGCTGCGGCGGTGGTGTGTGGTTTGACGTCGCGGTACCGCTCGGTGATCGCCGCGATCTCCCGCTGCTCCTCGTCGCCGAGCTCGTCCAGGCGACGGCGCATCGTTTCGATGTCGCGGCGGCGCTGCCGCTGCTGGTCGTCGGGGAAGAGGGCCAGTTGGTCTTGCATCTCGGCGCTGGTGAGCTGGTCCAGCGACTCGTTCAGGTTGCGGCGGAACGCGGCGAAGATCTCCCGCGCCCGGTTGACGTCGGCCTCCTCGCGTTTAGCGAGCTGGTCGCTGACCCGCTGATGGCGAGACTCGGCGCGGCGCGTCATCGAGTCGAGCAGCCGGGACCGCAGCGGGGACTCCGGCTCGTTCCACTCGCTGGCCAGGTCGGCGCGGACGTCCGCAGCGGCCAGCGTCAGCCTGCCGGCGTCGAGGGCCTGGTCGAGCAGTTGCTCGGCGCGTTCCTCGGCGATAGCACGGCGGCCCCGCAGGCGTACGCCGGCGAGGAAGATCTCCTCGTGCAGGCGTAGCCCTCCCCGGCCGACCAGCACCATCCGGGTGACGGCCGCGACGAAGGACTCCTCCAGCCCATCCACCACGACCGCCGTGACTCGGTGCAACGGCGCGTCCGCGCTCCACAGCGACCGTCGCAGCAACCGCTGAGCCTTCTTCACCAGCGGATGACCCAGGTGGACGTAGACCAAGTCCTTCCGCCCTGCCGCGGCCTTGTCGTCGAACGTGATCGGCCGCAATACACCCGGCTCGGAGCGGGTGTCCAGGCCCTTCAACGTCGACTGCCAGGCTGGGCCGAGCGGCGGCACGGCGAACACGGCTGCGTCGGTCCGGTCGTCGCCGGCCACCACCAGGGGCGGCTGGTGGCTGATCCGCAGCGCGGTGTCGACGACCCGCCGCAGATTCTCCGGCTCCAGGTGCAGCTCCGCCCGACTGTCGGCGTAGCCCTTCTCCAACTGAGTCAACCTGCTGTTCAGGTCCAACCCGCCAGCCAACGCCTTGTTGATCACAGCGTTGCCGTCGAGCGCGCCCTTCTTGCGCCGTCCCGTTGAGGAGCGGGTGAAGTGGTTCTGGATCTCCTCGGCGATGACCTGGTTGACCGATCCGAGGTCACGCGCGACCGTCACGACCTTGCGGGCGATCCGGCCCATGAACTCCATGTCAGCGGCGTACAGCGTCGCCGAGCGGTCCGGGGAGAACTGGAACACCAGCGGAGTCTGCTGCTGCCCGTACCGGTCGATCCGGCCGATGCGCTGCTCCAACCGTGACGGGTTGAACGGGATGTCCAGGTTGATCAGCCGGTGGCAGTGGTCCTGGAGGTCGATGCCTTCACCGGCTGCGTCGGTGGCCAGCAGCACCCGCACGAGGTTCTTTGCCGACGGCTCGGTGGTGAAGTGCTCGCGGATCAGCTCGCGCTCGTCGGTCGGCGTCTGCCCCTGGATGACCTCCAGCACGTCGCCGTAGCCCTGCTGCACCAGCACCCGGTGTACCCACTCCAGGGTGTGGGCGTACTCGGTGAACACCACGATGCGCTCGTTTGACCAGAACCCGCCCGGTCGGCAGATCGCATCCAGGGCGGTAATCAGCTCGTCAAGGCGAGAGTCGGGTCGACTTTCGAAGCTCAGCCCCCACTCGGCCAGTCGCTCTAACTCGCCTGGCGCGGCGGCGACCAGCGGGTCGGTGGCCTTGCTATGCCGCAGGGCCGTCGCCTCGTCCTGTTCCCAGAGGCCTTCCTCCTCGTCAGCCTGCCCCTCGCCGAGGATGTCGTCGTAGTCCCAGTCCGTCGGCGCCTGGCCCACCGACCGCGCGGCGAGGTAGGACTGCAAGGTCATGCCGAACGCCCACGGGCTCGACAAGAACCGCTTCTTGAACAGCATCGCGGTGATGTCACCGGACTCACCGGTCCCGTTCGCCTTCGCGCTTTCGGTGAGAATCCGATCCAGCAGAGCGAACATCTCCTGCTCGTCGGCGCGCGGTGTGAACGGGATGACCCGTAGCTCCCGAGGGCGGAAACCCTTCTCCGGCAGGTCCGACTTCAACCGCCGAACCGTCACCTCCCGCAACGCCCGCTCGTCTAGCAGCGCACCACGGCTGAACCGGCGCGAATCGATCATCTCCAATAGCGCCGTGAACGACTCCGGATGCCCGTTGTGTGGAGTGGCGCTGAGGAACAGACGGTGCTCACACTTGTCAGCCAGATCCCGGACCGCGAGCGTGCGCTGCGTGTCAACGGCGTAGCCGCGCCCACCACCGATCGTCGACGGGCTGGCCGGCGCCACGTGGTGCGCCTCGTCCACGATCAGGATGTCAAACGCGTACCGCCGAGCGCTCTTCGTGCTCGCCGCCTGCGCGTACACGTCACGCAGCATCCGCTGGGCGCGCAGATGCGGCAGCCACGCCATGCTCACGATCACCCGAGGATAGAGCTGGAACGGGTTCGCGTGCAGGCCGTAGCGGCGCCGTACCTCCCGCATCAACTCGCTGTTGATGATCGTGAAGTCCAGACCGAACTTGTCCCGCATCTCGTCTTGCCACTTCAGGGACAAGCTTGGCGGGCACACCACGATCGCGGTACGCGCCCGGTGCCGCAGCAGCAGCTCCTGCACGACCAAGCCAGCCTCAATGGTCTTGCCCAAGCCGACATCGTCGGCCAGCAGCAGGTTCGTCCGGGGCGAGGACAGCGCCCGGCGCAGCGGCTCCAGTTGGTAAGCCTCCACCGCCACTCCGCTGTGGAACGGCGCCTGCACGCTACGGTCGTCCGCCGAGGTCACCGCGCCCCAGCGCATCGCGTCGACGAACCCGGCGAGGGTGTTCGGGTCGTCGAAGGCGTCCGGGTTGACCTGCGTCGGTAGCCCCTGAGCGGGCGTGACGGTGTGGCCGACCTCCAGCTCCCAGACCACCGTCAGCTCTTCACCCAGCCGGTCCTCATCGAGCGCCTGAAGGGTCACCGCGTGGTTCAGCGAGGCCACGGCTTCGTCCGCCGGGCTGCGCGGCAGTCCTTGCGGCTTGACCTGTGCCACCGCCCAGGTCGACCCGCGAACCTCGACGACCTGACCTGGCTCCGGAAGGGCAAGTTCGGCGACCCCTGACGCGCTGGTCGCCCTGGTGGACGAGAGTGTCACCGAAGAACCCTAACCTGCGCGCTTACGTGATCAAGTCGACCATGTGTCGGCTACCTGACTGCCGATTCCTCAATCACGCCTGGACGTACCCGCCAGCTGTCTGATGCAGCGGATCAATTCGGACGGCCCAAGGAGGCGACCCCGCACGCCCCGAGATGGCTGGTGGTGAGAAAGGTCGAATTAAAACACTCTAAGAAGTGAAATTGCGGTAAAGGCGAAGTCGGGGCCAGCACCTGGCGGGCGCTGCAACTCGCTCAGCCTCTGGTCGATGCAGTCCTGTATGGCGTTGCGTCCAACTTGGACCTCGGTAAGACTGGCGGCAGATGATCGTCGTTCTGTGGTCGGTAGATGACCGATCGTGATGATGGCGTGCGAGTGAGGTCTGTTCTGTGGGTGGCTTCACCTCCGGCGTGAGCGAGTGGCTCGGCCTGATCTCCGGGCTGCTGGCGGTGGTCGCCGCTGTCCTGGGGTTGCCGCCCCTGATCGTGCGTCTCCGCGAAGCTGGCAGGAACCGGTCACGAAAGCCGAAGGTGCTGCTGCCGTCTCGTACCCAACTCGTCGACCGCGGCAATGAGGTGGCCCAGGCTCTGCAGCATCTCGACCGAGGCGAGTACCTGGTTTCCATCGAGGGCAGCATTGGTGTCGGCAAGAGCGCGCTGGCCACGGAGGTGGCGCATCGGCTTGCCGAGCGCCGGCCGGCGCGGAAGCCGGGCCACGGGTTCACGTCGCTGGTCTGGTTCGACGCTCATAACAGCGTGCTGAGTCTCGCGGACCTTGCCCGCACGCTTGGACTCGCCACCGGAAGTCCGGCACTGTCAGCGGCTCCCGCCGAGCACAAGGCCGAGGCGCTACGTGCACACCTGGCTGACCATCCGGCTGTCCTGGTTGTCGACAACCTGCGGCTGACCGCTGCCGATGCGCAGCACCTGATCGACTTCCTCAGGACCCTGCCGAGCGGCTCGCTGGCCATCGTTAGCGCCAACACTCCTGGTCGGCTGCCGGCGCCGCGGGTGCTGCTGCAAGAGCTTCAGTTGCAGTACATGCAGGAGCTGCTACTTCGGGAGGCCCGGCGCCGTAGCGTTCCGGAGATCGTCGGAGCTGATGCTGCCACGTTCGAGCGCATCCATCGGTTGCTCGGCGGTAATCCGAGGGCGATTGAGCTGTTCGTGCTGGCGTGTTCTCGAGACGGCCGGAGTCTTTCGGACCGGCTTGGTCAGCTTGAGAGCGGGTCGACGCAGTTGGCTGACGCGCTATTCAGCGTGGTGTGGCAGGACGTAAACGAGATGGGACGCAGCCTGCTGCGTGTGTGCGCTTACCTGGGCGGCAGCGCCGACGCTGAGCAGTTGGGAGTGGCACTCGCGATCCCGGCGGCCGACGTGGGCGCCCTCGTCGAGCGGCTGTGGTCCGATGGGCTGCTCTCGTCGCGCCAGCAGCACGGCGTGACGGTGTACACATGCTCGGCTGCGCTGCGGCTATTCGTGCTCAACCACACAGCGTCCGGCGAGACTGTGTCATTCGCGGGAAGGCTGGCGGAGCACTTCATCGCCCGCTTCAGCCAGGACTGGGAGGACGCCGCCGGCGCCGGCGCGCACATCGAGGCGATACGGCTGCTCGTCCGCGACCTTCACCGGCATGAGGCGTACGAGCAGTGCGTGAAGCTGTTCGAGGTCACGCTCGACATCTTCTTCACGTTGGGTCTGTTCGACGACCGTATCGAACTCGGCTGGATCGCGTACGAGGCAGCGACGGCGTTGGGGAACGATGAGCAGCGTTCGCTGGCCTTGTCAGTGATCTCATCTACGCACGCGGTGCGCGGTGAGGCTGAGGAGGCGGCTCGCACGGCCCAGCTGGGGCTCGGTATCGCCCGGGGCGCCGGTTCGGCACGGGAGATCGCCCGACAGCTCCGGTGCGTCGGCTTCGCACTGTTCCGAGCCGGCCAAGCGGCCGAAGCCCTCGCCGTGGTCAAGAACCCTCAGGAAGATGCCGAGGAGATCGCCCAGGCAGCTGGCGACCCGAACAACATGATCGACATACAGTCGCTGGTCGGAGCCGCCTACTGGCATCTGGGCGAGCTGGATTCGTGTGAGCAGACGGTGCGCCGGTTCCTGGAAGCCTGTGAGCAGTTGCCCTGGGAGCGGGGCAAGGCATACGCGATCAGGGATCTGGCGGAGGTGAGTCTGATGCGGCGGGCGTTCGCGGACTCGGGTCTGTTGCTTCGTCAGGCGCGGCAGATCGCTGAGGATTACCGCGACGTCCGTCAGCTGGTCCGCATCGACCTGACCGATGCTCGGCTGAACCTCTTCCGGGGGCGCCTGCTCAGAGCACACGGGCACGCGCGTAAGGCCGCTGTAGACGCACGGCAGCTGTCACTGTCTGGCGAGCAGTCCGAAGCGGAGGCCACCTCGCGCTATGCGACCCGAGCGCTGTTCATGCCGTGGCTGTGGCTGGCCGCGTACCGGCGTCCGAGAATCAGGTTCACCAGCCAGACGGTCGGCGGCGACTGATTGCGCGCCACCGAGAGATGAGGAGCAGGTTCTCATGATCCAGCAGACACGTCACCGGATCGGTGTGGGCAATGACGAGCTCGCTGCCGTCGTCGCGACACCGACCACCGGGTCGCCGCAACGCATGGTCATGATGCTGCACGGCGGACCGGGTGGGCAGAAGGACGGGCCGGCCGACCTCTACGTCGACCTTGCCGCGCATCTCGGCGCTGCCGGGATCGCTTCCGTGCGCTTCGACTTTCGTGGTTGCGGAGAAAGCACCGGCAGCTACCGGGATATGACCATCGCCCGGCAGGTCGAGGACCTGCGAGCGGTCCGCAGCTTCGTCGATGGCAGGTATCAGCCGACTGCCTGGGCGCTGATAGGGGAGAGCTTCGGCGCCACCGTCGGCCTAGCTGGCTTCGACCCGGCATACCGGGCGGTCGTGCTGCTGTGGCCGGCTATCTGGCTGCTCGACGGCGCGTTCGAGTCCTACGTGAGCGAGGACAACCTCAGCGCGGCACGGCGCGACGGTTATGTGGATCTCGACGGCGAGCAGATCGGCGTGGCGTTCCTCGACGAGCTGCAGGACGTGCAGGACGTCAGCTCACCGCTGCGCGGCTTGTCCACGCCGGTGCTCTTGGTTCACGGAGAAGCCGACGGCGAGGTGCCATTCGGGCAGAGCGTACGCGCGGCCGACCTGGTCTCAGGACCGCACAAGGTAGTCGGGGTGCCCGACGGCGATCACTGCCTCGAAGAACCGCAGGAACGGGACATCGTGTACCGCGAGACGGTGACATGGCTCCGCGAATACCTGTAACTATCGGCGCACTATTTCTCGCGCCGACCACCTACCGGCACCTGCCGACGATCGGCTGGGCGGCGCACGGCGAGATGCAGGCCGAGCTGCGCTGGCAGCTCGACCACCACTTCGACAGCAAGATCATCGTGGTTGCCGACCGGCGACTCGGCAACCCTGCCGCCGCCCGCCGCGCCATCGACGATGCCAGGAAGGCTCTCGGCGGGCAGGATGTGCTGCTGGTCTGCCTGGCGGGCCACGCTGTCACGTTCACCCGTCGCGACGGCGATATCACCGCGTTGGCGCTGCCCGGCTCCGTTCCGGGACGCCCCAACAGCATGCTTCGGATCGATGAGCTGTCGGCGGTCGTTCTTCCAGAAGCGGGAAAGCCGGTCATCGTCTGCGCAGACCTCGTCTCCGCTCGCGACACGGTGGGTGCCGTCGCCCCCGCGTTTGCGGGTGCCTTCGTGCTCGCATCGCCATCCGCCGCGGATACGAGGCCCGAGAGCACCTGCCACGATGGCCTCGCTGCGGTCCTCGGCGACCTCGCAGCCTCGGGAACCCAGCAGGCTGTGCCGCAACTGTTGGACCTCGCCCGGCAACGCGTCGTCGCCGCAGGCGGGAGCCCTCACCTCGCCGTCGGCGCGAGCCAGGCTGCGATCACGTCCCGGTACGTCAGCGAGCAACTGCCCGACTACGTCCGCGAGGATCTCACATCGCCCGACCCGGGTTCCCGCCTCGACGCGGTCACCGAACTCGCCGCGCTGGCCGCATCTACCCCGTTCGCGCGCGCCAGCCTCCTGCGGCTGGCAGCCAGCGACCGCGCCGAGGCCGTCCGCAGCTATGCGGACACGATGTCACGGCAGGACCGGCAGCCGTCGCTGCGTCAGTTGCTGGCCGACGGCGTCATCCCACGCGAGGTCCACGAAGCAGCGCTGAAGGAACCGGCGGTACCCGACCTGCTGCCGTGCACCGGCGGCGAGGTGATCCTCGGCGTCGACGCACCGGACGGACAGGACGACTGCCGCCCACGACACACAGTTCGCCTACAGCCGTACCGGCTGGCCCGCACCGTAGTGACCAACCGCCAATATCTTGCCTTCCTCGCAGCCGAGGGCGGCCCCTGCCCCGACCACTGGCAGGCCGACGACTCGCTGTGGCGGGACGACCTTCCCGTGGTCATGGTGTCCTGGCTCGACGCGTTGCGCTACTGCGCCTGGCTGACCCGCCACCTGCATCACACCAGGGCGCTGGCTCCGGAACAGCGCATCGTCCTGCCCAGCGAAGCGCAGTGGGAGGCATCCGCAGGCAACGACCGAGGCGGGCGACACCCCTGGGGAGACGTACCCGATCCACGTCGGGCCAACATCCGCGCCACCGGCATCGGCGCGGTCGTCGCCCCCGGCCGGTTCTCCCCGGACGGCGACAACGAGGCCGGCTGCCAGGATCTGATCGGCAACGTCTGGGAATGGACCCGCAGCCTCTGGGGGCACAGCGGACACCAACCGACATTCGGCTATCCCTATCGCCACGACGACGGACGCGAGATGGCCAGCACCCGACCGGGGGAGCGATACGTCATCCGCGGCGGAGCCTTCTACTACGCCACCGAGTGCGCGAACTCGTTCACCCGCAACCGCATGCTCGCCACCGATCGCCACCCCGCGGGCGGGTTCCGGGTGGCGTCCACCAACGCCAGGGAGACGACGTCGTGAGCGGCCAGGCGCATTGGGATGAGGAGCTGACCGTCCTCGGACCGGGCATCTCCGAGGCGGTCCGGTGGGCAGGTCTCGCCGTCACCGAAGCGGCAGGCATGCACCTCACCGACACCAGCGGGCGCAGGATCGCCGACCTCATGGGCGCCGCCGGCGTCAACCTCCTCGGCCACTCGCATCCGGCGTATGTCGAAGCCCTGACCCGACAGATGGGCAGCTGGATGATCGGAGCGCACGCCAGCGACGCCCGCCTGGAGATGACGCGCCTGCTGCGGCACCTGCTGCCGGCTCACCTTGACCGCATACAGCTGTACAGCAGCGGCAGCGAGGCCGTCGAATCGGCCATCCGGCTGGCGAAGTCCGCGACCGGCCGCTTCGAGATCCTCTCCTTCTGGCAGTCCTTCCACGGCCGCACACTGGGCAGCCTCGCGCACACCAGCGGGGCACGCACGGGCCTCGGACCCACCGCACCCGGGAGCATCAGCGCCCCATACGCGAACTGCTCACGCTGCCCCCTGCGCCTGACCTCGCCAGCCTGCGAGTTCGCCTGCGTCGACCTCGCCCGCGACATCCTGCGTGAGCAATCCACCGGATCAATCGCAGCGATCCTGGTCGAACCCGTCCAAGGCCGCGCAGGCAACGTGGTACCGCCGACGGGCTACCTCCGTGCCCTGCGCCGCCTCGCCGACGAACATGGCGCACTGCTCATCGCCGACGAGTCCATGACCGGCATGGGCCGCACGGGCACCATCCTCGCCAGCGACCAACCAGACGTACTCCCCGACGTCGTCGTACTCGGCAAGGGCCTCGGCAACGGTTACCCCGTCTCCGCCATCTGCGCCCCGACGAACCTCATGCAGCGCGGCCCATTCGGAGCCCCCAGCGCCAGCTCCTCCAGCTACGGCGGCTTTCCGCTCGCATGCCGTGCCGTCGCCGTCGTGGCCCAGACCGTACACAGGCAGCAGCTGGCAGACAGAGCGGGCGAGGTGGGGGCTCGGACGCTCACCCGGCTGCGCCAGGACCTCGCCGGGCTGGCCTTGGTCAGCAGCGTCCACGGCGTCGGCATGGCCATCGGAATCGGCTTGAACGTCACCGGCAAGGAGCAGCTGCGCGAGGTGTTCCAACAGCTCGTAGCCGCCGGAGTATTGGTCATGACCGGAGGGCACACCCTACGGCTCTACCCGCCGCTAACCGCCGACGAGACCGAACTCACCGCAGCCGTGGACACCCTCGTGTCAGTGCTACAGCGCTACAAGGCCCCGACATGATCAACGTTGGTGTCATCGGATACGGGCGGGCAGGCGAAGCCCACGCCCGGTGCTACGACACCATCCCTCAGACCCGGATCGTAGCCATCCTCGACCCCACGCCAACCCGGCGCGACGCCGCGCGAGCCCGATTCCCGCACGCCGCCGTGGCAGCCACTCTCGACGACATCGACGTGGATATCGAACTGGTGCTGATTTGCACGCCGCCGACCAGCCACGAGGCCTACACCGAGCAGGCGCTCATGCGCGACGCCCACGTGTTCTGTGAGAAGCCCACTTTCCTCGACCCCGGCAACGGAGCGAAGTTGATCGCGCTTGCCCGGCAACGTAACAGGATCATCTACCCCGGACACAACTACGTGCACTCGCCGCTGCTACAGCGTCTCCGCGAACTCGGCGCTCCCGAACGAATCGGACCCCTGCAGCGCCTCGACATGAGAATCGAACGCCCCACGTCGGCAAGCGGATCTCCGGACTGGAACCCGTCGTGGCGCCGCAACCCCGCAGTCTCCGGGGGAGGTGTCCTTGTCGATCACGGCCCGCACTGCGTATACCTTGCCGAATGGCTGACCGGGATGCATGTCCACATGGTCGGCTGCACGATGGGATACAGCACCGTGGGGGTAGAAGATCACGTCGAGTTGGTGCTCGACATGAGCGGAAAGATCGAAGCCCACATCCTGCTCTCATGGCGAGCCCCGCACCGGAGGAACACCTACAGCCTCACCGGCACACACGGCACGGTCGTCCTGAACGACGACACCCTCGTCGAGGACAGCCCCACCGGGCGGCGAACCTGGCGACTGGCCGAGACGCCACGGAGTCGCCACGCCCACGACGACTGGCTACCCGCCCTCGCCGATGATGTACTCCGCCAGGTGGCCTCGCCTGCTACGGAAGCAGAGCTGGCGCGACCCGCACTCGTTGTCGCACATGCGATCACAGCCGCCTATGCATCAGCCGCTCAGGGTGGCCTGCCGTACCGCCTGCCGGGCGCACTCAGCTGACTCCTTTCATCCGGACGGGTGAGGTTCCAGCGAAGATGGGGATGGTCTCACAAGCTGCGCACTACATCGGCTCGTGGATGAAGTCGACCCCGAACACCTGCCCTGCCTCGTCATACTCGGCGACGGTCGGGTCCGTCGAGTAAACAGCGAGCACGGAGGCCGGGTCGGCCGCGACGTCCCTACGCGGCCAGATGGAGAACGACGTCGGCCTGGGTGTCGTCAGGTAGCTGAGTTCGCGCCGGACTCCGAGTGCCGCACGCATCATGTGCTTCTGGAATGCAGTGTTCTTGCACTCCACGGCCATCCGGACAAGGTCGTGGGGAGGGTAGCCCGCCTTGACGCCAGCCGGGAGGATCACGATGTCGAGTTCATGGCAGTCGCCCCGCTGCGGGGGCAACTCACCTCGGCGGAGGCGGTGGCTCAATGTCAGAATCTCGATGTCGGTCCAGACCTCCAACAGCAACTGGCTCCGTTTACGCAGCTCAAAGTGCGCGAACGAACGATCGATGGGTCCGCCTGATGAGCGAAGTCGCATTTTGTCTGAGCCGACGAGGATGACCTCGTATCGCTCGTGGGTCCGTAGGTTCTCCAGGATCACGCTGAGGACCCACGCTTCGTAGAGCTTGCCGGGAGTCATGCTGAGTGTGAGACCGCCCGCGGATGTGACGGAGGCATGCCGGTAGCGGGCCATGACCGCGTCGATGCGCTTCTTGATGTCGTCAACCGTCAGTCCCATTGCTCCTCGCCTTCGTTCAGCAGCGCAATCAGCTCGTCGAGTTCCTGGACGGCGGCGTCGAGATCTGGTGAACCCACCAGGTCGATCGTCGCCGTGCCGTAGGCGAGTTGGTCGGCGGGCGTCAGGTCGAGGACGATGCCCTCCACTGGGCCGCCGGACTCGGTGCGGACGTGAGCGAGGCGCTCCATGATGCGACGTGCTGTGCGGTCGCTGCCGAGGCGCATCTCGCCGCGCAGCCCGTGCAGGTAGCTCATCAGCTGCCGTCGAGCGGTTGGCGTGTCGGCCCAGCGGGCCGATCCGACCAGGAGTTGGTCCAGGTCACCGCGCCGCGATTCGATCACCGCATCGCGGGTGTATTGCAGCAGCTCGGCGTACTCGTCCTCGGTCATACTTCGCCCCTCTGGCGGATGCGGTGATCAGTGCTCGAACAGCGACCAATGGTCGCGCCACTGCGCGACGTGGGCTGGCTCGATTGCTGCGTGTCGGCTCTGCGGATTGCGCGGACGGATACCACCGACGCGTTCGAGGAAGGACTCATGTCGCTCTCGTACGCCCCTGCGGAGTTCGTCACCGGGCACGAGGTAGAGGGCGGTCGTTGCGTCGGTGATACCGACGAGGATGTAGCGCTCCTGGCCGGAGCCGATGAAGTCAGTGACGTCAGCGATCTGCCAGGCGCCCATACCGGCGAGCATGACGACTGCGGACAGGCCGTTGACCTCGACGTACCGGTGCGGGCCCACGATCTCGGCAGAGTAGCCGCGTAGCATGGCGTGTGCGACCGCGAGGTGACGGCCGGCCTGGTGCTTTTGGTGGTTCGTGGGGGTCACACGTCCTCCTTCGGGCCTCCGAAGCCGCTGAGCGTAGCGGCGCCGACGTCGCACCACGCACCGCAGAACGGGCGGCTGTGGTCGCCGATCATCGCGCCACGCAGAGACTGATGGGTGGATCGGCAGCCGCCGCGTATAGCGCCACGAGGGAGGCTCGCGTCCACTGCTGTTCCTCGACATGCGCGGAACGCTCGCCCACGGAGGGAGGCAGGCGAGACAGCCCTTCAGTCCCGGTTCCGCCAGCACGGGCCCACGAACTCACGATGATGACCGCGGTATCGGCTGAGACTGCCCCGGGTTCGGTTGACTCGCGGCGTCGAGTGGTTCAGAGGAAGCGTTGACCCATGACGAGACCACCGGAGCGGTGATGTAGGACTTCCCGCAACGCTCGGATCAGTCCGGCTCTCGCAGCGGCCCACCTTGGGTGCTATCCGCAGCGTTCACTGGGCCCTCTGCTCGGTGCCCCACCAGGTCAGTAGACGTCGCGCGAAGGCCCGGGTCTCCGTGTCGCTGACGGTCATCCCGAAGTGGCCACGGATCTCAGCCGACAGGTACTCGCTGAGATCGCCCGCGCCGGCACCTTTGGTCAGTCTCGCCAGCAGCGGTGCGATCAGGCAGTCGTATTCGTCGACGTTGGCCCGCGGGTCGTGGACGCCGATGACGTCCCACGCGTTGAGCAGCCGGCGAAGCCCGCCCGTTTGCTGCTCTGCGCTGCCGTGGGCGAGGCTCGTGAGGTCAATCCCCGGCGAAGCCGGCACGCGGCAAATGTGATCACGGCATAGCTGACGAACCGTCGTCGCCAGTTCCTGATTGCCGCGCCCCCAGTCCTGATCCCACTCGTCGACCAGCACGTGCAGGTCGGTGAATGGGCTGTGCCAGATCTCGTCGAGATCCAGGTGCCGTGAGACGAAGGCCGAGGCGTGCTCGCTGACGGTTCGTTCGTCGACCTCGCCGTTGATCAGCCGTTGCGCCAGCGTGGCCAGCCAGGTGTCCGCCGCTTGCGCAGCGGACGGAACACGCACGCCCACCTCGCTGAGGGCGTCGGGCAGGAGTTCGCCGATCAGTCGGGTGTCGGTGCCGTCGAGTCCGGCCAGTTCACGCAGGGCCGGCCCGTCGTGTCCGTCGGCGAGCCAGTCCGCCGCGTACCAGGGCATCCGCTCGACATCGACGCTGCACAGCGCGTACTCGGCGGCAACCAGTTCCGGCGGCTTACCCACCGGTCGGTTCCTGTTCCCGCAGGATCGTGCGGGTGTGCATGAGGGCGAAGCCGAGCAGGTTCAGCCCGCGCCAGCGTGCGGGGTCGGTGGCGTGTGGGTGGTCGGCGGCCAGGCCGATGCCCCACACTCGGTCGAGTGGGCTGGCCTCCACGAGCACTCGCTTGCCGGTGCCGAGCAGGTAGGTACGCAGCGTCGGATGCTGGTCGAACTTCGCCGTGTTGCCGGCCACCACGATGTCGTAGCGGTGCTGCTCCCATGTCTGCTGGTCGAAGTCGGTGACCTGCCGGCCGAGGGTCTTTGCCGCGTGCGGGTGCGGCACCGTGAGAATCTTGGTGGCCGTCGCGTGATCGCCGAACAGGGTGGCCTTGCGCCACATCATGTGATGCTCGGTGGTGGCGAAGCGCTGGCCGTTGAGGGTGAACGGCGCCGGCCACCACTGGCTCAAGCATCCGGCCCCGATGCTGCCGTCGCGCTGCGGCTGGTGGCCCCAGAAGAACAGGAACTTCACCCGGGCACCCGCACGCACCGCGCCGCTCAACTCGGCGACGCTGCTCGCTGACGTGACCATGCGAGCGAGTGTGCGGCACCAGCAGGCTCCACCGCATCGCCATTACCGCCGCGATAGCGGCCACGTCGCCGTCGGCGCCCCGAGCGGCGGCGGCACTCGGGGCGGAGACCAGCCAGCAGCTCGCCGGTTGGCCGGCGAGTAGCCGCTCCGGACAATGACGGCGCGCCACTGGCTGGAACCTCGCAGCGACCTCCGCGCGGCGGTCGCCCCGTGCGGCCATTAGATGTTGAGGTCGGCCCACTGTGCTGAGGCCAAGAGTTGCCCACGTTCCAGCCGGTGGGCGATCGCGTCTTTGGTGGCCGGGCTCAGGGTGTCGGGTATTTCGTCAAAGGAGGGTGGCCAGGTATCCAGCAGGGAGAAGACCTCTTGACCGTCGCGCATTGTCAGCAGGAGCGTGCACCGCCAGTGCGGAGAGTGCTCGGGTCGATGGGCGGCACGGTGCACGAGCACGGGGCGCAGGTAGTGCGTGGCGTGCGGAGCGGCGTACTCGGTCAGCCAGCCGGCTCCGTGGTTGCGGTTGAACCGATAGCGATCGCTTCGGCGTCCAATCGGATGAGGCCGCTGGTGTCGATCGCCTTGACAGTTCGAGGAAGGCCGCCGGGCGCACGAGGTTCTTGCATGATCTGATGACGGTACCGGCGGCGTGGGAAGCGTGCGACGGCAGCGGACCTGCAGAGACGGTCCCGACCAGCGAGGCGACGGCGATCCGCACGCGCTGACGGCGTCGAGCGGCGGGCAACGAGGTGGCCCTGCCACAGCCGAAAAGCCGCGCTCACCCCAGCGTTCCGGCGAGGACCGCCGATCTAGGCCGAGTGAACCGCCCCGGGAACATCGAGTCCATCAAATTCGGGACAGTCTCGTCAGAGGGTTGAAGACCGCTTGGCCCTCTGAAAGGCTGCGTAGGCTGTCCTGGTGCCGCTGGCTCGACGCCACTGCCCGCATGGTCCTGCCGGTGTGACTGTGGCGGTGCGGAACGCGTTGTCCCCTGCCGGGCAGAAAGACGAGTATCTCCCTTACGTCTCGCGCGATATCTGGGGGGCCGATGACGACGGCGTGGATGGTTCGGGCAGGACGCGAGGGCGAGCGCGAGGCGGACGCCCTTGAACAGTCCCTCGTCATTGCCGGCTGGCCGGAGGTGGGCGACCTCAGCCAGGTGGCGACGCGCAGAGAACTACACGCGGTTGTTCGCGCTGCATACCCGAACCGCTCGCGAACCGTGGTGGCGAACTGGACTGGGCAGCTGTGGCGTCTCATCCAGGTCATGGAGGTCGACGATTACGTAGTGCTGCCACTGAAGACCGTGCCGGACCACGTCGCCATCGGCCGGATCGCCGGCGGATACCGTTACCGCCGGGATGCCGCAGCGGATCGGCGCCACGTGCGCCCGGTCATCTGGATTCAACGGGCGCTGCCGCGATCGGCCATCGGGCAGGATCTGCTCTACAGCCTGGGGTCACTGCTGACCATCTGTCAGCTTCGGCGTAACGGAGCCGCGAGACGGATCGCTGCACTCGCCGAGACTGGCGTCGACCCCGGTCCGACCGCTGAGGAGATGTCCAGCAACGAGTGGGTGACCCCGGACGACTTCATCGCCCGCGCCGTCGCAGCTGAAGACGGCCTGGAGTTAACCATCCGGGAGCTCCTTCGACAGTGGGACGCCGGGCGACGGACAAGCTCCGCTGTAGCTGTCATCCAACGCGATCTCAGCGAGAACGGTCTCACCACGGTTCCGCCCTTCACTGAGGGCTGGATCGGCAGCAGCATCCGCGTCTTCAAGTCTGGCGCCGAGGCCGACGACTCCACAGACGAGACTGCAGCCGAAAAGCTGATCGACGATGAGGACAGTGCTCAAACCGATTCTGACGAGCCTGCCGACGACGAACTCGTCCCGGACAAGCCGTTCACCCTGCGGTTCGGTAACCTGCTGCGGACGGACACCGCAGTGGTATCGGTGCGCCCCACGGATTCGATCGTGTTGGCCCGGACACTGATGCTGCGGTACAACTACTCGCAACTCGCAGTGATCGACGATGACGGCACGTTCCAGGGGGCCATCAGCTGGGAGTCGATCGCAAAGGCGCAGATGGCACATCAGGCAGTGCCGACGGTCGATCAGGCGAAGCAGACCGTGCCAGACGCCGCCTACGACGAGCTGGTGTTGCCACGCATCGACGAGATCTCCAGCCGTGGCTTCGTCTTCATCCGGTCGAGAGACGGCAAGACGATCGCGGGGATCGTGACAGCTGCCGACCTGACCAACCGGTTTGGCGAGATCGCCAGGCCCTTCACGATGATCGAGGAATGTGAGCGCCGACTGCACCGTAGGGTGAAGTCCAGGATCGCCCCGGACATCATCGAGACCGCCACGAACAAGAGACACAAGGACGCTGACAGCTTGACCTTCGGAGCCTACGTCCACGTCTTCAAGGACGAGAAGCACTTCCTGCTCCTCGACTGGCCGCTCGACCACGCCCAGTTCGTTCAGCAGGTCAAGGATGTCGCCGGCATCCGTAACAAGATGATGCATTTCTCGCCGGACCCCATCCCGAACGAGTGGGGGGCGATCGACGGTCTACTCGCTATGTTGCACGCCGTCGACCCCCTTCCCTGATCCGGCAGCGCCCACCAGTGCTGCCAGTTCGCGGTCGGGGCTGACGTTCGTGGCGTACAGGGGGCTGCAGGGCGTCGTGGCCAGCCGCAGCGAGAGTGTGACGAGGTTGGGGTGAGCGGAATCGTCGGTGTAGATCTCGGCGAGCTTGGTGAATTCGTTCATGATCCCGACGACGCTGCGGTTGGCCGTCGTGGCGAATCGGCAGTCCTGCATGTGCCGTAGCTCGTCGGCGATGAAGGCCCTGGGCACCTGGTGGGCGTCGAGGACCGTCGCGATCTCGTCGGGGACGCGGGCGGGAAGGCTGCGCGCTGGTGCCAGGGGCAGCAGGACCGGTAGCAGGGTTCGCTCGTTGACCAGCAGCGCCAGCCGGGGCCGCCAGAACAGCGCGGTGGCGTACCACGGGCCCAGCAGGGTCGTGTCGTGGTCTCCTTCGACAGCCCGAGGCGGGTGGGTGTGATCGAGGAGTTTCTTGGTCGCGCGTACGATCAGCATGGTGCTCTCCAGCCCGTCAGGCGCGGTGGCGGCGGGCCTTCTCGATGACGTCGCGGCCGTCGGCGTTCTGCTGGCGTGGCGCGTAGCCGGCTTTGCGCAGGGCGGCCATCGTGTCAGCCGTGGTGGCTTGGCTGGCCAGCACGGTCGGGGCGAGCAGACGCAGGTTGAGCTTGTCCAGCCGCTTGTCGGCGCAGATCTGCGCTAGCAGCGCGGTGTCATCGCTGACCAGGGTGCTTGCCAAGGGCGCGACCCGTACCGACCCGTGTTGGCGGGCGACGTCGGCCAGCAGGTAGACCAGTGGTTGCGGCAGCCCGCCTTCGGCGATCTTCGTCAGGGCCTTGGACAAGCGCTGCTCGGTCCAGCCTGCGTCGTACGCGCCGCGTACCGCCGCGGGGCTGAAGCGCCAGGTCGTGGCCGTGCCGCGGGACTCGACGACGGCGGTCGCACCGAGGAGCTCAGCTAGATCCGGGCTCGGTGTTCCCGCCACGACCGCGGTCAGGTCGGCCTGCAGCCGGGCGGTGCGGGCGACCTCACCCAGGTCGCCGACTGCCTCGGCGATGTCCGTGTCGGCCAGCAGCGCATGCCCGGCAGGGCTGACAGCGCCCGCGCCGAGGATCCCCAGGGTTGCGGCCTCGTCCAGCACGCCGCGTACGGTCGTGGTGCCGCCGAAGGTCAGCGGCTGCTGCCACCACATCCACTGGGCGGCCTGCTCGAGGTTCGTCGTCGCCCGGTCGCCCAACGCCCGCAGTGCGGCGATCCGGGCTTGCGCAGACCAGCTTTGGCGGTGCTCCGGAACCCACGGCCCAGTCTGCGACGACGGCAGATATTCCAGCTCGCGCCACGCCTTCAGCATCACCGCGAGCCGCCGGTCCAGACCGAGCTTGAGCCAGCGGTCGTACGCGGCCGTCGGGACCACGCGATCGTCGAGGTCGGCCAGCCTGGCCTCCTGGGCGACCGCTAGCAGCAGCCGCACGGTCGGAACCGTCACTCCCAGCGTCGTCGCCGTCCGGGTCAGCTCGCGCACGCCCACGCCGCCGGCCTTGACCGTGACTAGCGGCTCACGTCCAGCCCCGTCCAGCAGCGCCGACAGCAGCCCGACCACGGCGATGCCCTGGGCCTGGGCGTCGCGGCGCACTGCCGGGGGATTCGGCGTACGCCAGGTGACCGGTGGTTCCTGCGGCTGGAACGGCGCCCGGTAGTTCGCTCCTCGCACAACGAGCGCAACCTGACCCGCCAGCTGATAGTCCTCCCAGGTCACCCGGTAGAGCAGCCCGTGCTCCTCGGCCCAGTCCAGCGGATGCACCTGCCGATAGCGGCTCGTGTACCGACTCCGATGTGCGATGCCGCTTCCGCCATGGCGACGGATCCGTCCACCGTCGCGGTCAGCCTCCTCCAACACCGTCCGCGTCGCGGCTGGCATCCGCTTGACCAGAGCGTGCACGTTGTCCATGTCGAGGAAGAACTCCGCCACCGCCTCCAGCAAGTCCGCCTTGCGACCCTTCGTGGGCAGTCCCAGGTTGCGTGCCACGACCTTCAGATCATCGACGCTCAACACGGCGGCGAGCTGACCAGCGGCCGGGCCGACACCCAGCGGACGGGCGAAGACCTCCCGCAGTACGCCGTTTACCGTGAGCCGGCCCCGGAGCCGCGAGATAAGCCCTGCATCGGCGGCACGCTGCAGGTACGGCGTCGCGTCGGCACCGACCAACGCCGACACCTCCACCTCGGTGACCAGGCCACCCAACGCCAGAGCCGCCTCCAGCACCTGAAGGGTCGGAAGGTCAAGGCCAGCAAGCTGATCATACGGATTCACTGCGGCGCTCCCAGACACACGGCGACGCCCTAAATCCAACCCCACGAAACCGTCTCCGCGTGACGCGACCCGCCAGTCGGCAGAACCTGAGGCCGGCGACTTGGCCGCCGTCGGTGGCCCTGAAACGCCCGTGGTTCCTACCCCTGAGGGCTGGTCGTGGTCGTGGCGGCGGTTATGTCGGCGGCCTGGCCTACGCTGAGACGACCATGGCGAAGACAGACCTGCTGCGCACGAGCCGCGATGGCGATCAGTTCCATTACCACTGGGCGGCGCGTCGGTGCTTAGCGCTCTTGCCGCCGATGGCTCCGCTGACCGCCGTGGCTATCGAAGGGGCGTCGGCGGAGGAGTTCACTGGCGACGACGGTATCGTCGCAGGTGAGCAGGTTATCGACATTGCGGAGTACTTCGGGTCTGAGCAGCTTCCGGACGCCGACCGTGTGGTGTACCGGCAGTTGAAACACTCCACTGTCCGAGACGGCGAAGCATGGACGATGTCTGAGCTCAAAGGGACGCTGAGCGGCTTTGCCGAGCGGTTCACGAAGCTGCGGGAAACGGACGCCTCGCTGCTGGACAGGATCAGTTTCCGGCTCGTGTCTAATCGGCCTGTGGGCGAGAAGGTCAGCCAGACGTTGGAAGATCTCTCGGCTGGCAGTGCGCCGCGGCACAAGTCCCAGATGACACTGCTGCGAGGTTACCTCGGGATCGACGACGACGCGGTTGCTGGGGAGTTCTGCCGCTTGGTTGACCTTGGCAATCCTGAGCTGGGGCTGGCGGCGTTGAGCTTGGATTTCGAGCGGAGGGTTGGTGACTACCTGCCGGGAGTGCGTGGTGATGCGCCGCTTCGCCTCAAAGAGATCGTGTCGCGGCGGGCTACATCGCTGGAGGGTTCTAACTCCATCCGGCGATCAGACGTACTGGTAGCGCTTGGCGCAAGTGAGGACCAGCTCATGCCGGCCCCTTCCCGTCTGGCGCCGGTCGCGAACCGCCTCGATCGAAAGCAGTTCCGCGACATCGCCGATCAGATCGTGGGTGCTCAGGGGCCGATCGTCGTACATGCGGTCGGCGGGGTCGGTAAGTCCGTGCTGGCTGAGTCGATTGAAAGGCTTCTCCCTGACGGGTCTGAATGCGTCACGTATGACTGCTTCGGCGCGGGCGGTTATCGTCTGATCAGCGAGCTGCGGCACGAGCATCGGCAGGTGGTGCTGCAGATCGCGAACGAACTCGCCGCTCGTGGGCTCTGTCAGCCGTTGGTGCCTTCGGCCAGCGCCACCGCAGCGGACTACATGCGGGCTTTCCTTGACCGGGTAGCTTCCAGCGCCTTCGTGATGGGGGCGAGGTGCCCCGATGCGCTGCTGGTCATCGCGGTGGACGCGGCGGACAATGCCGTTACTGCGGCGCGGGAGTTCGGACATCGTTCGTTCGTGCCTGACCTGTTGCGGGAGAACTTGCCGGCCAATGTGCGATTGGTGATGTTTGCGCGCACCGAGCGAGTCGCGTCGCTGGGGGTGCCGTCAGGCACGCTGCGCATCGAGTTGCGTGGGTTCAACCTGGGAGAAAGCGGTGCCCACATGCGGGCCCGGTTTGCGGACGCGGCAGACGCTGACGTGGCGGAGTTTCACCACCGCACCTTTGGCAATCCGCGCGTGCAGGCCACGGCGCTGGCCGACGTGTCCAGCGCCGCAGCCTGCCTGCGGTCCCTTGCCCTAGCCGGGGTGCCGGACGCGGCCGGGGTGCTTGATGCGGTGATCGCGAGATCGGTCGGGAAGGTCCGCGACGAGCGGAAGATGACAACCGCTGAGGTCGACGGCATCTGCGAGGCACTGGCCGCGCTGCGGCCTCGGGTGCCGGTGCAGGTCATTGCCGAGCTGTGTGATATGCCGAGCGAAGCGGTCCACAGCTTTGTCAGTGATCTCGGACGGCCGTTGCTGATCGAGGGCGGCTGTGTGCAGTTTCGCGACGAGCCGACCGAGACGTGGTTCCGGGGAAACCACCGACCAGCAGGTCGCCGGCTCGACGGATTTCTCGAGCGGCTTCGGCCACTCGCCGACCGGCATGCCTATGCGGCGGCGTCGTTGCCGCAGTTGCTGTGGGAGGCCGGACGTCTGGCCGATCTTGTTGATCTGGCGGTGGACGGTGCGGCCCTGCCCGCGCTGAGCCCGCTTGAGCGGGCCGAGATTGAGCAGCAGCGGGTTCAGTTCGCGCTCAAGGCGGCGATGAAGCAGAAGGCTCGGGCGGCGGCGGTGCGGCTGGCACTGAAGGCGGGCTCGCTGTCACTGGGTCACACACGACGCCGCGAGCTGATTAAGGCGAACACACATCTGGCCGGTGACCTGCTCGACGCGCAGTCACTGGACGAGCTGGTCGCGCGGGGGCCTCTTGGCGAGGACTGGCCGGGTTCGAACCTGGCCTACGAGGGCTGCCTTCTGTCGTCTGCCGGTCAGCGTGATCTTGCGCGTAGCCGCCTGCGTAGCGCCATGGAATGGATCGACGGGTGGTCGAGGCTGCCTGAGTCGCTAAGTCGACAGCACCGGCTGGGCGGGTCCGACCTCGCGCAGGTCGCGCTGGGCCTGGTGAACACTGATGGGATTGAGGCCGCAGTCGCTTATCTCGGCGGCTGGCAACCTGCGGAGGTCGTCTACCGGGCTGGACGTATCGTGACGGCCGGTCTCATCGAGACCGGCCGTGTCGAGCAGATGGCCGATCTGATCGTGGCCGCCGAGCACAGCATGCCCATCCAGTTCGCCGCCCTCAGCCAAGCCGGAAAGTTCGATCTGCCCCTGGACGCCTCGGCTGCGCAGGCCGCGCTGGCGATGTTCGACGGGCATTCCGGGCGTATCGGCGTGGCTGACGGCGCGGACCCCTTCGGCAGCGATTTCGATGCCCTGTGGGCCGCCATCGCTTTCGTGACGGCTGCGGCGTCCCATGGCGTCGCCGAGCCGGCGCAGCTGGGGAAGATCTTGAGTCTCTACCTGCCGAGCGTGCCACCCAGAGGAATTGGGGCGACACACGGGACGTCGCTGGACGTGCTGCTGAAGGCATACGCGCTCAAGGCACGTATCGATGGCTGCGAGCTCACCGATCGGGATCTCGCCCACCCCGACCTTCTCAAGGAGCTCGACAAGCAGAATTACTCAAGCTCCCGTGACCTCGAGGAGTTCAAGCGCAACATCACGCCATCGTTGCCATGGGCGAGTCTGTGGGCACGCGTCGCCTGTTCGTCCGACGACGTCGAGGAGGAACTCGAACAGCTTGCCGCGAGCACCTACAGCCGTGGTGTCAGCGACTATCAGACACCGCGTCTGATGCTGGCATCAGTGGCACGGCTGTCGGCGCAGATCCTCAGCCGCCGTCAATACCCCGCCTTGATCACGAAGTACGGTGTCTGGCTGGAGACCGTCTGGGGCTACATGTTTTGGCCGACGCTGATCGACGTCGTCCGGCACAGCGCCCTGTCACGGCACATGGACGACGTCATCTTCGCCGTCGCAGGCCGGTTGGACGAGCAGGTCACCCGGGCACACGTCGCCGCCAGCGAGAAGATCGACATGTTTGCCGCACTCGCCAAAGCGATCCGTCCGGCCATGCGCGGCGAGGCGAAGGCCTACTTCGGTCGTGCGGTGGACACCGCCGACAAGATCGGCGACGACATCATGGACCGCTGGGCGGGGATCAACGCACTCGCGCGGCGCGCCGGTGACCTCGGGGAAGACCTTGAACGGGCCTACCGAGTCGCCAGGACATTCGAGGCGCTCAGCCCCTACCTGGAAGACGCCGCCGACCACGCTCAATGCATCCAGACGGTATCGGGGTTCAGCCATCGGTCTGCGGTAGCGATCGCCGCCCGGTGGCGCAGCCGCAACTTCGGATACGCTGATCTGGTACTACGGCAACTGCTGCAGCCAGGTCAAGGCCTCGCCGAGCAGGCCCCGCTGGCGGGCCTAGCCCTACTGCCCCTCGCCGAGACGTCCGACGTCCGCGCGGCACTGCAGACCGCACTGGAATCAGGGTCGGCCCACCCGCAGTTGCTCTTCGACACCGCAGGCGAATACGACCGCGTCGACTGGCATCCCGTCGACTACTTCGAGCACCTGGACGAACTCGCCGGACGGCGCACCGTAGACCTGTCCGGCACCGGCTACGCGCGAGACGCCCGCAAAGACCGAGCCGTCGACAACTACACCGCGACCCACCGGCACGGCATGTCGTGGGACGTCTCCCATTCCACCTGGGAAACGCGAAGAGCTCCCGACCTGGCAGAACTGGCCGCGATCGACGTGACCTGCGCTGCAGGGCTTGAGCAAGCCCGCCGCCTGTGCTTAGACCGCCACCGGAACCTCAACATCGACGACCTCATCGACGCGGTGCTCGCCACCACGTCACGCAACCTGCACGAGGCCATTACGACCTTCGCGCTGAACCCCCACCTGGAGGCGTACGCACACGGCAAGCTGCTGGAAAAGCTCGAGCAAGCCACCGGCCTGCCCCGTGCGGCGAGAGACGCCGCCCGTGACCTGGCCACAGCTGCGGTCAGCCGGTTCTGTGGCGAGATCGTGACACGCAGGTACCGGTCTTTGTCCATCGAAATGCTAAGCCGTGTCACTGGGCAGCCGCCGCAGGGCTTGTACGACACGGCGCTGGCGGAACTCGGCGCACGAAACGACCTGCTCGACTCAGAGTCCTGCTTCGCATTGGTCGGCAACACCGCGAAATGGCTGCCACCCGTTGACGCGCGAGACGCCTTCGACCAAGCCGCAGACGAGCTCGACTATCTCATCGATCCCGAGACCGCCGACGGCCCATGGATGCCTGGGCTGACTCCTCCAGAGGATCTGCGCGTCTGCGCCGCCGGGTACGTGTGGTCAGCGTTGGCCGACCCCGACGACCGGACCCGTTGGCTGGCCGCCCATGTGGTCCACCTGCTCGGCCGGCTCGGTGCCGAGGCAGAACTCGATGCCCTCGCCGAGTTCGCCGACGCCGCGCCCCCGCAGCCGTTCGCCGACAGCCGCGTGGCCTTCTACGAGCAGCATGCCCAGTTGTGGCTGTTCATGGGTCTGGAACGGGTCGTCATCGACAACCCAGCGAGCCTACGACCCTTCGAGGCGCAGCTACGGCGGATAGCACTCGGCACGCACACCCACGTGCTGATGCGAGAGAGCGCATGCCGATTACTGGACGCGCTCGACCGCCACGGGCTTATCGACCTGGACAGCGATGAGCGCGCCCGTCTGGCGGCACGCAACAAGCCGATCAGCAAGGTCTCAGCAACCCGAACACGCCGCAAGTCTCTCGGCTCAAGGCCGCGCCGGCGGCAGGGAGGCGCTTACCGCTTTCACTTCGACTTCGAAGAGCACTGGATCGAGCCGCTCGCGCGCTGTTTCGCCATGGACCCCGCAGAAGCGGTACGCATGGCTGGCGACGTGATTACCACGCTGTGGGGGCTCGACCTTCGTGAGGGCCGCGTCGAGGACCTGCGCCAGAGTCGGGGACTCTTCGACCGACAGAAGACGTTCTACTACAAGTACGACACTCCGACTGTTCACGATCTTGACTTCTATCTGAGCTTCCACGCGCTGATGACCGTTGCCGGTCAGCTCATCGACACCAGACCCGCCCGCGACGACCCCGATAGCTTCGACAGCTTCCCCGACTGGCTTCAGCGATTCCGTCCGACGCGCCCGGACGGCCGCTGGCTCGCCGACCGCCGCGACCCGGTGCCCGCTGATCGAAGCACGCTGTCCGACGCGGCATACCGCGACGGCACCTGGACGCAGCCGGTCACGTCAGAAGACCTTACCGCCCAGATCTTCGAAGCGGACCCGGGAATGATCAACATCTGGGAATGGTCCGAGCAGAACTACCACGACAGCACCGAGATCGTCATGGTGGAAAGCGCCCTCGTCGAGCCCGGCCGCTCCAACCACCTCCTCGCCGCCTGGCAGGCGTCCGCCAGCAGCTACGACTTCAGGGTTCCGACTGCAGGAGACGACTGCGAGATCGATCTAGCCGGCTACCGCCTGCTCGGCTGGATCAAGCATACGGACCTGGTCGGCGGCCTCGACGAGCGTGACCCGCTGGCCGGCGGCGTCAAATACCCCGGCCCCAGGCCCTCGAACGAGGCCTGCGCCTGGCTGGATCTGAGCTCAGATGCCGACCAGAGGCTCTGGCATCGAGACGGTCAGGCCGTGATGCGCTCCTACGTGTGGCGCGATCTTGTAGATCGCGACGCCAACCACACCACGGGCAGCCAGGGGCAGCGGCTCAGCGCGACAATCGACAGTCTGCGTCTTCTCACTGACGCCACGAACATGAACGTGATCTTCAAAGTGACTATCGAGCGGCGCAGACCCGCCGCCACGGGCGACAAGGCCGAATCAGATGACCCAGCAAGCAGATACACCGAACCCGATTTCAAAGTTGTCGTCTTCGACGGCCGCAGCGGGTTCGTCGAACTTTGACCAGGTTCTCGCGCTCGGCAGGGACCTCGCGTCCATGCTGGACACACATGACACCCTTGGCCGGTGGATGGCGCAGTACATCGCCGACCTGATAACCCGTGTGGAACATGCACCAGCGGGCCCCGAGCGTGAGGAGCTTCGCCGGGAGTGTGCCGGCGAGATCCTGCGACTGTGGAGCCACCGCCGCACCATTAGTAGCGACGAGCGTCCCATGGCGACCTACGAGGCACTACACCGAGCCCTCGCCAGACTCGACCCCAAGGCACCGCCGTGGGCCTTCTACCGCAGATTCGATGCAGAGAACACACCCACCCCCGAACAAGTCGCCTCCAACGCGCTGCTGTCCACGGCGCTGGCGGTGGAGAGCGCCGCACGCGACGTCGTTCGCTCTCTCATCTACAGCGCCGCGCAGGTGGCGTCAACCAAGGAAGCCAGATGGGTGAAACTGGCCAGAAAGCTTCCCGACGACGAGTTCTCCTTCCTGAAGTCATTGGACGACCTGATGGAGTCGGGCGTAGACGACAACGACGAGGAGGCCGGGGCTGACAGCGCCGCCCCTGACGCCCGGAAGCTCAGGGATCTCGAAAGACTGGCTGCGGCGTGCGAACGCGCGAAGTCCCTGCTCATGCAGTCCCGCGGCGATCAGCAAGAGACCGGTCAGGAGTTGTAGTTGTTGCCCTTCGATATCCAGATCTCGGCTGGCTAGGGACACATGAAGTCGTTCTGTGTGCGGTTACGGTGTCGATCCCATGCCGATACGAATCCTGAAGTCCGCCGGCTTTCGTCAAGCGGTGGCTATTGCGTAGTCGGTGAGAATGGGCCAGCGGCCGTTGGCCGGCTTCGTACCTGCGGCGCCGGATCCGCTGGCGTGGGAGACGTCCAGTGCACGGAGCCCCTGATCCCGTCCGTGTCCGCGAACGTCACGTCGGCTCGCCGCATAGGCAATCACCTGGAGAGCAGCCATCCCTGTTCCTGAGCGTGGACGATCGCCTCGATCCGCGTACGGGCGCCGAGCCGTCGGTACAGGGTCTGCAATAGGCGGTACATCGCGCGCTCGGAGTAGCCGGCCAGTCGGGCCAGTTCGGCGACCGTCATTCCGGCCGCGAGGTGGCGTAGCCAGGTCAGCTGATCCGCCGTGATTACGGGGTTGGCCTCCGCTCCCGCGAGTGCGGCGGCCACTGCGGCGGGTACGACCGTTTGCCCGTCGATCGTCGCCTCCACGGTCCGTCGAAGTGCAGCCGCGGAGACCTCGCGGTGCAGCACCGACCGCGCCCCGGCGCGTACCGCACGCGCGCCCAGGCCTGCCGACTCCTCGCTCAATACTGCGATGACGCTGCGTTCCGGAGCGTCTTGCCTTACCCGTCCGAGTAGGTTCCAGTCCGTCGCGTTGGCCAGTGTCAGCAGCATCAGGCCGGCATGGCTCTGACGGGCCCAGTCCAGGGGGTCCGTCGGGATGCCGACCTGGTATCCGGCTGCGGAAAGCACGGCGATAACCCCGTGCCGGTACATCGGCAGGGGGTCGATCACCGCGAGATCCATGGCGACGAGGGTAGGGAGCGCGGCGTGGTACCGGCGCAGACCCGGCGGGAACCCGCCGCAACATGTCGTGGTTCTGCCCGGTCCCTCGGCCCTAGCGTTGAGGGATGGTCGTCGACAACGACCTCGGGCTCGGGTCGTTTCTCCCGATCACCGAGGAGGACCGGGAGATCATCCGGCAGGCGAAGATGCTCAACATCCGGGTCACGCTGCAAGAGCGAAATGAAATCTTGTCGGTCGCCCGAGAGCTCAGGGAGTGGCAGCACCTGCCCGACGGGGATTTCGACCAGCGGGTTTTCGACGAGGTCGCAGTCCGGAGGTATCCGCGGTCCGCGCCGTCGCTCTTGGACGTCCGGGTGGTCATGGCCGCCCTCCGCGCCGGTCACCTCTCGTAGCGACGGTCACCTGCAGAATGCCGGCGTGCGAGAGGAGTTCCGGCAGGCGATCCAGACCCTCATGATGGCACTATGGTGCGGCTAGTCAGACCTCGATCACTTTGGGTGGCCGTGGCGGCGCTCGTCTCGGGAACGGTCCTGATGGTCGGCGACGTGCCGCGATGGTGGGGCCTGCTTAGCGACGATCAGGACAACGGGCTTCTGCGGGCAATCGACCGCGGTGACAAGTTCGCCAGTATCCTGTCTTTATTGGTCGGGATCGCCGCCCTGCGGGTGGCGATCTCACAGCGTCGCCAAGACGGTCGGGGGACCGGTTCCACCTCGAGGGCTGCCGAGCAAGCCCGGCAGGTGCTCGGATTCTTCGTGGACCGTCGCGGCGAGCGCTTCAGGCTCCGGTGGGCGTTGCGTGACCCGCGTTCGCGGCTGATCGTGGTGCACGGCCCGGCCGGCGTCGGCAAGACCGAGCTTGTCCGGCGCGTCCTGGCCAACGTAAGAATCGACCACCGATGGTACTTGGTGACCCCGGCCTTTTCTCCGACCGTGGACACCCTGTTGCGCGCCCTGAAGACGGGCGGGGTGGATGCCGAGGCCGAGCTACCACTGGATAGTTCGCCGCTCGGGCAATTGGAGGCCATCTTGCGCGGCAGGACGAGGAAGCCGTGCATCATCGTGCTTGACTCGGTCGAGCGATTGCTCGATGACGACCACAAGTTGACCGACCTTGCCCTCGACGAAGCGCTCGACTTGATTGCCACTGGTCCGCGGCACGGCGTCAAGGTCATGTTGATCTCCAGCGTCGTCCCGATGGCGGGGGCAGGCGGGACCTGGGTCGACGCAGCCTGCCGGGTCGCGGTGGATGGCCTACCGCTTGACTACTTCCGCGCGTTCGTCGAGAGGAGCGCAGGTGGCCGCGCCGGCCTGCTGTCCTCGCTCGACGACCGTCGGCTGGATGAAGTTTGCAGGGATCTCGGCGGCAGACCGCGCCTCGCCCAGCTGTTCGACGCGGTCCTGGAGTCGGACCAGGGCACGACGCCGCTCGACTTGGCCGGCGAAGTGCATGGCTGGGCTGCTCGGACCGGCGTGGACGGTGTCGGTGACCGTCTGCGGAGCCGGATGACCACGGCCTTCCGCTCCGACCGTCGGCAGGTTTACCGGGCCGTCGCCGCGTTCGCTACTCCGGTCGACGCCAAGGTGGTCACGGCTTTGGCCAACGAATTTCGCCCACCTGACGACCATCTCGAAATGGGCTTCGTCCGCAGCGAGTTGATCGAGCTGAGTCGATATGCTATCCACACTGACCGTCAGCAGCAGACGTTCTTCCTAGAGCCGGCCGAGGCGAGCCGGGTGCTGGTCTGGCGGGAAAAGATTGCCCGGGAGAGCATGGCTGCTGATCGGCGGCTGCTGATCGGTGCTGCCTGGCGGCTGCGGGCACGACGCCAGGCCGACCATCATGGGGACTGGGCCAATTCCCCGTCGTATCTGGCCGAGGTTGACGCCTGGCTGCGTGCCGACCGGGTAGACGGGGCCTTAAGGTCGATCGAGGATATAGAAGCCAAGGTCACAGATGGCAGTCCCCTTATGCTATTTCGGCGGCCACGGCGGCTGATTGCGGAGCAGATCGAGGCCACCGAGAGGCCGGCCAACTACAACGTCCTTGGCTACCTGCACCATGCCAGCGGTCACTTCGGACGTGCGGCGGACTTCTACCGGGCCGCGTACGCGCTTGCCGGCGACGACAAGCCTGGCTGGCGAGCCAGAATTTTGATCAATCTCGCTGGCCTTGAGTGGGCCCAGGGAAGCGTGGGGCACGCGTTCACCAACTTTGAGAAGGCGCTCAAGATGGCGCCGGACGACCCTGCGGTACGTGCTGGATCACTCGCCGGGATGGCCCGGTGCCGGCGACGCGACGGCCAGTACACCCTCGCACGGCGGTACCTGGCCCAGGCGTTGCGTGCGGCCGGGCCGCATCCCGGCCGCCGGATTCCGATCGAGTTGCGCCTGGCGCGTCTGTACGTCGAGATCGAACAGTTTCGGGAAGCCGAGTCGCTGCTCGATGGCGTCCGGGACGAGACCGAGGAAGTTAAGTCGCTGCGGGCGGCCTACCTGGACGTGCAGGCAGACCTTCGGCTGGCTCAGGGCGACCACGACCAGGCGAGGCGGCTCGCGCGCGACGCAGTGTCGCTGGCCCTTCCCGCCCACGACCCAGTGGTGGCCCTCCAGGCCCGCTCGACCCTCAGCGTGGTCTACATGCACGAAGGCCGGTTCAGCCAAGCTGCCCGGGAGGCCGCGATGGCCCGGCGGTACAGCGGCACCGACGCGCTGATCGTCCTGGCCATCCAGGGTGTCGCTGTCCGCCGAGCCAACGGACCAAGCGCGGCCCGATCTGTGTTCGCCGAGCTCGTTGACCAAGCCAACCTCCGCACCGGGCTCAATGACCGCGACTTCGCCGCCTGGACCTTGACGGGGATCGCCCGATGTGCCCAGGCCCTCGACACTCCCACCGGGTCGACGAAGCCCGCGCTCGACGACTTCACCCGCGCCCGGCATCCGTATGCCGAACCGGCACCCGCACTCACCAGGCTGATGACCTTTCTTCTCGAGACCATCGCCGCCGGCGATGAAGAGCGTGCCCGGTTGAGGCCCGCAGTCGACGACCTCCGCAGTTCACTGAGCCATTCCGCGCCAGGCCAAGGTGAACGATGACTCCCTAGCGGCGTCCCGCTGAGGAGGCTCTCGTGCTAACCAGGTCCCGGGCGGTCAGCCCGGGACCCGTCAGGTAGCCCGGTTTTCGTGCGGGCGGAACAGCGCCGAAGGCGCAACCCGTGTTGGGCATCGTTCGTGTCGCGGACACATCATTTTCGTACGAAGCGTGATTCGTGTTCGCGTTTCGCGCGATCCCCGTCCCAATGGGTGGGGATTTCTGCTGTGCGGGTCAGGGCGCTCGTCGGGGCGGTGAGCGGGAAGACCACCGTGTCAGTTTCTATGGCTCAGGCGTCGTAGTAGCACAAGATGATCATGTTGTTGAGCCGCAGGTGGCCAGCGACGCTGTCTGGATCCTGGTCGCGCATCACCGGGTGGTGGCGACGCAGGCAACTGTCGTGTCGAATCCTGTCCAGGAGATGGTCCTCGGACGTAGAGGGGCTTCTGTCGTCTCGATGAGGTGGGGCGGGTGCTGGTGTTGCTGTGTCGGCATCGGGTAGCCGGCACGGTCGTGGACCCAGTGGGAGTCCATGATTCGGCCGCACACGCCGCAGCAGATCACCCCGGCCAACAAATAGCAGCGGAGGACGCCGTCGGCTGAGGTCGGGGCGGTATGGATGGCCTGGACGGCGACGAAGTGTACTTCGCTGACCAGCGGAGTATGCGCGACCTCGCGGGAGATGCAGGGCCGGAGGATGTCGGAAAGTGTCAGAGAGTGCTGTGATGATGACGCAGTAGGTTGCGCCCGACGGAGAGGGGAGCCATGGCGAACCCACCGCGATTGTGGTGGCAGGACATCGATCCCGTGGTGTGGCGGTGCTTCGGTCAACCGGATGATCTTGCACGGGAACGCAACACCGCGGCCCTCGCCGCCTTGGAGGAACTCGCCACCCGTGCGCCGATGTCAGCGCTGAACGACATCGAAGCGCAGATGCGCGAAGTTGGTTTCCTCGACGTGATCACCGACCGGGACCTACGCGACGTCCTCGACTACCTAACCAGCGCGCATCTGGTGGAGCCGTTCCGCGACTATGCCGCACTGAATTCCGGCTTGGACGCGGTGATGCGGCGCCAGGAGGCGTGGGCGTTGACCAAGGTTGGCCGAGCCGTGGTCGGTGCCGTGCGCTCAGCCGTCGTGGATTCTCGGCGAGCCTTGCAGTTGCCGACCCGGCTCCTCGACGGCGTCGACCGTACGCTACGGACACTGCTGGAACACGCGGTGCAGGACCCGGGACTGCTGCCCACCGATCTTGACGACGTGCGTACCCGCCTAGAGGAGATGCAACGCGTTACGGCTGACTTCTACGCAGCCCTGGCGCAGATGGTGCAGTCCGATGTGACCGACGACCTGATCTTCGGCGAGAACCGTGACCGGGTCGTCGAGGCGTTACGTCAGTTTCCGCGCGAGTCCGAACGGGCGCTGCGCAGAGTGGAGTCGACCCTGGCCGAACTCGCCGCCGCAGGGCCAAGGCTTCTGGTGGAGGCAGCGGCGATGCACGCCTGTCTGATCGATCCCGGCGAACAGCAGCACTGGATCGACGAGCGGGCGCGCCGCCTGACGGACCTGCAGGCGTGGTTCGGCACAGACGGTTCGGTGCAACGACTGATCTCGTCCGCCGCAGGAGCGGTCCACACCCTGCTAGTCGCGATCGACCGTCGATACACTGCCTTGCGCCGGGGCTCCGACTTGGCCGCCGACTTCCGGGAACTGGCCTACAGCCTGCACGCTCAGCCCGACGACCCGCAGGCGCGGCGGGTGTATGCGGCAGCGTTCGGCCGATGGCCCTCAGTGCACGCAGCGGTCAACACCGCCGACGAGGAGGTGGCCTTCGCCACCGCCGCCGACGCGGGCATCAGCCGCCACCAGGTCGAGGTGGTGCTCCGCGAACACGAACGTAGCGGCCCGGCCGGCGGCCGGCCCCGTAAAGTCCCCGACGCCGGGGAAGCCCGGACCGCGGCGCTGCAGCGCGCGGCCGCCGAATCCGCCGCCCGGCGCAGGTTCACCGCACTGCTGCTCACCGACGGCGAGTTCCGCATGACCCACTTCTCCGGCCTGGAAACGCCGGCGCTGGCCATCCTCCTGAGCGCCGTCGAAACCGCCCTGCACACCACCGACCCTGTCACCGGCTACGGCGAGGCCCAAGCCGAGGGCGCGAGCGTGGTGGTGCGCGTGCGTGTCACTCGTCTGGGAGCGACCGTGGCGGTCCGGTTCGCCGAGGGCGTGCTGTGGGCCCCCGACCTGCTGGTGAGCGTCAGCCCAGCCGACACCGGTGTCCTACCGGCGCGGGTGGAGGGGGCGGCATGACCCAGCGGTCCCTCGACCCGGACCTCAGCGAAGCCGCGCGGCATCTCACGGTGATCTGCCGCATCACCGCCGCTGATGAACCGGTGCGCTACCGGCACGTGCTGCGCGGCCGCCGCGAACTCACCGAGTTCTTTCGCGCTGAACTGGGCTGGAGCCTGCACATCCACGATGTGTCCGGGGTGGTCCGGCTGCACAAACGCCGCGACGACGTACCCGCCGACCGCGGGCCGCATCTGCCCCGCCGGACCGGCCGCGGAGACCTCGCACCGGCCCACGTACTCGTGCTGGTGGCCCTGGTCTGCGAGCAGTTGTGGCGCCGCCCCCGCATTAGCCTGCGCGAGTTGTTGCAGTCGGTCGCTCAGGTGTGCGCCGCCGAAGCGGTGACTGGACGGCTTCCCGCGTTCCGGATCGTCGCCGCGGACGGTGTCAGCAAAAAGGAGGCGCAGGCCGCCCGCGAGAACATCGTCGACGCCATCCGGCTGCTGCAGGCCGAAGGCGAGATCACCGTCGACGCCGACTTGGAACGAGCGGTGACCGATGAGGACGCCGAAGTCTTCATCACCGCCGACCGCGACAGCCTCGCCAACAAATTCGCGTCGCTATCGCCGACCCTGCTGGCGCTCAACGACCGGCCACCCGACCAGCACGTCGAAGCGCTGACCGCGGTGTCGCTGCCCGACGCGGACCCGGTCGCCGCCGCGCAACGACGCACCGGGGTGGAGGTCCGCCGGTTGACGGCGCTACGGCGCGTTGCCGACGATCCTGCCGCAGACCCTGCTGATGATCTGAACGATGTGGGTTATCTCGCAACACTGACCGGCCGGGAGCGGGCCCTCAATGTCGCGTCAGCGTTGGGACTGGTCAGCACCGTCCGCCGCGACTGGTGGGAGATTACCGACCCGGCGGCATCAGCTACCACCGGTGCTTTTCCGCAGGGCCGGCGTATCGAACGGCAGGCGGCGCTGGCGCTGCTGGCCATGCTGCCGGAGCACCCCGACCGGTACGTGAGCGTCGCCGACATCACCACGATGGTGGAGCGGATCCGGGCCCAGACGCCACGGTGGGCCGCCGGTTACGCCGAACGCACCACGGCCCTTGCCCACGCCGCGGCCGCCGAACTGGTCGCCGTCGGGCTGCTGCACGCCACCGGCGGCGACGACCGCTGGCAGATTACGCCCGGGGTGCACCTGTGGCACGTACGCGTGCGGCACCGCGAGCGATCACGCACCCGCGCACCGGCCTCACCGGAGCCGGACAGCCTGTTCAGCATGACCACCACGGCAGGGGAGCAGCAGCAGTGAGTGTGATCCCGCACCAGGTCCGGCGCCTGCCCGAGCCGGCAGTCGAGGACGTGGCCGGTCTCGGTGTCCCGCGGGTGGTCGGCAGGTGGCAGCCCACCCGGGCCGGTGCGGTCAACTCATGGGCCTGGACCGACGAGGTGTTCCTGTTCGCCGACGGCTGGCTGGCCCTGGCCGGGCCGAACGGCTCCGGTAAATCCCTGACCGCGTCGATGCTGGTCACCATGCTCCTGGACGCCGACACCTCGCAGAAAGCCCTGTCGGTTTCGGGTGAGGCCGCCGGCACACTCATCGACCGGCACACCGACCGCACTCCCACCGAGGACCGCACCGGAGCCTGGTGGCTGGAGTACGGCCTGCGCACCGCCGACTCAGAGGACGTGCGCTACCTGACCACCGGGCTGTGGCTGCGGTCGCAGGGCGGCAGCCTGCAACGAGCGTTCTTCCTCACGCCCGGCCGGGTCGGCATCGACGTGTACCTGCAACGCGACCGCGATCCGGTCGCCGTCGAGGACCTCGCCGCGCAACTGGCCGCCCTCGACGGCCGGCTGTTCACTTCCCACGACCGGCTCACCAGCAAGGCGAAACCGCATCTGCGCGTCGCGGACGAAGACCAGTACCGCGACGCCGTCCGCACCACGTTGTTCGCCCCGCTGGATACCGTGCAATTCGATGCGCTCCTCGGCGTTCTGCGCAGTCTGCGCAGCGTGCGCACCGCGGAGGCCATCTCCCCGAACGCCATGCGGACGGTACTGACCGAGGCCCTGCCTGCTCTGGATCCGCGGGCTTTGCAGTTCATCGCCGACACCATGGAACGCATCGCCGACCTGGAACGCCAGCTGCAACGAGCCCGGTCCGAGACCCGCCAGCTGGAGCAGGCCGAGCAGCAGTACGGGCGCTACCTCGACACGGTCACCGCAGTGGAGGCCGCGCAGCTCTCCCACGCCCAAACCGTCTTCGACGATCACGCCCGTCAGGTGCGCGCCGCCGAGGACAAGCTGAGCGAGGCCGCGCGGGCTGCAGCGGCCGTCGCCGCGCAACGGGCCGATCTGCGGACCACGATCACCGAACTGAAAGGCAAGCTCCAAGCGACCGACGCGGCCCTGCGCGACCACGCCGGCGCGGAACTGCCCCAGCTCGAAGAGCGCCTAACCGAGCTGCACAAGCTGCACGACGCGGCGCGGCAGCGACGAGACGACCTAAACGACGACGCACAGCTGGCCGCCGCCGCAGCCGAGGAAGCACTGGATCAGGCCGCCAGTGGGCAGCGGCATCTGAGCGAACTCGTGGCCCATCTGCTGGCCGGCGCCGCCGAGGTGGGTGCGCAGGCGTTCGTCGACCGTATCGCCGACACCACCGACCATCTCACCAGCAGTAAGCCCGGGTCATCGGTGACGCTGACCGGTCTGGCTCAGCTGACCGGCACTCCCCACAGCTGGGTGCAGGCCCGTCTGGACGTCTTGCAGCGCATCGACGCTGCCATGCGTGAACTCGACATAGCCCACGAGGGCCAGCGCGGCGCCGCCGCCCAGGTACGTGCCGCCGAAGCCGACCGCGACCGATACGACCAGGCTGCCGAGCAGGCCGTGACCGCGCGCCAAACCAGAATAGTTGAACTCGGCGCCGCGGTGCAGCAGTGGGACATCCACCGCGTCGAGCTGCCCGCCGTACCCACACACCTGCTCGACACCGGCGAGAGGACCGAACCGGGCGCGCTGGTGAGCTGGCTGCACCGCGCCGGCACCAGCACCCGGCAGCGGATCGCGCTCGCCGCACGCGAACAAGACGTCCTCAACGCCGGCCGCAACGTCACCGCTGCGGAGACTGCCTTGACCGTAGTGGCCGGCAAACGCGAGAAGGCGGCAGAAGCGGCGGTCGAGGCCGAACGCGGCCTTGCCCGAGCCCAGCAGCAAGCCGTCCTCGATCACGAGGCTGCCGACGAACGCGCCCGGCAGGACCACGCCGCTCACGAGGCTGCGGTCGACGCCGCGCAGCAGATCACCACGGATGCCGAACAAGCACTCGCCGACGGCGGGGCTGCTGCCGCCGCCGCCGAGCGCACCTGGGCTCACCACGTCGCCGTATGGCGGACCTCGCTGGTCCACCTCGACTCGGCCGCCGTCGTACTGCCCGGCAATCTGGACATTGTCGACCTGCACCAGCCGGCACGAGCAGTCCAGCAGGCACATGCCACGCTCACCGCGCGGCTGCAGCGCAGCATCGCCGCCGCCGAACACGACCGCGACCAAGCCCAGCACACCGTGGACGACCTCGAGGCCGAGCTGCGCAACGCCCGTCGGCAATCGCCGGTACCTGCGGCACCGCCGTGGCGTGCCGTGCGGCACCAGGACGCCTGCGTCCCGTTCTGGGCAACGGTCGCGTTCGCACCCCAGACAGACTCAGGCCACGCCGACCGGCTGGAAGGCGCCTTACTGGTCTCCGGCCTGCTCGATGCGGCGATCACTCACGACGGGCGGCTCATCGGCGACGGTGACCTCACCCTGTCCCCCCACCATTCGGTTCCCGGTCGCAGCCTCGCCAACTTGTTGACCGCGGAACCGGACTGCGGCATCGACCCGCACCGCATCACCAGTCTGCTGCGCAGCATCACCATCGACGACCTCGACAGTGACACGACCGCCGGACGTTTGCGCGTCGGCCCGCTGATCGCGACCGCCCCGCGCGGCTACCGCGCCGCGTTCATCGGCCGCACCGCCCGTGAACGGGCCCGCCTCGCCCGGGTCACCGACCTTGAACACCAGCTCGCCGCCGCCGGTGACATGCTCGCCGGCGCGCAGCAGCATCTGCAGTCGCTGCACCAGGCGGCACAAGCCGCCCAAGCCGAGGTCGACAGCTTCCCGGCGACCGACGACATCACCCGAGCCCGCGACACCCTGGTTCAGCTACGCCTCGCGCTCGCCGCCGCCGAGCAGCGCACCACCAAAGTCGTCGCCGAGGCCGATGCCGTCATGGCCCGCGCGCTGGCCGCCGTCGCCGCTACCCGCACCACCATCGACCGCAGCGTGCTCGACGCCCGCCAACAGGTGGAATCCGCCGGTGACGCCCTGCACGCCGCTCTGGAAGCCGAGACCGCCGCCACCGGACACCTGGACACCATGCGCGCCGAACTGGCTACCGAGGTCGACCACCGTGCTCAGGCCCAAGCCGCCGAAGACCGGTGCGCTCACGAAGAACATGCCTTCCCCGACCTCGACGACCTACGACAAGCCCTACGAGACGAGGACGCCGCGGATCAGGCCGCCATCGCCGCCCGAGCCCGCGTCACCGACCACGAGCGCCTGCACCGCGATGCCAGCATCCGTGTCGCACAGGCGCAGCAGGCCGTCAACACCGCGGCCACGCAACCGGACAGCACCATGCTGCCCACCAGCGCGCAACCCCTGAACCGGCACCGGCAAGCGGTCGAAAGCTTCGACCGTCAAATCAGCACCTGGTCCAGCGCCGCCCAACGCACCCTCGACCTGCTCACCACCGCTCACACCAGCGGAAAAGCGGCCGGCCGCACCGCCGCCCAGGCGCAGGCCGCCGCGACCGAGGCGGGCAACCTGCAGCAGAACGCCGTTAGCCTGCAGGCCCGCGTCGAACAAACCCGAGCCCTGTACGGCGCCGAATACACCCACCTGTTGCGTACGCGCGAGACCCTCGAAGCCGAACACGACACCCGGCAGGCCGACGACGAAGCGCTCGGCAAGCAGCACGGCAAGCACGAGGTCGCCGAAGCCGAAGCCCGCCTGACCCTGACCAACCTTGCACCACAACGAGCCGAGACCGAACAAGCCCGGACCCGATACCACCACCGGATGGGTCTGCTGGCCACCTACGGCTTCGCCGACGTCCCGGACGACATCGCGCACGAGCCCGACGGCACCCCCGCCAATGTCACCGCCGCGCTGAGCTGGGCCCGCCGAATCCTGGCACAACGACAGGGAACCACCCGCCTGGACACTCTCATCGGCAACCGCGACCGCATGCTGCGCCAGCTCGAAAACACCACGCGCACCGTCAACCAGGCCCTCGCCGCGTTCGACCAGCAACTCGACATCACCACCCTGGAGAACACCGACTGGCGCCGCGTCACCCTCGCCGCCCCCAACGCCGCAGTCGGCGACGACCTGCGCCACGCCACCGCCACCCTGCGCACCACCGTCGCGGGCCTGGAAGCCGACCTCCGTCACGACATCAAAGGCATCCTCAAAACCTCGACATTCATCCAGCTGCGCCGCGACATCCAGCAACGCCGCGAAGCCGCCCAAGAGCTAGTGCGCCAGATCCGCGCCACCCTGCAGAACGTACGCACCGGGGTCGCCCGCGTTGGCGTGCAAGTCGACTGGAAAGTCCGCGAGGACGACAACGCCCGCCAGATGGTCGACCTGCTCACCGCCCCGCCCTCCGACCAGGTCTTCGAGTCGATGTACGACGTCCTGCGCCGCCGGATGGAAGAAGCCGGCGACGAAACCTGGACCGACCGCGTCGCCCACACCTTCGACTACCGCTCGTGGCACGAGTGGCACATCAGCGTCACCCACAGCAGCTTCGGCGTCGACCAGTTCAAACCCGTCAACGCCCGCTCCAACCCGCTCAAGAGCCTGTCCACCGGCGAATCACGCCTGGCCACCATGCTGCCGCTGCTCGCCGCCGCCTGGTCCATGTACTCCGGCACCACCTACCAGGGCCCCCGCCTGCTGACCATCGACGAGATCGACGCCGCCTTCGACGACAAGAACCTGCGTCAGGTCCTGGCCCTGCTGCGCACCTGGAAATTCGACGTGCTCGCCACCACCCCGTCGATCGCCCCACTGATCAAACGCGAATCCCGCGACGTCGTCATCCACGAAGTCATCACCACCGCAGGCCGTCACCGCGTCACCATCCCCTGGCTGTGGAACGGCGCCGGCGAAGCCACCCCCGTCACCCTGCCGCTACCAGCCACCCGAACCGAGAGCTGACCCACGGTGCCCACCGAATTGACCTACCTCGCCGCCGACTCCGACCTGCACCCGCTCTGGCAGGCGATCCACGACCGGCTGTGCGCCGGCACCACCCCCGAAACCCTCACCACCGTTCGCGTCACCGACATGAATCACGCCGGTCTCGCCCAATTGCGAACCTGGCTTGACACCACCACCCGGCGCCGCCGCAGAACCTCAGCCGTCACCATCACCGTCGACACCATCACCGTTCCCGTCCGCGACCTGCTCAACGTCCTCGACCTCACCCCTGACCAACTCGTCACGATCGTGGAACTCGCCATCGACGCCCCGATCATCGACCGTAGCGCCACAGCCCGCACCGCAGCCGCCCACCGCGAACAGCTCTGGCAGTACGCCGCCGGCCAGCTTCCCGGGCTTCCTCAGCTGGTCACCCGCATGCGCAGCGCCGGCCTCGGTGAAGACGACAGCGACATCCGCACCACCATCGCCGTCCTGGCCGCGGTCTTGAAACAGCTGCCCGTGACCCCGCCGAAGCCGCTGGCGAAACTGGCCCACGACACCGTCGGCGATCCGCACTACTTCGACCTGGACAGGCTCGCCGGTAGACGCCTCGTTGCCGCGATCGCCGAACACACCGGCCAAGCCGTACCAGCCCGACCCGACCTCGTACGGGCACTGCTGGCCGAATCCGGCATCGTGGCCGACCGGTTGTCGGCCACCGTGCTGCTTTTCAACGTCCACACCACCGGTGACGGTCCCATCGACCGGCGGCTACGCGACAGCAGCACCCCCGTCGCCCTCACCCTGCTCGACCTCCTGCAGGAGCCGCCAACCCTCGGCCCGCAAGTTCTCACCGTCGTCGAGAACCCGTCCGTGCTGGAGGTCGCCTACCTCAACGGCTCACCCCAGCCGCTGGCCTGCACCAGCGGACAACTTCGCGCCGTCGACCACACCCTGTTCCGCCTCGCCGTCCACCACGGCGTTCGCGTGCGATACGCCGGCGACATCGACCACGCCGGCCAGCACATCGCCGCCATCGTCGCCGATACCTACGGCGCTGAACTCATTGCTATGGACGCTGACACCGCGCAGCAAGCCCAGCAGCGGCCACCAGCCGTCGCCTCCGCACCTTCCACGCAGGCCGACACACCGGCGATCTACCAGGAACACGACGTTCTGCTGCACCGCCTTCTCCAGTAGCGCCTCACCTCAGCAGCGCGATTGCGGACGCTTAACTCCTCGCTTGCGGACTCCGTGAATCAGGCCAGTCCGGCGGTATCGGTCGATGCCCAGCCAGCGTCTGCGGCGGTTGCGTCGCTATGCACAAGTCATCGGCTTTCGTGCATAAGAAAGCCATAGGTTGACCTTGACACGCTTCGCCGGGCGGTCGCGTAAACCGAACGGGGGAGCATCTTTCGCGCTGGTGGCATGACGTCGGCGCCCAACTTTCCTACGATGCTGTAGGCAACGTGATCTGCGCTCACGTTGAGCCCGCGCCCTCGATCAGCGTCGCGTTGTTCCCGGTCTCGGCATCGGATGGGCCACGACACCGCGCGATCGGCCACCCTCAGAACAATCGAAGTACGTCGAACTCTTGCCCGTCGCCCTTGCTGGCGACGGCGCCCCGCCTGGGCCTGCCGGTCCTCAGGCCGCGGCACCCTCCGCAGCCCTGCCGCTGGATTCGGGCTGAGACCGTCGTTTCCCACTCCTTCGACCCGCAGCAGGGGCAGTGCCACCGGCAGCGGTCGTGGGATCCCGGGCGGAGCCGATCAGGCCCTCGATCAGGGTGGTCCAGGTTCGCGAGGAAGGTGCCCGCGATCTCGGGATGTAGGTCGGCCAGCGATCCACCGGGCGAAGGCTGCTGTCGGGATGCGGTGCGCCGGCGGATGCCGCACGGCTGGCAGCCGTGCCCGGAGGTGCGGGTGACAACTGGCGCCACCCACTCGTGCGCACAGTCCGGGCATCGCCAGAGCACTCGGACGGTCGACCCCCGAGCCAGGTCGAGCAGCTTGATGTCGCGGGTTTCGTCGACGTCGAGGATGCGCACGGCCTGGGTGAAAAGTTCGGGAGCGACGTCACGGACCCGGAGTTCGGCCCGGCTCAGACGGGCCTGGTAGGAGCGTTCCCGCCGTGAGCACGGCGGGCAGCCGGTGTTGCGCTGGGCCCGGTCGGCCACTCGGGTACGCCAGACGTGCTGGCAGGTCCTGCACTGCCAGACGCAGCGGTCCGCCGAGCCGGGAAGCAACCACTGCGCGCTCATCTCCGGACGCGTCAGGTTCTCTACCAGTTCGCTCGCAAGCTCGGGGAACAGAATGGCCAGGCTCTCGCTGGGCGGCACGTTTTGAAGCGCTTTCCACTCCTCACGTGCGGTGCCGAGGCATACGGCGATCCGGTCATCGGATAGGGGCGGGCACGGGATGGACTGCGACCGCAGCCACTCCGCGAGGACCAGGAACCACTCCGTCGCGTCCTTAGTGCCCGCCGCCACGGTCGCTCCCGGAACCGGCGGGGTGCCGGGCTGCCGAACCCGCAGATAACGCACACCCAGCTTGGCTATGACCGCCGATTTGCGCAGGTCCCGAGCGTGGGCGGCGACATCGGAGTGCCACTGGGCCGGGTCCAGGTCGATGTAGAGGCCAGCCGAGGGCAGGAAGAGGTCCAGCCGTTCCGCCGAGCGCCGGCCGCCGTCGAGGCGGACGTCCACCTCCACCTCGTCGCCGGTCGCGGCCGCCAGTAGATGGGCGAGCTCAAGTTCGAGGAGGCTGCGGCCGCGACGACGGCACCGGCCGCAGCCGTAGTCCGGTGATTTCGCGCGGTCGCGCACGTGCGCCTCGAAGAGAGCACCGCACCGGCAGCGCCAAGAGCAGAGTGCGCCGGCGCGCGGGTACAGCGCCGCCGGGCCGTGCCCCGGCCAGGAGAGGTTTGCTACGAAGGACGCGGCGACCTCCGGCATGAGCGTGGCGAGTGACTTCTTCTCGGGGGCGACCCGACTGGCGGCACCCCTAGCCAGGTACGCGCAGGCGGCGCAGAGCAGCCGGGAAGCATGGGTGGCGACGGAGCGTTCGAAGTGCCCGGAACACTCCGGGCATCGCCAGACGCAGATGTCGCTGGTCCCCGCGGTGAAGCTCTGCGGGCCCCGGCCGGGGTGGGACTTGTTGGCGACGAACATCGCGGCCAACTCCGGATGCGTGCTGTTGAACGGCGCGGACTCGCCGGGGTCCCTCAGCAGTTCGCCCGCCCGCTGGCGCCCGCAGGGCGGGCAGCCGTGGCCGGCGGTTCGGTTTGTCACGGTGGAGACCCACTCGTGCGCGCAGTCGCCGCAGCGCCAGGAGCATCGGTCGACCGAGTTCGGCCGGAGCAGGGCCGGCCCGCGCTCGGGGCGCCGCTGGTTGGCGACGAACTGGGCCGCGATCTCAGGGAAGAGGTCAGCAAGCGATCGACCGGGCTGCGCTGCACCGCCCATCAACGCAGCGCATCGAGGGCAGGGCCGGGCTGCGCCGACCACGTTGTACACCGTCTGCTCCCACTCGTGATCGCAGGCACTGCACCGCCATCGGCAGCGGTCCCTCGCAGATTTCGGCAGGGAGTCGGGGGTGCGGTGCGGATTGATGAGGTTGCGGACGAACATGTCGGCAACCGCGGGGTGAGTGGCGCGAAGCGGCGCGGTGGTCGGCGGCCGACGATTCGCGGCTCTGCACCGGGGGCAGACGCTTCCCGCGACCCGGAGCCGGACCCTCGTGTGCCAGGTGTTACCGCAGGCACAGCGCCACCAGGCCACCTTGTCGGAACGGACGCTCACCTCGGCAACCAGCGCCTGCTCGGCCGAATCCTCCCAGTGCAGAAAAAACTCGACGATCTCCGGGCACGCGTCGCCGACCCGGTTGGCCACCCGCCGGGAATTGGCATCCGACCGGCGCTTGCCCGCGCACGGCTTGCAACCGCCGCCCCCGGACCGGGTCCGCCGGACGATCGGGCCCACCCAGGAGTGGCCGCAGGCCGAGCAACACCACCGTGCCTCGGCTGAGGACTGGGCGCTGATCGTCTCGGGTGTGGCGGTCGGGTAGGTGACGCACTCCAGCCACTCCGCGGCCAGCTCCGGCATGACTTCCGCCAGGCTACTGCCCGGCTCTGGTGTCTCGGCCTTGCGCCGCAGACGGCTCCGGCAAGCCTTGCAGCCGGGTGCGGCTCGCACCCGCACCGCAGTTGCCTGCCACCACTCGACCCCACAGGTCGCGCACCTCCACCGGGCCTCGCGATTCGAGCCTCGGGGGAGGTCACCCAGAGCCCCCATCCAACCCGCAACCTCGAGCAGCTCCGGCAGGAGATCTGGGCGGACGTTCGCTATCGTCTCCCGGGTCTTGGCAGCCACGCCTGCATCATGGCGACCGAGTACGACACCTTCCGAATGCCTTAACGGCTGAGGCCGTACCCACTGCCGCAGGCTCTCCTGGTCGCCGGACGCCAAACACGCCGTCCTAAGCGGACCGGCGCGACGCCCTCATCGACTCAAGGGCAGTGTGAGTGAGCGTCAAGGCCGCCTCGACTTCTAACGAGCCGAACGGAGGAGACGGCATGTGCCGGACATGGCTACCATTGATCATGGAGCCGGTCGGTTGAACCCGGTGTTGACCCACCGGGCCGTGGTGCTGATTTTCCTTAGTTTGGCTTGCATCTCAACCCTTGTCTCAGTGTCCGTATCGGCAATGAGTCCTGAGAGCAAGGTGAGCCGGATGGTAGCAACGCTTGTTACCGTTGTCATGTCTGTCGAAGCAGGTCTGATGACCAACTTGGCAGCGTCAGCACTGGGTTGAGTCGATCGTCTCCACCCCAGTTACCCTTCCGAGTCCTATGGCAATTGGCAGGCCGGAGATGGCAGGGTGGACACTGTGACTGGACGTGAGATCGCCGAAGTGGGAACCTGCGAGACCTGTCATGATCCAGTTGATCCTACAAACGAGCAAGCCGTGGCGCACCACACTTTGCGTACCAACGATGCCGCCTGTGACGCGTGCTGGCACTGCTGGGACAAGCCTCGCTGTTACAGGTGCTTCAACGCCGACTGCGAGTGCTCAAACCACTAGATGACCGGGACGTCGGCAAGCACCGAACCGACATCCCGTTGACGCCCAACCGCGGCCACTTCGCCTCCTGGAACGGCACCGCACCGCTGGACGCCTCGTCCGGCGACCAGAAACGCCACCGACTGTCCCGGGCCGGGAACCGGCGCACCAACCGGGTCCTGCACATCATGGCGATCGTCCAGATGCGGCACGACACCGAAGGTCGCGCGTACTACCGGCGCAAACTCGCCGCCGGCAAGACCCCGATGGAAGCCATACCCTGCCTGAAACGACGCCTGTCCGACGCCATCTACAAGCAGATGATCAAAGACGCCGTTTGCGAGGACGGGCCCGGGAGGACACGTGGGGACGACTCTTCAATCCAGCGCGGCCGACCCAATCCCCATGGTCGACACTTCGGAACAGTCACTTCCCGGACCCGCAACAACTGCCTAGAACACCACTACTCGCCGCCCCTTGACACAGAGGGGTGCCAGATGAGCGCGCCAGCTAGTGGCGCCATTCGGTCGGCCAGGACCCGAGGCGGGGGTATCCCTTGACTCTCGACCCGGTCGAGGGCTGACCCTTCCTGGGTGACGTCTGAAGAGCGCGACCAACGATCAGTCCCTCTCGTGATTGACCTGGAGATGCTGCGGCCGGTACTGCGCGGCGGCTGGGGAGCGGATACCTGCGACCCGCACGATGTGCAGGATTGGCACACCGGCAACCCAGCCCGTGGTCAATGCGGGGTGACTGCCTTGATCATTCAGGACTTGCTCGGCGGAGAGCTGATCCTCGGCGAGGTCCTCGCCGGAGAGGCCAAGGTCGGCTACCACTATTGGAATCGATTGGCCGACGGCCGCGAGGTCGACCTGACAGCTGACCAGTTCCAGCCACTGGAAGTCGTAGTCGGTGGTCAAGTCCAGCAACGCCCGCCGGGCCCACCTCGGCGATGCCGCCAGCAGTACGAGATCCTGCGGGACCGCGTCTTCGCTGCCCTCTACGGCGGGCGATCCAAGCAATCCACGCAACAGTGACGGCCGGCGAACAGGCCGAGCCTACGAACGGCGGCAGAGCCGGATGCCCGCGCGTGCCCTCTGGCGCGGGCGAGCCTGTCCTATCCCTGTGCTCTCATCCCGTCATGCATGTCGTCGTCTGCGGCGCACTCGTAAAGAATGGTGCGGTCCTGCTGCTACACCGCAGTCCAACCCGCCGGGCATACCCGGATCTCTGGGATCTGCCCGGGGGCATGTCGATGCGGGTGAGTCGGAACTACAGGCCCTCGCGCGTGAGATGCGCGAGGAGCTAGGGGTTCACATTGTGGCGGAGTCCGCTTCACGGTTGGGCGACTGGCATGGAGGCAGTGGCGAGGACGCCGTTCACGTGGGCGTCTGGCAAATCAGAGACTGGGTCGGCTCTCCCACCAATCGCGCACGTTATGAGCATGACGACATCGCATGGGTCGGGATCAGCGAGCTGAGCGGCCTTCCCCTCGTGTTTGGCGCCCTGCCGGCATTGCTTGGTTCCCTGCCTGAGCCTGACCGGCTGCCTCGTCGCGACGAAGCACGGACAACCGCATCGCCGGGTGCGGAAATCCGGTGCCCATAAAGGTGCCAGCGAAATGGCCACCGACCACGCGGCTCCCACTCAGCGCCACCTGATACGGCGCGAGGTCGTCGCGGGCCCGCTCGAGCTCTTCCGCAGTGGGTCTTCGTCGTCCGACGATCCGCCGCCAGGCGTTCGCCAGGCTCCGTGGTTGTCGACGGCCAGCAGGTGCGTCTCGTCCCAGTAGCAGCCAAAGCCTCGGCGCAGGAACTGTGTGGCGGCAACGTCGCCGCCCACGTCGACCGCGACCGGCGCGAAACGACAGCGCCGACTCAACCGCACGGACCGTCGCCGGCGAGCCTGAAATGATCAGGCGCAGACCCTCGGCCGGGCGTCGCCCGCCACCCGCTGACCGGATCCGGGCCGTTCCCCAGCTCGCCGAGTCGATCACCTACGGGCCGGATTCGTCCCGGTTTTCGGGCGTGGTCGATCCGGCCCGGACCGTGTCATGCTGCACAGACCCGAACGGAGGACGACAATGGCTGCTGGCGATGCCGTACAGGTGCGGCCGGCTCGGGGGTCGCTGCGACCGCTGGTGTCCGGGGCGACGCTGGTCGGGCTCCTGGCGTTGCTGTTCGGGCTGCCGTGGTGGACGTTGACGGTGGCGGCGCGGTGGCCGGCGCCGGTGGTGGCCGCCGGCACGAGCGTGTTCGTCGTCGCGCTGGTCGCGTTCCCCGTTCTGATGTATCTCGGGCACGGCCGGCGGCGGCTGGACGCGGCGGCCCGGGCGGGGGACACACTCCTTGGCCTGGTCTGGATCCTGTTCGTCTGGGCGCTGCTCGGCAACGTGGCCCGGCTCCCGCTGGCCGCCGCGGGGGTCGCCGATCCGGCGCGGTCCCGGGCTGTGGCGGTCGGTGCGGCGGTCGTCTCGGTCGTCCTGGCCGTCTGGGGGTACGCCGAGGCGATGCGAGTGCCCCGGGTCCGGCGGGTGGACGTCACCGTGGATCGGCTGGGCGCCGGCCTCGACGGCGTTCGGGTGGTGCTGCTGACGGACACCCACTACGGACCGATCAACCGGGCCCGCTGGTCCGCCCGGACCACCGAGGTGGTCAACGGGTTGGCTGCCGACATCGTCTGCCACACCGGCGACATCGCCGACGGTACGGTCGACCAGCGCCGGGCGCAGGCCGCGCCGCTGGGCGCCGTCCGGGCCCGGCTGGCCCGGGTGTACGTGACGGGCAACCACGAGTACTACGGCGAGGCTGAGGGCTGGATCGAGCACATGCGGACCCTCGGCTGGGAGCCGCTGCACAACCGGCACCTTGTGGTGGAGCGGGGCGGCGCCCGGCTCGTCGTCGCCGGGGTCGACGACGTGACCGCCGCCTCGTCCGGCGTCGCCGGTCACCGCGCCGACCACGCCGCGGCGCTCGCCGGCACCGACCCGCGGCTACCCGTGCTGCTGCTGGCGCACCAGCCCAAGCAGATCGACGACGCGGTCGCGGCCAGCGTGGATCTGCAACTGTCCGGGCACACCCACGGCGGCCAGATGTGGCCGTTCCACTACCTGGTCCGGCTCGACCAGCCGGTCGTGCAGGGCCTCAGCCGCCATGGCCAGACCCAGCTCTACACGAGCCGGGGGACCGGTTTCTGGGGTCCGCCATTCCGGATCTTCGCGCCGAGCGAGATCACCCTGCTCACCCTTCGAGCGAGGTAGCCCAGCGGCTACGGGGACGCGCTCGATGGCGCGGCCGTCGTGGTGTCGGCGAGGATGGGCTCTTCCGTAGCTGGTGGTCTGGAACAGGTGGGGCATGGCGATGGATCTGGTCGGCGCCCTCGCCGTGGCGTCGTCGGCCGCGTTCGCGCTGGCCTGGCTGTCGGCGGTGGCCGGCTTCGGCGGTGGCGTGTTGCTGCTGCCCGTGTTCACCGGGCTGTTCGGGCTGCGGATGGCGGTGCCGATGCTGACCGTGACCCAGCTGTGGAGCAACGGTTCGCGGGCGTGGTTCAACCGGCGGGAGGTGAACTGGCGGTTGGTGCGTTGGTTCGCCCTGGGGGCCGTGCCCACGGCTGTCCTTGGCGGGCTGCTACTGGTCCGTGCCCCGCTGGGGCCGCTCAAATGGCTGTTGGGGGTGTCCCTCATCGCGGTGGTCGTCTGGCGACGACGCAAGCCGCACCCGCGTCGGCCGTCCGACCCGGCGTTCGCCGGCGTGGGCGCGGGCTCCGGGCTCGGCTCGGCGCTGCTCGGTTCGGTGGGGCCCTTGACCGCGCCGTTCTTCCTCGCGTACGGGTTGACCCGCGCCGCGTACATCGGCACCGAAGCCACTAGCGCGCGCTGCTCTACTGCACTGCCTCGGGGTGGACCGTGACGGAACCGCACAAAGGAAGTCGGGCAATCTGACCTCGTTACCACCGCAGTCCGCATGAGGGGCGCCGTACCCGTCGGGTCCCTGCCGGCCTCCCGGAGCAAAGTGCGGCACAGCCGTCGACGACTTGCGCCCTGTCCACTGATGGAGTCGCTAGATGTCGCCCTTCCGGCAGATGGTTGCCTTCAGTAGTTGATTGCGTGCATCCTGTTGGGCTGGGCGAGCCCGAGGAGGCATAGTGCCGGACCCCGTGTCCCCGACAAGTCCTACCGTCAGACGTCTGACCCAAGGTCTCGTGGCGCACCTGCTCGCGCAGGTCAAGAGCAGCGAGCGGCCGAATCGCGACGCGATCGACGAGGCCAACGCCTACTGGTTTCGTAGGCTGCCGCAAGGCAACGCGCGTTCCCGCGGACCGGTCATCATGCAGGTCGCCTACCCTCCGCCACCGGAACCACCTGTACCCCCAACAGCGCTTCGTGACCTGCTAGACGGTACGGAGTACGGCAATGCCGAAGGCCCGCCACTCCAGCTCGTGACGAACGACAGTGGGCGTGCAGCGACAGGTCCGGCAATCTCCGATTCCCTTCGGCGGGAGTACGAGGACTGGCTCGCCGTGTGGACGAAGTGGGCCGAGCAGGAGCGCTGCGTGGGGGAGCAGCGCGCCACCTACACCTACCTGGAGCGACTTCAGCGCCTGGCACAGCAACGCGGCGATGCCGAGGAGCTTGTGCTGGGTGTCGGTCTCCTTACCTCCAGCGCCGCTGGCCGCTGGGCTATTCGGCGGCACCTGCTGGTCTGGAACGCGGCCATCGTTGAGGACCCGGCGACCGACAGCCTGCAGGTCGCCTTGTCCCTCGACCAGCGGATGAAGATCGAGGATCAGGACTTTCTCACGTCACAGGACGGATACCGCGCCAAACCCTTCGAATTACCTTGGTTCGATACGGGAACGCAGCTGCACCCCTTTTCGCCGGAGGTGGTGCGCCTACTGCAACTCTGGCGGCGCCGTTGCTGGGACCGTGCTCTCCACCTTGCTGACGACCGGTGGGAACCTCCGCTCCTCGACGAGGCCGACACGACACGGCTGACCCTCGCCCCAGCCCTGTTCCTCCGCCGCCGTGACCGCAAGGGACTGGAGCGGGTCTACCGCACCATCGCTGCCAGCCTTGAGGACGCGGAATCTCCTACCCCCCTCGGGCTGGCGCAACTCGTGACCCCGATCGAGGCAACGGAACGCTGCAATTGGCTCAAGGGCGCGGGACGGGATCGCCCGGTCAACAGCGACGACCCGCTGTTTCCTCTCGCCAGTAACCGAGAGCAGCGCAGGGTGCTGGCCAAGCTCAGCGACGACACGACCGTCGTCGTGCAGGGCCCACCAGGCACGGGCAAGACACACACGATCGCCAACCTCATCTGCGCGCTGCTCGCCGACGGCCAGAGGCTGCTCATCACGAGCCAGAAGGACCAAGCGCTGCGCGTGCTCCGCGAGAAGTTACCCGAGTCGGTGCGGCAACTGTGTGTACTCATGACGGGCATGCAACGGACAGGAACAGACGAACTCGACCGCAGCATCACCGCGCTATCGGAGCTGTCCTCCACGATCACCGTCGACGAGCTACGTAGCGACATCACCCAACTTCGGCAACAGCGCGCCAGCCTGAGCGCTCAGCTCGACCAGACGATCCGGGGTTTGGGCGTGATCCGCGAACAGGAGTACACGATTCACCCGCCGATCGCCGCTGGCTACGGCGGCACGCTCGCGCAAATCGTCGAACAAATCAACGCCGGCCGCGATCAGCACGGCTGGATCGAACCCCTACCCACCGGCGCCTGCGGGGATGCGCCCCTGTCGAACGACCAGGCCCAACAGTTGTGGCAGCTTCTCACCTCCGCCACACCAGAACGCGCCGCACGAGCCCAGCAGTTCATTCCCGACCCCGACCAGGTTCCACACGCCGCGGACGTCGCCGCCACGATCGCCACCATCGCTCACGCTGAGCGGATCCTCGGCGCCGACCACACCGCCACCGCCTGGTCACTCACCACCCTCGATGACGCCACCCTTGCTGAAATTCAGCGCCACGTCGCGGTTGCCACCGATGCCCTGGCATCCTGCGGCCTACCCGACGCGATCACGGACTGGGACCCCGCAGACTGGCGACGCAGAGCCGCCGAAGCGCTCCTAACCCGGCAAAGCCCGGCCTACTGGGAGGCCCTATTCGCCGAACTGCGAGAGGTGGAGCCCCACGTACGTGCCCTCACGGCGCTCAACGACTGCGACATCGACCTGGGCGCCACACCCCTCACCGCAGCCCACCTCAGCCGCCTCTCGGGCCAGGCCAAGCGTCTGCGTAGGCACCTGGCCAATGGCCGACGCCTACGCCGCTACCTGCCCCCACGAGCCCAGCTCGACGCCACGGACCTACTGCAAAGCTGCACGGTTGACGGCGCCCCGCCCGCCACCACCTCAGAACTGACCGCACTGTCGACCTTCCTTCAGGCCGAAACAGCCGTCACCACGGCTCTGGAAGCATGGGCCCAGGTCGGCGTTCCGACGTTCCACGGGCCGCTACGCCGTCGAGTCGCACATCTCCACGACATCTCACACAACGCCTCGGCCCTGCGCACGCTCGCCGCCGTGCGGGACACAGTGGAGCGCCTTCTCCGCAGCCACGGAATCCGCTTCGCAGTCCGCAGCCCGCAAGATTGGGACCTCCTCGTCCGCATTGGCCACAACCGAACGACTATCACCGGGGCACGGCAGGCGTCCGAAGCCATCACTGAGCTCACCAACAGAATGCAGACATGGCGCCGGAACCCAGACGTCGCCCCCGAAGCCGCCGAGCTCAGCGTTGCTCTCGGAAGCAGCGACATCGACCGTTACGCGGCCGCCCGCCGACAGCTTGATCTGGCCAGGAGCGACAAGGACTCGCAACAGCGCTGCGAACAGCTGCTCCAGAGACTCTCCGCCGCCCACCCGGCACTCGCCACCCAGATCAGCGAGAACCTCAACGATCCGACCTGGGGACACCGTCTCCACGACCTCGAAGCGTCGTGGGCCTGGAGCGCAGCAGCGGCCTACCGCCAGATGATCCGGCCAACGGATACCGAGCAGATCCACGAGCAGCGCATCGGCGATGTTGAACTAGAACTCAACCGCGTGACCGCAGAGCTAGCTGGTAAACAGGCTCTGCAACACTGCCTGGAACATATAACGGAAGAACAGCGTCAAGCTCTCCAGTCCTACAAGACCAACATGGGCGCCTACGGCCGAGGGCAGGGCAAGAACAAGGACCGGTACCTCACCGCAGCGTTCGAGGCGATGAAGAACGCCCAGCAGGCCGTCCCCGCCTGGGTCATGCCCCTATCAGCCGTGATCGACACCATCACGCCACGACCCAACGCCTTTGACGTCGTCATCGTCGATGAAGCCAGCCAAGCCAGCGTCGACAACCTCTTCCTTTTGTGGCTGGCACCACGAGTCATCGTCGTCGGCGACGAGAAGCAGTGCGCACCCGGTGCCAACTACCGAAACAACGACTCCGAGGCCGTGCAAGAGAGCCTAGACCGGCACCTAGCCGACATGGCCTTGAACCTGCGCAACGGTTTCCTCCCCACCTCGAATCTCTACGAACTCCTCGCCACCCGCTTCTCCGATGTCGTTCGACTCTCCGAACACTTCCGATGCATGCCCGAAATCATCGGATGGTCCTCTGCGCAGTTCTACGACGGCAGACTTATCCCACTTCGTCAGTTCGGGGCCGACCGCCTCGACCCCCTCAGAGTCGTGCAGGTCAACGACGCCATGGAAGAGGGACAACGGGCAACCCTGCGCAACCAGGTCGAAGCCAGCGCCATCATCGATCACGTTCAAAAGATCATCGACGATCCGATGTGCCGCAACAAGACCATCGGTATCATCGCGCTACAGAGCGGCAAACAGACTCAGATCCTTGAGAAGCTGCTCTACGAGCGCATCGACCCGGCCGACATACGCCACCGACAAATTCGAGTTGGCCAACCCCCCGACTTCCAAGGCGACGAACGCGACATCGTCCTGCTGTCCATGGTTGTGACGAAGGCCAGAACGGCTCTCACCGGCCGCACCGAGCAGCGTCGGTACAACGTCGCGGCCAGTCGCGCCCGTGACCAACTCTGGCTGTTCACCTCGGTGCCCCCTAACAGCCTGAATCCCACCGACCTTCGCCACTCCCTGCTGACCTACATGCTCCACCCTCCGGCGACCTTTACGGTCGATCCCGAGCTCGATGACGTCACCCCCGACACCCGCACCGAACCCTTCGCCTGCCTGCTGCAGCAACGCGTCTTCCTGGAGCTGCGGCGCCGCGGCTACGCCGTAGTCCCGCACTACCCCGTCGACCATCGAGCCATCGATCTTGTCGTCGTCGGCGACAACGGCCGGCTGGCCGTCGAGTGCGACACACCGTCGCGGTACCGACAACCCGAGCAGGTCCAGCAGGAACTACACCGCGAGCGAGAACTACGCCGAGCCGGTTGGCAGTTCATTCGCATCCGGGACAGCGAATACCTGCACGACCCCGCTGCCGCCCTCGAGCCACTCTGGCAGCAACTACAGCAACGAGGCATCGAACCCCGTTCACTGCCCGCAGCACCACGCCAGCAGCCACGTTGGAGACCCACAACGCTGTCCGATGACGAAGACGACCTCTAGGAGACCTGCGTGCTCGAGAGTATCGACGACAACACCCTCGATGAGATCGCCCGAATCGCTTGTGGCGGCGACGACTACCCCGTGTATCGACGTGGGGCCGAGCTGCCCAAGCTTCTCCAACAAGCCGGCTGGGAGAACGTCGCGCCCTACAACGGCGAACAGCGCCGAAGCTGGCTCACCAACCAGCTCCGTCAACGTCGAGACGCACCCGGAGCCATCGACGCGCTCGTCTGCCGCCTTGCCGACCGACGTGAGTACGTTCATCGCAACGAGCCCTTGGCCGCCGCCGAGGTCACCGAGCTACTCAACAGCATCCTCGCCATCGAAGGCTTCGAGATCGCACACAGCCAGGGGCGACCCGTCATCCGGCCCTACAAGCAGCCAGAGGACCAAGAGCAACAGTCACCAGACGTCATGCTCCACGTGGCCATGGCAGACATCGTCCGCGACGCCGACCTCGCGATCGTCCTTGAAAGTCGGCTCAACGAGGCACGAATCTGCGACCGCAACGGTGCCTACGCCAGCGCGATCATCATGCTCGGCAGCCTTCTGGAAGGCGTTCTCCTCGACGCCGTCAAGGCCCGCACGCCCAACGCACAAAAGCCTCTCGACAAGTGGACCCTGCATGAGCTGATCGAGACCGCCCACCATGAAAAGTGGATACAAGCCGACGTCCGCGGTTTTGCTGGAAAACTCCGCGAATACCGCAACCTCGTGCATCCCAACGCCCAGGTGAAGATCGGCCATGCTCCAGACCGCGATACTCTCAGCATGTGTTGGCCCGTGATCAACGCAGCCCTTAACGACTTGGCGGCCACCGCAACATGACACCGAGGCTGCGGCTGGCCGCTCGACGTACTCGACATGCCTAAAGAGATCCCGTGCGCCAGCGGGCCCCAGCCGTCGTCGGCCGGCTGACCAGCGCAGATATCGAACGAGGGCGGTGAACCTCGTGCACTGAGCGCCGAAGAATCCGACCGCTACGGCTGCCGGCACGTCGACCGGCTGAAGCGTGCCAAAGGCAGAAATGCTTAGCGGCGGCTCGCCGACGCCTGATTGAAGGTCAGGTCAGCCCGCCTGACCACCGACGTCCCGGACGGCATCCGCCTCGAATTGACTCACGACGTCCCGTTCCGCCATTGGCGCCGACTCGCCTCGCTGATCTGCGCCAACGAGGAGGGCCTGCACCGTCACCCGGCTCGAGCACCGCGCGACAGCATGGCAAGCGGACCCGCACACAGACGACCTCTTGCCCGGCCGAACGCTTGCAGACGCCTCGCGCTCGCCGCCGAGACACCGCTCTCCACCACAGCCCGACGTCTGCTCGACGCCTCCAAAGAGTTCGATCACCAGAACCGCGTCCGACAGTCCGGGCGAAATCGCCGAGTTGGCGCAACAGTTGCGCCGGCAGGACCCCGAACTGGCCGTGGCGCTGGCCCACCGCGCTACACGAGTTGCCAACCACTCCTGCAGTCATTGCATCGCAACGAATTTGGGCGGGTTGGGACCGCCGACCACGCCAGCTACCCCCGAGACCGCCTCAACAGCTAAGACCGGCCGTGAACTTGACAGACCTTGATGAGCCGCGACGATGTTGTGGCATCGGCGGCGAATTGGCCTGCTTCGGACAGAGCACTCTGCAGGTGTATCAGCCGCTCGGGCTCTTCAACAAGGTTGACGCTGCCGTCGAACCCGTGCACGAAAGCGAGGGTGCCGTGGTCGCCGATCGTCATCATTGCGAATGATGGTGCGGCGACGAACCGTGCAGCGGCGGTGCCGGGGATGACGCGGACCGATGGTGACTCCAGCAACCGCCCTAGTTGGCCGGCTAGGACCGACGATCCGCCGACTTGGCGGTGCAGGACCGCCTCCTGGATCAGAAATTTCGTCTGGACGCGTCCGGCGCGACGTGCCAGCCACTCCTGACGTTGGATGATCGACGTGGCAACATCGTCGGCCACAAGTTGGCTAGCGAATTGTAGGGGTGCGAGATAGGCCGCATACTCACGGGTTTGCAGAAGGTCAGGAATCCATGTCGCTGCGTAAACGTCGATGACGGTCGCGGACCGTTCAAAGTGGGCGACCTGCTCGAACACCGCACGCACCGAGGGTGGCATTTGGAAGATCCGCCGATCCTGCCGGGACCGTGCGATCAACACGAGTTGCCGAAGCTCGTCAACCTGAGCCTGATAGTTGACGAGATAGACGGCAAGCAGCGCACGCATGTCATTGACGCTGACACCGATCGCACCGCTCTCGATCCGTATGACCTTGGACAAGGACCAGTCCATCTTCTTAGCCACCTGCTCCTGCGTGAGCATGCGTTGCTCGCGCAGACGGCGTAGGCGGGTGCGTAGAAGCCAACGCGCCACCGCAGGCGTTGGCTCCTCCACGTCCGTGGCGTCCGGAGCAGGGTGGCGGCGATCGGGCATCATGGAAGACATGGTCGACCGTTCCGGCAACAAGCGCACTCGCCGCATTGATGCTTCGGCGTTGGTGCGTGCCGTGACGGTCGCCGGCGGAACCGCAACGGTCGGGCTCGCCACCGCCGACGAGCAGCTGTCGACCGCCCAGGTCTGCTGGCTCGTGCTCGGCGCGATCCTCGCGACGGCCGGCACATCGCGCTCGAACAACTCGGGCACAGTAAAAAAAATCGCCCAAGGCTGCTAGCTGGCAGACTGCGTTAGGCCGTTTGGGTAACGCTCACGACTTGATCCGGACCGGCCCAGGTGCGCCCAGCGGTGGCGGCGGCGCTCCCTTGTTACCCCAGCCGACGCTGCCGTAGATCCCCTCGTCGACGTAGCCGACCCACACCTGCCCGCTGCTGGTGGTGACACCATGCTCGATTCCGTTGCCCAGCGAACCATCTGATACCAGAACTAAGTACTGTCAAGCATCGCTAATGTCTCACTGAGTCCACTCGATGACTGCAGGCATGTGTACGGTTATGCGGTCAGTTTTGAGCCAACCCTGGCCGTGCCGTAATCTATAAGCATGTGTGCACCCGAAATGGAGCACAGATGATACGTACAAGAGTTCGAATCCCCCCTCGGACACGTTATCTCCACACGAACTGTGATGGTTGTTCGTGTTTTGCGTGATCCCCGTCCCGTTGGGCGGGGATTTTTGCTGTCCTGGCGAGGAAGCTCCCCGCCGCGGTGAGCGGGTAGATCGCGGTTTCGGCTTCGATGGTCCACGCGTGGTGGTCACACACAATGATCATGTTGTGGTGCGTAAGTAGGCGGCAAGCTTTTCTGGGTCGGGGCTGCGCAGTGCGGGATGGCGACGGTGTAGCCCGCGGTCGTGTCGGATGCGGTCGAGCAGGTGGTCTTCCCGGATGTAGAGGATCTTCGGTTGGGCGAAGGTCCTGGTGCGGGTGCTCGTGTGTCCGTGTCGGCATCGGTAGCCGGGTCGGCCGTGGACCCAGCGCCAGGAAGCTCATGGACCGGTCAGCCACTGTCGAAGTCGGTCGCGATATCGCTCAATGCGATCCGGTTTGGCTCGCCGGTCTTGGTGATGAGGCTGGAGACGTGCCGCTCCACCGTGCGCGGTGACAGGTGTAGTCGCTCGGCTATTTCGCGATTGCTCAGTCGGCCGGTGAGCAGCTGCAGCACCTCCCACTCCCGTACCGTCACGCCCGCCGCCCGCAGCTCGGGTGGGATCTCTGCGGCACCGCGGCGACGTTGGGTGACCCGCGCGCCAGCTTGGCGCAGCAGCGTGCGACACGCCCCGGCGACCGGCGTCACCTTCGCCTGGTGGAAGTAGTTCTCGGCGGCACGCAGCCACTCCACGGGGGTGCCCCAGCCATCGGCGAGCGCCGACTCGGCGACCAGCCGCAGGGCGAGGTGTCGCCCCATCGCGTACAGCGCGCCGACCTCCATGGCCTCGGCCAGGGTGGCGGTCGCGGCGTCGTGCTGACCCGCGCGGCCAAGCAGGACCGCCCGGGCGAAGAGAGCGAACTGCCGGTCCCACCGGAGCTGGCTCGCCGGTGTGCCGACGATCGCCTCGTACGCCGAAAAGCTGACCTCGCCGGCCATCGCCCGCAACAGCAACTGGAGGCCGAGCCGTCCACCCAGGTGGAACACGGTCGGGTTCGTCTCATCCGCCCGTACCGCCAGGGACAGCTCGTCCAGCGCCCGCGGGCGGTTCTCCTCCAGCAGCGCGCAGAACGTGCCGGCCAGCCCGTGGACCCGCTGTGTGTGCAGGCTCTCGTCACCGCCCCAGCGCCGGAACTCGGCGAGCGCGTCCTGCATCTCCACCCGCCGGCCCTGGTGGGCGGCGAGCACCGCGCTGAGCAGCAGCACGTACTGGGTGGTCTCCATCAGCTTCAGGCGGGTCGTCGCGGTGAGGACCTGGTCGATCAGGTTCTGTGCGGCCGGGTACTCGCCGCGCATGATCAGGTGCAGCGCGATGCTCGCCTCGGCCTGCTGGCGGGCAGTCACCGCCCCGGCTCGCAGCGCTCGTTCCCGGGCTTGTTCCAGCCGGTCCAGTGTGCCGTGCAGCAACGCGTCGTCGTTGCCGAGCCGAATCAGCGCGTGGACCTCCCAGATCGGCAGGCCGTGCTCGGCGGCGATGGACCGGGCCTGCTCCAAGCAGCGGGTAGCCTCGGCCGGGTCGCGATGCCGGACGAGCGCACCGAGCAACTGCCAGGCCTGACAGGCCACCACCGGCAGCGGCACGGCGGCGCCGACCGTGGCGGCCCGGCGGGCCAGGGTCTCGGCGACCTCCATCTGGTCCCGCCCCGGCGTGTCCAGGGCCAGGTGTGCGGCGACGACGTCGATCGGAGCTGCGTCCTCCGCCGCGGGGTCCGGGCCGAGCAGCTCACGGGCAATCTCCACCTGGGCCAGCGCGTCGGTCAGCTCCCCGGCCAACACCGCGGTCCAGGCCAGCCGGGTGTGCAGCCTGGCCTGCCGTCGAGCGGGGAGACCGGCCACCTGGTCCGGACTGTTGACCAGCTCCAGTGCCCGCCGTACCAGGCCAGCCTCGCCGAGAGCCTGCAGGAGCGTCTCCAGGGTGTCGGCGCGGGCCTCGGCCGGCCCGTCGGCCTGGAGCTCCCAAGCCCTGTCGAGGAGGGCGACGGCCGAGGTGGCGGCACCCTGCGCGAGGGCCCTCCGGCCAGCTTCGGCAAAGAGCCGACCGGCCAACAGGGCGTCGCCGGTCTCGACGCGCAGGGTGGCGGAGATCTGGCACCACTCACCGGGCAACTCCGGGTGGACCTTCGCGACGGCCTCGGCGACGGTGTGGGCCAACTCCCGCCGGGTGGCCGGCTCGACCAGGGCGAGCAGCGACTCGCGGGTGACGCGGTGCCGGAAGGTGTACCAGTCTGTCAACTGGTCGTCCGGTGCCACCAGCTGGGCGACGATGTCGCCGTGCAGATGGTTGAACAGGTCGCGGTCGCTGAGCCCTGTCGCCGACTGCACCACGGCCACCGAGAAGCGTTGCCCGATCAGGGCGCCGCAGGACAGCAGCTCCCGGGCCTGCGGGCTCAGCTTCTCGATCCGGTGCGCCATGCTTCTGGCGAAGGCGGTGGGCAGCGTGGTGGGCGCCTCTGGAGTGACGAGCCACCCCTGTGGACCGTGCCGGAGCAATCCGTTCTCCACCATCGCCGCGAGGATCTCCTCGATGAGGAACGGGTTGCCGCCGCTGCCGCCCCAGAGCAGCTCGGCCGCGGCCGTGGGCAGCTCATCGGCCGCCACGCCGAGGCATGCCCCAGCCATGGCGCGCAGGTCCTCGGGCCCGAGACCGCCCAACTCGATCACGGTGCACCGGCCGCGGCGGGCTGCTGCCCGAGCGACCTCCAGCGCGGGGGAGTCGTCCGCCCGGAGGACGCCGACCAGCAGGGTGGGCTGCTGGTCGAGGTTGTCGATCAGGTATTCGACCACCATGAGCGTCTCGGCGTCGGCGTCCTGGAGATCGTCCAGGACCATCAGGCACCCGCGGTCCTGGCCGGCGAGACCGGTCAGCCGGAGCACCGCCTCGGCCAGGATCACCACCGATCCGGTCTCCTGGTCGGCGAGAGGGGTGCCCCAGTCGGGCACCAACCGGCCGAGGATCGGCCCGTACGGGCCGAGCGCCGCGACGTCCACGGTGGACGATCTGAGCAGGGAGAGCACCGCCTCGGTGAGCGGGCGCAGCGGCACTCCGGTGCCGAGTGCGCTGGCCCGCCCCCGCAGCAGACTCATTTCGGCGGTGTAGGCGGACTCGGCGGCCGCCGCGGCGAGCCGCGACTTGCCGACGCCGGCCTCTCCGACGATGAAGACCGCGCCCCCGCGCCCGACGCGGGCAGCCTCGATCATGCCGATCAGCACACCGAATTCCGCATCTCGGCCGACCAGGACGCGTGATCGTTGCACGGCGGCAACGATAGCGAGGCACTTCATCGATGACCAGGGTCAGACAGCAGGCGCACCGAGCCTGGCGGGATTATCGTCCGACCGGACTGATCGCCGCGCTGACCGGGTGGTTTCCGCCCAGGGTCACAGAGCGAAGGTGGGGCAGCAGGTGGTGAGCGGAGCGGCGGCATCGACGGTTCCGGCGTCGCCAGCGACCAGGTGTCCCACCAGGAGGCCCACCGGGATGGCCAGACCGGCCAGGGCCGCCGTACGCAGGCCGAAGGCCACCATCGGGCTGACCTTTGGCTCCCCGGCGGGGTGCGGGTCCTCAAAGTGGGCGGTCTCGACGGGGGCGGTATCGACGTGGGTGACGTCGGCGGTGAGCTGTTGAGACATCATTGTTCTTCTCTCCTCGTGGTGAACGGGTTGGTGAGCGACAGCCAGTCGGGTCCGGTTGGCTGTGGGGTGGGTTCCAGGAGCAACGCGGACGGAATCCGTGCGGCCAGGGCGGAGCGCAGCAGTCCGTAGCCGATGCCGGCGAGGCCGGTCAGCAGCCCCGGTGTGAGCACTCCCTCGGGTGTGCCGCAGTGGCGCGTCTGCCATTGCAGGGAGTTGAGGAGCAGGGTGGTCCGCTGCCGTAGCGCGGCGGCGGCCGCAGGGCCAGCCGGCCCTGCGGCCAGCACGGTCAGCGCCTCACCGATACCGGACTCGCCGTGGCAGATACTCAGGTCGCGGGACAGTGGCCGAACAGCCAAGCGCCGGACGAGGTGAGCCAGCGCGTCCGGGTCTGTGGTGGGCGAGGTGCCCGCGTCGTGTCGACCGGCGAGGGCGAGTGCCAGGCCGGCGGTGCCGGCACACCACCCGGACGAGCTGGTCGGGGTCTGCCGGGCGTGCCGCAGGGCTCTGTCTGCCGCGTCCGCATGCTGCGGTGAGCCGCCGCCGGCGTCGACGAACCGTTGCAGGGCGTACGCGATGCCGGCCGTGCCATCGGCGAAGCCAGCCGGACTGGCGGGGTGATCGAACGCGGTCGTACCGGCCAGCTGGTCGGCGCAGGTCCGGGCCAGCGCCGCCGCCCGATCGAGACCCAGCTCGGCGTGGATCGATGTCATCGCGGCCAGGCAGCCGGCCCTGCCGGTGGCCCAGTCGTCGGTGGCGGGGCCGGCGACCGCGACCTCGGCGAGTTCGACAGCCGTGTCGACCCACCGACCGATCTCCGGGTCGTCGAGCAGCACGGCCAGCCGAGCCAGCCCGTAGGCCAGTCCGCCGAGGCCGTGCAGCCCGCCACAGCCGATCGCCGTGACCAGCTCCGGGCGATCCGCGAGTAGGCGCAGTAGCCCCGGGGTCGCGGCGACCGCCCGGCGGGCCACGTCGCCGTAACGGGCCACGCCGCTGATGTGAGCGAGCTGGCCGAGGAAGAGCGCCACGCCGAGGTACCCGTTGGCCAGGCCGGCGCCCATCGGGAGCAGCAGCCACTGCCGGTTGTCGACCAGCTCCAGGCCGAGCCAGTTCACGCGGTCCCGGCCTGGTGCGCCCCGGGCCACGATCTGGTCGGCGATCGCGCAGGCTGCCGAGACCAGCCGTTCGGGTGGGGCGGCGGTTCCGTGCGACGCACCCTCCATTGGCGCCTTGTCGCCATGGGCGCCGACCGGCCGGCGGGTGGCCAGGCTGGCCATGATGACCCATTCCTGGTCCTGCCGGTCGGCCTCGCCGAGCCCGGCGATCCGGTCCAGTGCCGCGTCGACGCCGCTGCGGTACAGCGGCACCGCGGTCGGCTCCCCGTCGGCCGCCAGCTGGGGGCTGTCGGCCCGGGCGTGGAAGTACGGCACGTCGCCGCGCCACAGGGCCGCGATCTCGTGGCGGGCGAACATTGGGTCGCCGGGCAGTGTGGTCCGGCCGCAGAGCCGCCCGAGGAACCGGTCCCGGTCCAGACCGTCGCGCAGCAGGCTCGGATGGGTGGCCTCGTCGAGCAGCGTCCGGTAGGCCCAGGTGGGCCGCACGACGAGTCGCACCGTCATGGCGGACGACGCCTTGACCAGCTGGGCGAAGTCCCCGCGATGGGCCTCGATTGCTTCGTAGCCGAGCCGGAAACCCGCCAGCATCGCCGCCTCGTGGTCCTCCGGATCGATCACCCGGTCGCCGAGCCGGGGCCGGTTCGAGGCACCGTCGAAGGTGGACGCGCGACGTACCAGGCGCATCTGGTCTGTGCCTGGGTCCGCCCAGTCGATCCGACTGACCGGGCTCTGCCGTCCCTCGTCGCCGCCGGCGCCGGACAGGTCCATGATGCCCTGCTCACCGACGACGATCAGCGGCAGCAACGCGGTTCGGTGCACCGAGGCGGCGAGCAGGTCGGCGGCTGGATCGCCGCTCTCGGATGCCGGTCGCCAACTGGGGCTGAACAACGTCTCGGCGTCGATGGCCACGGGGTCCTCGCCGCTGGCGATCACGTTCTCGTAGTGCAGATCGGTGGTGTTGAGCGCGTGGGCGAGCGCCAGCAGCGCACCCTGTCGTCGATAGAAGCGGTCCGCGCCGTCCGGGTCGGCCAGCGGTGCCGCGGTCACGAACTCGGTCCAGCCGTACTCCGGACGGACCAGGCAGGCGGCCGCCCGCATGCCGACGCTGGGCACCATCCGGTTCATCCAGCCGACGAAGGCCGCCAGCCGGTCGTCGTGGGTGAGATCCCGGGGCTTGTAGACCAACCGCCGGCCGTCGGCGAACCGGACCACGGTGGTGGTCCGGCCGGCCCGGTGCGGGTCACCCCGCCCGTCGTCGACGGCCACCAGTGGGCCGGGGTCCACGCCGCCCAGGAGGTTGTCGACCAGGCAGTCCCGGTCAGCGGTGTACCGGGCGAGCAGCTCCAGCATCGCGTCGGTGGCGTGCGCGGTGGCCTGCCCGAGCAGCCTGGCCAGGACCGGAAGATCGGTGAACAGCGCAGCCAGCCCTGCCGGGGTGGCAAGCTGGCGGACGAAGCCGATGAATCGGGCGCGACTGTCGGCACCCTGGAGGAGGCCGGCGATCCTGCGGCGGTGCAGCTCCTCGACGAAGGTACGGGCGGCCAGCGCGGCCAGACGCCGTTCCAGGGTGGCCCCCAACGCGGCGTCCAGCGCGCCCAGGTCGACCTGGGCGTCGGTCACCGGGCCGGAGCCCCGGCGGAAGCGAGCCCTCGCCTGGTCGACCAACGGGCGCAACGGTAGGGCGAACGCCGCCCTCCAGTCCGCTGGGACCGGCACCGACGGAGGCGGTGCGGCGGCGTGCACCGCGGACTCGATCAGGACCGCCCAGGGCGGTGGGTCGACTCGCGCGGCGAGGTGCTCGTCGTCCTCGGCGAGGAAGGTGAGCAACCGGTCCTCGTCGACGCCCAGCTCGCCCAGCCGGACGTCCAGCTCCGGCCCACGGTCGGCCCGCCACAGATCCAGCCGCGACCGTGCGTGCCCGAACCGCTCGCTGTCCACCGGGTCGGTGCCGCCGCCGGCGGTCACCCGCTCGTGCAGCGCCAGGCCCCGCGCCCACCAGCCCCGGCGGAGTCGGGGCGACTCGGCCGGAGCGAGGCTGGGTGGGCCGTCGACGTCTGTGGTGTTCATCGAGTTGAGGGTGCCAAGCGACGACGGGTATCTCATGCGTGGGATCCACCCAAATTCTTGTCGGTCCGGCTGGTCGCCGCAGTTCGCGCACTGTCCGGTGCGGTCCGGACGACTGTCGGTGATGACCGCCCGGAGGGAGCCGGTGTCGGTGGGGTGGCGACAACACGCGGGTGCGGACGACGGAACTTGGGTGGCGGGCACAGATGTGTCGATGCGCGGCGGTGGTCGACTCTCCGACTGTTCGTTGGGCTGACCCGATCGGAGCGACTGTGGAGTTTCGCGTACTGGGGCCGGTGAGCGCCTGGCGCGACGGCGGCGAGGTCCCGCTGGACGGCGCCAAGCAGCGCACCGTCCTGGCCGTCCTGTTGCTCGCCCGAGGGCGAACAGTCTCCGACGCGCGTCTCTGCCAGCTGCTGTGGGACGAGAAGCCGCCGGCGACATTCGCCGCCCAGCTCTACAACTACGTCTCCCGGCTGCGGAAGTATCTCGGCGACGAGGTGGAGATCGTCCGGCAGTGGTCCGGGTACCTGCTGCGGATGCGCGACAGCCGACTCGACATCGAGGAGTTCGAACGGCTGGCCGGACTGGGTCGGGACGCACTGCGCTCCGGCCGGCACGAGGAGGCCGCGCGGGACCTGCACGAGGCGCTCGCGTTGTGGAGCGGAGCGACGCTCAGCAACGTCACCGACCACCTCATCGAGGCGGAGTCGCCCCGGATGGCCGAGGTGCGGATGGCGGCCCTGGAGGATCGCATCACGGCCGACCTGATGCTGGGCCGACAGGCCGACCTGGTGGTGGAGCTGAGCGATCTGGTCGCCGCGCAGCCGCTGCACGAGTTGCTGCGCAGCCATCTGATCACGGCGCTGCTGCGATGCGACCGCCAGGCCGACGCACTGGCCGTCTACCACCAGGGCCGGCGGGTCCTCGCCGACGAGTTGGGTGCCGATCCGGGCCTGGCCCTCGCCGAGGCGTACCAGACGGTGCTGGCCGGCCCCGGGACGCCCGACGCCGCTGTCGCACCGCGGCAGGGACCGGGCTGGCGCGACGTCCGACCGGCGATGCTGCCGCCCGGGGCGCAGGACTTCTGCGGCCGGAAGCAGGAGCTGCGGGCGCTGGCCGGGCTGCTCGCCGAGACGTCGCCGTCCGCTCCGCAACGGACGTTGCTGACCGGGATGGCCGGCGTCGGCAAGTCGGCGCTGGCGCTGCGGGCCGCGCACCTGTCCAGCAGCGACTTCCCGGACGGGCAGCTCTACGCCGACCTCGGCGGCACCCGGGGCAACGCCATCGACCCGGGCGACGTGCTGGGCTGGTTCCTCCGGAGCCTCGGCAATGCCGAGGAGGCCATCCCGAGGCGCCTCGACGAACGCGAGTGCCTCTACCGCAGCCAGTTGGCCGGCCGGCGGGTCCTGGTGGTACTCGACAACTCTGCCAGCTATCCGCAGGTCCGCCCGCTGTTGCCCGGTGACCCGTCCTGTCGGGTGATCCTGACCTGTCGTGGCCGCCTCTCCGAGTTGCCCGGTGTCACCCGCGTCGAGGTCGGCATCCTCGACCCGGCGCAGGCGCTGGAGCTGTTCGCCACGATCGTCGGCTTGCCGCGGGTGGCCGCCGAGCTCGGTGCCGCACACCGGATCGTGCAGCTGTGTGGGCGGCTCTCGATCGGCATCCGGGTGGCTGCGGCGCGACTCATCGCTCGGCCGCACTGGTCGCTGCGCTACCTCGCGCAGCGGCTGGCCGACGAACGGTTCCGTCTCAACGAACTACGGCTGGGGACGCTGGACGTGCGGGCCCGCATCGAGGGCAGCTACCAGGAGCTGGAGGTCGAGAGCCAGGTCGCGCTGCGCCGGCTGGCACTGCTGAACACTGCCGACTTCCCGATCGGCGCCGCCGCCCGGGTGCTCGGCGTGACGCCCCGGGTGGGGGAGGAGGTGGCCGAGAGCCTGGTCGACGCACGGCTGCTGGAGATCGCGGGCTCGGACGGTGGGCGGCGGCAGCGACACCGCTTCCACGACCTGGTGCGGGTCTTCGCGCGGGAGAAGGCCGACCCGGTGGACCACCGCGTGGTGACCGCCCGATCGGCGTTGCCGGTGTAGCCGCGCCTGCGCCTCCGCGTGCTCCCGGCGTATGGAGAAGATATAGCCGGTGCCAGCACGGTCAGTGCGTGACCATCCTGATCCCGCCCGAGTGCGCGACCAACGCGCGGATCGACCTCGACCACGCCAGCGGGGACGAGATCGTCGGTCGAGTTCGACCCGACCGGGACGACCCGGTCTTCGTCGGGCACTATCCCGGCTTCCCCCTGCTGCCAGGTGTCTACATCGTCGAGTACGTGCACCGCGCCGTCCTCGCGGCGATGCCGTCGGAGATCCTCGCCGAGCTGGTGTCCTGCCGGTTCCTCCGAACGATCGATCTCGACGACGAGCTGGTCATCACCGTCCGGCGCGAGGGCGGGCTACGCCGGGGCACGGTCGCCGTGTCCGGTGTACCGGCCGCCGAGGTGGTGTTGCGTTATCAGGAAGGAAAACCTTGATGCTCGACCGCGACGACATTCGACGGCTCATCCCGCACCGACCGCCGATGCTCCTGGTGGACGGAGTCAGCGAACTGGTACCCCGGAGTCGGCTGGTGGGCAGTTACACGGTGACCGGGACCCGGCCGCTGCCTGCTGTGCTGCTGTTGGAGTCGTGGGGCCAGGCGGCATTGGTGCTGATCAGGCACGACCGGCCGATGGCCACCGTACTGACCGACGGAGTGCCGATCGCGGGTGCATTCGAGGGGATCCGCTTCGGCCGGCCGGTGCTGCCCGGTGAGACGGTCGAGCACCGGGTCGAGCTGATCCGGCTGATCGCCGACACGGGTTTCGTGCGGGGCGAGAGCGTGGTCGGTACCGAGGTGGTCATGCAGGTCGGTCGTCTGGTCGGCGCGGTACGCCCGGCCGCTGCGCTTCGCCCCGCCGTCCCGGCCGGGGTCTCCGACGTCAAGGAGTCGACATGAGTGACATTCGACGACCGGTCGCCCTCGTCAGTGGCGGATCCCGAGGGATCGGTCGGGCCGTGGTCCGGCAGCTCGCCGCAGACGGGTACGACGTGGCTTTCTGTTATCAGAGCAACCGGGAGGCCGCCGAGAAGGTGGCCGCAGAGGCGCTGGAGACCGGTGTCCGGGTGCTGGCCCGGCAGGTGGACGTCGCCGATGCCGCGCAGGTGCGCGACTTCGTCACGGGGGCGGAGCAGGACCTGGGCGAGATCGCGGCACTGGTGACCGTCGCCGGGATCATCCGTGACCGGCCGTTGGCGATGATGGCCGACGAGGACTGGCAGTCGGTGATCGACGTCAACCTCGGGGGTGTCCACAACGTGTGCCGGGCGGCGATCCGCCGGATGATGCGGCGTCGTGGTGGCGCCATCGTCACGGTGTCCTCGGTGGCCGGCATCACCGGCAGCCCGGGCCAGACCAACTACTCGGCCTCGAAGGCCGGCATCATCGGCTTCACGAAGGCGCTGTCGAAGGAGGTCGGCTCGTACGGGATCCGGGTCAACGCCGTGGCCCCGGGCTTCATCGAGACCGACATGCTGAACGACCTGCCGGCCGGCCTGGCCGTGGGCGTCCAGCAGCGCACCGCCCTCGGCCGGCTGGGCCAGGCGGAGGAGATCGCCCCGGTGGTGGCGTTTTTGCTGTCGGAGCGGGCCTCCTACCTGACCGGGCAGGTCGTCACAGTTGACGGTGGTCTGACGTTCTGACCCGCTGCGCCGCGAGCCGGGTCCGCATGGCCTCCAGGCGGACCTGGCTCGCCTGCGTCCGGGCCCGACGCGCCGTGATCCGGGGATAGGCCGTGCCGAGCAGCCGGGTGAGCAGGTCGACCCGTCGCGCGTCCGCCCCGACGATGATCTTCACCCGGTTGCGCCGGACCCCGCGCAGGATGAGCCGTGCGGCCTGCTCGGCCGAGGTCGTCGCCTCGCGGGCGAAGCGCTCCCGGATCCCGCCGTAGCCGAGCCCCTTCGCGGCCCGGGCGTTGCTGAAGATGGCGGTCCGCACCTTGCCCGGGTAGACGCAGCTGACCTTCACCGGCACGTCGCCGACCCGCATCTCCTGCAACACCGCCTCGGTGAAACCCCGGACGGCGAACTTGGCCGCGTTGTACGCGCTCTGCGCAGGTGCCGCGGTCAACCCGTACATGCTGGAGATGTTCACCAGGTGGCCCTGCGAGGCGACGAGTAGCGGCAGAAAAGCCCGGGTGCCGTGCACAACGCCCCAGAAGTCGACGTCCAGCACCCACCGCATGTCGTCCCACTCGGCCTCGGTGATCGAGGCCAACAGAGTCACCCCGGCATTGTTGATCACCAGGTCGGCGCCGCCGAAGTCGGCGCGTACCTCCTTGGCGTGGGCCTGCACCGCCAGCCGGTCGGTGACGTCCAACCGGTAGGTGCGGACCTCGGCTCCCCGCTCGGCGCAGCTCGCCGCGGTCTGCGCCAGGCCCTCCTCCGCCGCGTCGGAGAGGGCCAACCGGGCGCCCTGGGCGGCCAGTTCGACCGCCAGTGCCCGGCCGATGCCCGAACCGGCTCCGGTGACGACCGCGACCTTTGTTCGGAACTCCTCCATGCGCGCTCCCTCGGAATGGGCGTGCCCGCCAGCGGCGACACACGTCCGCCGAACGGTCCGGTGCCGGGCTATCTCTTTTCCATACCGGGCGCGATGTAGAGAAGTTATGAGAGCCCCGCCGAACACTGCCTCCGGACGGTGCCACCAGGACGCCGACCAGGCGTGGTGCGGAGGAGGCGATGGCACAGATGACAGGTGCGGCAATCACCGGGCTGGGGGCGTACCGGCCGAGCAGGCTGATCACCAACGAGGAGATCGCCGAGGAAGCCGGGGTGACTCCGGAGTGGATCGAGGAGCGGACCGGCATCCGGTCGCGCTACCGGTCCGGGCCGGAGGAATCCGTGACGATGATGGCCGCCGAGGCCGGCGGGAAGGCGTTGGCCATGGCGAACGTCGACCCGGCCGACGTGGACCTGGTCGTCCTCGCTTCGGCGACGAAGAAGGACCGCATCCCGGGCGGGGCGCCCGAGGTGGCCAGCCGTATCGGCATCACCGCCACCGGCGCGTTCGACCTGAACGCTGCCTGCGCCGGCTTCGCCTACTCGATCGGCATCGCGGCCAACGAGATCCGGATGGGCAGCGCCCGCAACGTGCTGGTCGTCGGAGCGGAACAACTGAGCAGGTTCATCGACCCGGAGGACCCGGCGACGTACGTCATCTTCGGTGACGGTGCGGGTGCCGCGGTGGTCTCTCCCGCGGAGGTCGACGGCATCAGCCCGACAGTGTGGGGCAGCGACGGCGCGCGGTCCGACATCCTCGGCACCAAGTGGGACGCCAACGGCCGCGAGTTCGCCAAGATGGACGGCCCCCTGGTCTACCGGTGGTCGACCAAGAACGTGCCGAGGGTGGCCCGCAAGGTGTGCGCCCTGGCCGGTGTCGAGCTCTCGGACATCGACTGGTTCGTGCCGCACCAGGCGAACCTCCGCATCGTCGACCAGTTGGCCGAGATCCTCCAGATCCCGGACGAGAAGGTCGCCAAGGACATCATCGATACCGGCAACACCTCAGCCGCGTCGGTGCCGCTGGCGCTCAGCCGCCTGTACGAGAGCGGTCAGACCACCCCCGGCGACCGCGTGATGCTGCTGGGCTTCGGGGCGGGACTGGCCTACGCCGGTCAGCTCATCCGGATGCCCTGACCACTCCGATCACGACCCTTCCTCAGAAAGGACAAGCACCATGACGCTGACCGTGAACCAGGTGTCCCTCGACGTCGCATCGCTCACCCGCAAGCTGATGACCGAGAACGTCGACCGGGAGATCAACGCCGGCGACACCTTCGTCGAGCTCGGTCTGGACAGCCTCAAGCTCGTCGACCTGCTCGCCGCCGTGGAGACCCACTTCGACATCGAGGTGCCGGACGAGTTGGTCGGCAGCTTCGCCAAGGTCCAGGATCTCAGCGACTTCGTCCTCTCCGCCCGGTCTGCGGTGTGACCGAGGACGTCCGGGAGTTGTCGGTAGGGCAGCGGGCGCTGTGGCTGGTCCACCGGCTGGCCCCGGACAGCCCGGCCAGCAACGTGGTCCACGGGCTGCACGTCGAACCCCTGCTCGACCCGGACGTGGTACGCCGGGCGGTGGCGGCGGTGCGATCGCGCCACGACCTGCTCCGGTCCCGGTTCGTGCAGACCGAGCAGGGGCCGGTGCGGGTCGTCGATCCCGACCTCGGGTGCGAGGTCGAGGTCCACGATGTTCCCGACCTGGACGACGACGGGCTGTTGCGCCGCTGCCAGGAGTTCGGCGACCGGCCGCTCCGGCTCGAGCGGGACGGTCCGATGCGGGTGGCGCTGCTGCGGCGGCGTACCGACTGCGTGCTGGTGGTGGTCATCCACCACATCGCCACCGACTTCCACTCGCAGCGGATCGTCTGGCAGGAGTTGGACGCCGCGTACGGGGCGTTGCAGGCCTGGCGGCCGGTGGAGTTGCCGCTGGTCTCCGGCAGCTACGACGACTTCCTGGCCCGGGAGCGGGCGGCGCTGGCCGGCGAGCGCGGCGAGCGGCTGCGCGCGTACTGGGATCGGGTCTGCGACGGTGCCACGGCGGCCACCCTTCCGACCGACCGGCCTCGTCCGCCGGTGCGTTCGTTCCGTGGCGGCGCGTTCAGCCAGGAACTCCCGGACGACCTCGCCGCCCGGCTGCGGGAGACCGCGGCGGCGGCCGGGGTGACGCCGTACGCGGTCGTGCTCGCCGCGTTCCAGGCGACGATGTACCGCTACACCGGTCTGGGGGAGTTCACCGTCGGTTGTCCGGCGTCGCTGCGCCGGGGACGGGCGCTGCGCGGGGTGGTCGGCATGTTGATCAACACGATCGCGTTGCGGGGTTCGTTCGACGCGGACACCACGTTCGCCACGGCGATCACCGCGGCCGGCCGACAGTTGACCGACGCCGTGGCCCACGCCGCCTACCCGTTCCCGCTGCTCCGATCGGGCCGACGTAACCAGGATCCGCCGGTGCGGGTGACCGTCACCCTGCTGGCTCACCAGCACGGCGACAACTACACAAGCCAGCGGCACGCGTTCGCCGGGCACCAGATCCGGCTGCTGGACATCCCGTACGACGAGGGCCAGTTCGACCTGTCGACGACCCTCACCCAGTACCAGGACGGCCGGCTCCAGGCGGAGTTCGGTTACGACACCGACCTGTTCGACGAGGCGACCGTGCAGCGGCTGGCCGGGCACTTCCTCCAGATGCTGCGGGTTGCCTGCACGACGCCGGAGACGGTGGTGTCCCAGGCGCCGATGGTCGACCAGGCGGAACTGCGCGAACTCCTGGCGCTCGGCACTTCATAGACCGGCGCGGCGTGGCCCCGTGGCGCCTCTGGTGCCACCGGGACGGTGTGCCCGCCGTACGGGCCGGGTCCGGTCGGCGCGACCCCCGTCGCCGGCCGGGTCCAGGCCCGGCGCTGACCGCCCGAGCACCGGTATAGGGCCGGTATAGCGCCGATTGACAACGTCGTGGCGTTGGTAGATCACTTGTGGAGGGAGGAACGGTGCGCGAGGGCATCCTCTCGACGGTCGGGAACACACCGCTGGTACAGCTGGTCCGGTTGTTTCCGGAGTTCCCCTCCCGATTGTTCGTGAAGCTCGAACGGTTCAATCCCGGCGGCAGCATCAAGGACCGCACCGCGCTGAGCATGTTGCGCGCCAAGGTCGAATCCGGGGAGCTGGTACCCGGCCGATCGGTTGTCGTCGAGTCCAGCTCGGGCAATCTGGCCATCGGCCTCGCGCAGTTCTGCGCGTATTACGCGATCCGGTTCATCTGCGTGGTCGACCCGAAGACCACCCGGCAGAACCTCGCGATCCTGACCGCGTACCACGCGGAGATCGAGATGGTCGAGCACCCCGACCCGGTCACCGGCGAATACCTGCCGGCCCGGCAGCGCCGCGTCCGCGAGCTGTGCGAGCAGGTCCCGTACGCCTACCGCCCGGACCAGTACGCCAACCCGCTCAACGCCGCGGCGCAACGGCAGACGATGGCCGAGATCGTGACCGCGCTCGACGGGCAGATCGACTATCTGTTCTGTTCCACCGGCACCTGCGGGACGCTGGTCGGCTGCGTCGGCTACCTGCGCGAGCAGGGGCTGTCCACGCGGGTGGTGGCGGTGGACGCGGTCGGCAGTGCCATCTTCGGCGACGAGCCGGCGGTCCGGTTGATCCCCGGGCACGGCGCCTCGATCGTGCCGCCCCTGGCCGCCGATGCCACACCCGACGAGATCATGCACGTCTCCGACCTGGACTGCGTGGTCGGTTGCCGGCTGCTGCTGTACCGGGAGGCCATCCTCGCCGGCGGGTCGTCCGGCGCCACCGTGGCCGCGCTACGCCGACGGATGGCGGACATCCCGGCTGGTGCCACGGCCGTGCTGATCCTGCCCGACAACGGCGACCGCTACCTCGACACCATCTATTCGGATCTATGGGTTTCCCAGCATTTCGGGGAGATCACCCACCTGTGGAAGGACGCCACGTGCTGATCATCGGTCGGGCTGTTGTGCGGGACATCCTCGACGGCGACGACGCCCGGGTGGTGGATCTGATCCGCCACGCGTACCTGCTGCACGAGCAGGGCCGTACGAGCCTGCCGCACTCGGTCTTCCTGCGCTTCCCGCAGCGACCCCGCGACCGCATCATCGGCCTGCCCGCCTACCTCGGCGGCGACCCGCCGGTGAGCGGGATCAAGTGGATCTCCTCCTTCCCCGGCAACCTGGCCATGGGCCTGGAACGGGCCAGCGCGGCGATCCTGCTGAACTCGATGCGTACCGGCCACCCGGTGGCCCTGGTCGAGGGTTCGGTCATCTCGGCCCGACGTACCGCGGCGAGCGCCGCGCTCGCGGCCGGCCTGCTCACCGCGGACCGCCGCCCCGACGGCCTGGCCCTGATCGGCTGCGGGCTGATCAACCAGCAGGTGCTGCGGTTCGTGGCGGGCACTCTCGCCGCGCCGCCGGCGCTGACGGTATTCGACACCGACCGGCGCCGGGCCGAGGCGTTCGCCGAGACCGCCCGAACCCTGCTGCCGGGAATGCCGACGACGCTGGCCGGGACCGCCGAGGAGGCGATGGGCGCGCACCGGCTGGTCTCGATCGCCACCACCGCCACCGAGCCCCACCTCGACCTGGCCGCCTGCCGGCCCGGCGCGGTGGTGCTGCACCTGTCCCTGCGCGACCTGCTCCCCGAAGGGCTGCTGGCCGCGCGCAACGTGGTCGACGACGCCGATCACGCCTGCCGTGAGGGCACCTCGTTGCAGTTGGCCGAGCAGCTCACCGGTGGCCGGGACTTCATTCACGCCACCATCGGCGCGCTGGCCGGCGGCGAGGTGCGACTGCCCGCCGACGACGTGCCAGTGGTGGTGTCCCCGTTCGGCTTGGGCGTGCTGGACCTCGTGCTCGCCGAGCACGTCCGCGCCACCGCCGACCAGCGACGCCTGGGCGTACGCGTTGACGACTTCCTACCCGTGGGGGACGCCACCGGGGCGTTCGCCGGGTCTCTCTGAAGGAGTGGCAATGACCGACAACCGCAGCTACCGCGTGGTGCTCAACGACGAGGAGCAGTACTCGGTCTGGTGGACCGACCGGGACCTGCCCGCCGGCTGGCGTGCCGAGGGCACCGAGGGCAGCCGCGACGAATGCCTGGCCCGGATCGACGAGATCTGGACCGACATGCGGCCGCTGAGCCTGCGCCAGCGCATGGAGTCCCAGACCACGGCCTGACCAACTGATCCGATCCCACGCCCGCGCCCGGTCCCCCGGAGGAGCACCATGAGTATCGTTCCGCCAGCGGCGCCCGCAGCCGCAGCCGCCACCCAGGGGGCAGGCACCCTGGCCGAGTTGATCGCCCGGCAGGCCGCGCTGACCCCCAGCACCATCGCGGTAAGCGGCGAGTCCGAGCGGTTGGACTACGCCGGACTGGACCGGCGGGCCAATCAACTTGGTCGGTACCTGGCCGAGCTGGGCGTCGGCCCGGAATCGCTTGTCGCGGTCAACCTGGACCGCGGCGTCGACCTCGTGGTCGCGCTGCTGGGAGTGTGGCGCGCCGGTGCCGCGTACCTGCCGCTGGACCCGACCCACCCCGCCGAGCGCCGGCGGCGTCTCCTCGCCGACAGCGGGGCCGGAGTGCTGCTCACCCGCGACGCGTTGCGCGACGAGGCGTCGCCCGGCCAGGTTGTCTGCCTGGACACCGACCGGGCGCGGATCGCGGCCTGCCCGGACACCCCGGCGGTGCCGTCACCCGACCCGGACTCGCTGGCGTACGCCATCTACACCTCCGGGTCCACCGGCGAACCCAAGGGAGTGCTGATCACCCATCGCGGTATCGGCAACCGGGTGACCTGGACGATCCGGGAGCACGGCCTGGGCCCCGGCGACCGGGTGTTGCAGAAGACCTCGGTCAGTTTCGACGCGGCGGGCTGGGAGTTCTTCGCCCCGCTGGCCAGTGGCGGCACCGTGGTGCTCGCCCCGGATGGGGCACACCGGGATCCCGCCGCCCTCGTCGCGGCGGTCGTCCGGCACGGGATCACCGTCCTGCAGGGAGTGCCGTCGGTGTTCGGTCGGCTGGTCGACCAGCCCGGTTGGGCCGACTGCACCAGCCTGCGGCTGATCTTCTCGGCGGGTGAGCCGTTGCACGCCGACCTGTGCCGGCGGCTGATGGTCACGCCCGAGGTGCGGGTGTGGAACACCTACGGCCCCACCGAGTGCGCCATCGACGTGACCGCCCACCCGGTGGACCCGGCCCAGCCGGCCGGACCGGTGCCGATCGGGCGCCCGCTACCCGGCGTCCGCGTCCAGGTCCTCGACGCCGACCGTCGGCCGGTGCCGGTGTGTGTGGTCGGCGAGCTCTACATCGGTGGGGCCAACCTGGGCCGGGGCTATCTGCACCGGCCGGACCTGACCGCCGAACGGTTCGTGCCCGACGAGTACGGGCCGCCCGGCGAGCGCCTCTACCGCACCGGCGACCAGGTCCGGTGGCGCGCCGACCGGAGCCTGGAGTTCGTCGGTCGGACCGATCACCAACTCAAGGTCAACGGGGTACGGATTGAGCCGGCCGAGGTGGAGGCGGTGCTCGCCGCGCACCCGGACGTCCAGTCGGCGGTGGTGGTGGGGCACACCGACCCGGCCGGTCGCCGGCAGCTCGCCGCGTACGTCGCCGGTCGCCGGTCACTAGACCCGGCGGCCCTGCGCGCGTTCTGCGTCGGTCGACTGCCCGAGGCGCTCGTGCCGGCCGTGTTCCAGCCGGTGGCGGAGTTCCCGCTCACCGCCAGCGGCAAGATCGACCGGTCCGCCCTGCCGGCGATCGACCCTCTCGACCGCCCGGCGCTCCGGTCGCCGCGGACCGCCGCCGAACAGACTGTCGCGGCCACCTGGCGGGACCTGCTCGGCGTCGACGAGGTCGGCGTCGACGACGACTTCTACCAGCTCGGCGGCTCCTCACTGGTGACGCTGGCGCTGGAGAGCCGGCTCAGCGGGGCGGGCGGCGCGGTGACGCTGCGCGACCTGCTCACCCACACGACCGTGGCCGCACAGGCCCGGCTGGTGGAGGCGGCCGCCCCGGCGGCTCCACCCGTGCTGCCCGTGGGACGTGACCGGCCGCTGCCGCTCTCCGCCGCCCAGCACCGGCTCTGGATGCTCGACCAGCTCGACCCGCGCAGCAAGGAGTGGGTCGTCCCCGTGCACGTACGGCTGCCCGCCGCCATCCACCCCGACCACGTCCGGGTGGCCCTGCACGCGCTTGAGGCACGGCACGAGCCGTTGCGCACCCGCTACCTGGTCGTCGACGGCGTGGCCCGCCAGCAGGTCGTACCGCCGGGAGATGTCGACCTGGAGGTGCGCGACGTCAGCCACGGCGGGTTGGCCGAACTGATCACCGACCAGCTCGGCCGGGGTTTCGACCTGCACACCGGTCCGCTGTGGCGGGCCGGGCTCGCCGTCGCCGCCGGCCGGGATCACCTGCTGGTGCTGGCCGTGCACCACATCGCGTCCGACGCCGGCAGCGCCGACGTCCTCGAACGGGACCTGCGGGAGCTGTGCGACGCCGCCGCGCAGGGACGGCCGGCCGACCTGGCAAAGCTGCGGGTGCAGTACGCCGACTACGCGGTCTGGCAGCAGCGGCACCTCACCGACGAGGTCGTCGGGCGGGAGCTGGCGTACTGGCGGGAGACGCTGGCCGGGATGCCCCAGCTGGAGTTGCCGCTGGACCGTCCGCGTCCGGCCCGGCGGGACGCGCAGGGCAGGATGCTCGGCTTCACCGTCGACGCGGAGGTCGCGGGCGCCCTGACCGAGGTGGGCCGGCGCTGCGGTGCCAGCCCGTTCATGACCCTGCTCACCGGCTTCGCCACGCTACTCGCCCGCCATACCGGGCAGTGGGACGTGCCGATCGGCACCCCCACCTCCGGGCACCGGCCCACTGAGCTGGACCAGGCGGCCGGGATCTTCCTCAACCCGGTGGTGCTGCGCTGCACCCTGGACCCGGCGTCCGGCTTCACTCAGGCGGTCAGGCGAGTCCGCGACCGTACCGTCGCTGCCCTGGCCCACCAGGACCTGCCCTTCGACCGCGTGGTGTACGACCTGGTCGGCGAGCGGGACCTGTCCCGTACCCCCCTCTACCAGGTGGCGCTGAACTACCAGGCGGGCGGGATCACCGGCCGGGTGGCCGACGACCCGATCACGATCGAGGCGCTGCGGCAGGCGTCCACAGTGGCCAAGACCGACCTGACCGTGCACCTGTGGCCGCAACCGGACGGTTCCCTCGCCGGCGCCGTGGAGTACGCCACCGCGCTGTTCGACGACGCGACCGTACGACGACTGGCCGACCACTTCGTCCGGCTGCTGCGCGCCGCCGCCGACGAGCCGGACGCCCGCCTGGACCAGCTCGACCCGTTCTCGGCCGAGGAGCGGCAGCGCCTGCTGCACGAGTGGAACGGGCCGACGGTGCCCCGGCCGGCCACCACAGTGGTCGACCTGTTCGAGGCGCGCCGCGCGGCGACACCGCAGGCCGTGGCGTTGCGCCATGGCGACGCGCGCACCAGCTACGCCGAGTTGGACGACCGGGCCAACCAGTTCGCCAACCATCTGCGCCGCTCCGACGCCGGATCGGGCGCGACAATCGCCGTACTGCTGGCGCGGGGACCGGACCTGGTCGCCGCGATTCTCGGGTGCTGGAAGGCGGGTGCGGCATGCCTTCCGCTGGATCCGTCGTACCCGGCTGAGCGGATCGGCTACCTGCTCGACACCGCCGGCGTCGGCCTCGCCATCACCGACTCGCGATACGCCGACCGGTTCGGGGTGCCCACCCTCCAGGTGGACACCCACCGGCTGATGGTCAGCGCCGAACCGCACACCGCGCCGGCCCGCGATCTCGACCCGGCGCAGACGGCGTACGTGCTGTTCACCTCCGGATCGACCGGCCGCCCCAAGGGGGTGCTGCTCTCCCACGCGGCGGTGACGAACTTCCTGGCCTGCGCCACCGAGACCGAGGCGCTCGGCGACCGGGGAGGCCGCCCGGCCGGCGGAGGGGCTCCGCTGTTCTCCACCATCGCCTTCGACCTGTCGATCTCCAACCTGTGGGGGCCGCTGGTGGCCGGCCAGCCGGTGACCCTGCTTCCGCAGGAGTTCGACCTCACCCAACTCGGCGCGCTGCTGCTGACCGCCGGCCCGTACGACCGGTTCATCATGACGCCCCCGCACCTGGAGTTGCTGGCGGCGCAGGTCGACGCCGCGCAGGCGCAGCGGCTGGCCGGTCAGCTCTGGGTGGCCGGTGGGGTGCTGCGCGGGTCGGTGGCGAACCAGTGGCTCGACAGGCTTGGCCCCGGCGGCCTGATCAACTCCTATGGTCCGACCGAGACCACCGTGATCATGTCGGCGTACCCGGTCGTCGCACCACAGACCAGCGAGATCGTGTCGATCGGCCGGCCGATGGCGAACACCGTGGTGCGGATCCTGGACGACGCGATGCGGCTGCTGCCGGTCGGCGCCGTCGGCGAGCTGTACATCGGCGGCGAGTGCCTGGCCACCGGCTACGTCGGGCGGCCCGGGCTGACCGCCGACCGCTTCGTGCCCGACCCCTTCGGCCCGCCGGGCGCCCGCCTCTACCGCAGCGGCGACCTGGGCCACTGGCGACCCGACGGCACGATGGCCTTCGTCGGTCGGGTGGACGACCAGGTCAAGGTCCGCGGCTACCGGATCGAACCCGGCGAGATCAGCGCTGTCGTCGCCCAACATCCCCGGGTACGCGACTGCGTGGTCCTCGCCCACCAGGACCGCCTGGTCGCCTTCTACGTCGGCGAGGCCACCGACCTGGCCGCGTACTGCGCCCGGCCGCTGCCCGACTTCATGGTGCCGAGCCTGTTCGTGCCGGTGGAGCGGATCCCGCTCAACGCCAACGGCAAGGTCGACCGGGACGCGCTGCGCAACCGGCTCGACGCGGCGCTCGCCGACGGCGCCGCCGATCCCACCGAGTTCGTCGCGCCGCAGAGCGTGGTCGAGAAGCGGGTCGCCGCGATCTGGGCGGAACTGCTCGACGGGCGGATCGGCGCCACCACCGACTTCTTCCTCCTGGGCGGCCACTCGGTGCTCGCCGCCCGGCTGATCGCCGGGCTGCAGGAGGAGTTCGACCTCGACCTGCCGATCCGGCTGGTGTTCGAGCACCCGACGGTGCGTGCCCAGGCGATCGCCATCGAAGACCTGATCCGGGCGGAAATCGACGCGCTGGACGCCGCCGACCTCACCCACGACCTTTCGCGATCCGAGGAGTCCCCGGCATGACCAGCATCGCCAACGAGCCGAACCTGCGTGAAGAACTCGTCCAGCGTCGCCTGGCCGGCCGTCGTACCGGCCGCCGGGACCGGATACCGACCGTCGACCGGTCGGGGGAGCTGCCGCTGTCGTACGGCCAGCAGCAGATGTGGTTCCTCAACCGGATGGACCCCACCAGCGCCGAATACCTCGTCTCCTCCGCGCTGCGGCTGCACGGCCCGCTGGACGCCGACGCGCTGGGCAGTGCACTCGACGCCCTGGTCGCGCGGCACGAGATCCTTCGCACCCGCTACGCCCTCGCCGGCACCTCTCCGGTCCAGGTGATCGACCCGCCGGCGCACCGCGACCTGCCGGTGGTGGACCTGACCGACAGGCCCCGCGCCGAGCGGGAGGCGGCGCTCGACGCTGTGCTCGCCGACAGCGCGCGCAACGGGTTCGACCTGGCCCGGGAGTGGCCGGTGCGGGCCGTGCTGGTCCGGCTGGACACCGACGAGCACGTCTTGGCCCTGGTGCTGCACCACATCGCCTGTGACGCGCCGTCGGTCGCGGTGCTCACCGGGGAGCTGGCCGAGCTGTACGCCGCCCTGCGGGCCGGCGTCGAGCCCTGGTTGCCGGTGCCCCCCGTGCAGTACGCCGACTTCGCCGCCTGGCAGCGCGGCCGGTCGCGCGCCGAGTCGGTGGCCCGGTCGCTCGACTACTGGCGCGACCAGCTCGCCGGGCTGACGCCGGTGGAGCTGCCGGCCGACCGGACCCGGCCGAAGAGCCGGGACTGGCGGGGCTCGTCGGTGCCGTTCACCCTGAGCGCCGATCTGTCCGCCGCGCTGCGCGGCGTCGCCCGCGACGCCGGCACCACCGTCTTCGTCACCCTGCTCAGCGCCTTCCAGGTGCTGCTGTCGCGCTACACCGGCCGGACCGACCTCGCCGTGGGTACGGTGTCGTCCGCGCGCAGCCGAGCGGAGCTGCACAACCTCGTCGGGTACGGCATCGACAACCTGGTGCTGCGGGCACGGTGGAGCGGCGACCCCTCGTTCGCCGCTCTGCTGGCGCAGACCCGGGACACCGTGCTGGGCGCGTTCGACCACACCGACGCCCCGTTCGCGCTGCTGGCCGACGAGCTGGAGCCGGAGCGGGATCTGTCCCGTACCCCGCTCTACCAGGTCGCGATCACCCTTCAGAGTGAGCCGCCCACCACCGACTGGCCCGGCGACCTGCGCGTGGAGCCGGTCGAGCTGCCCCTGCGCACGTCCAAGGTGGACCTCACGCTGCACATGATGGAGGGCGTCGACGGCGGGCTGCGCGGCCGGATCGAGTACGCCACCGCCCTGTTCGACCCGGCCACCGTCGAGCGCGCCGCCGACCACCTGGTGCGGCTCCTGGAGCAGGTGACGGCCGACCCGACGGCCCGACTGTCCGACCTGGCCATCCTCGGGGCCGCCGAGCTGGCCGTGGTGACCCGGGGGCCGGTCACCGCAGACCCGGTGACCGGCACCGTGCACGGCGTCTTCGAGGCGATGGCGGCCACCCACCCCCACGCTCCTGCGGTGACGGCGGGCGACACCACCCGCAGCTACGGCGAGCTGAACGCCGACGCCAACCGGCTCGCCCACTGGCTGCGCGGCCACGGTGCCGGCCCGGAGCGGCTGGTCGGTGTGCATCTCGACCACGCCCTCGAACTGGTGCCGGCCCTGCTCGGCGTGCTCAAGTCCGGCGCGGCGTACCTGCCCCTCGACCCGGCCTCGCCGGACGAGCGCCTCGACTTCATGATCAACGACGCCGGGGCGGAGATCGTGCTGACCACGACCGTCCACCGCGACCGGTTCGCCGGCTTCGGTGGGACAGTAGTCCTGCTGGACGCCCCGGACCTCGTCGCCGAGCTGGCCGCCCAGCCGGCCGCCGACCCGGCGGTGCCCATGGGCGTCGACAACCTCTGCTACGTCATCTACACCTCGGGCTCCACCGGCCGCCCCAAGGGTGTCGCGGTGGCCCACCGGCAGGTGCTGCGGCTGCTGACCGTCACCGCCGCCGACTACCGGTTCGGCCCGGACGACGTGTGGACCCTGCTGCACTCGTACGCCTTCGACTTCTCGGTCTGGGAGATCTGGGGCTGCCTGCTGCACGGCGGTCGGCTGCTCGTGGTGCCCCGCGAGCTGGCCCGGTCCCCGCAGGAGCTGCTCGACGAGCTGATCGCACAGCGGGTCACGGTGCTCTGCCAGACGCCCACGGCGTTCCGCGCGCTGGTCCGGCTCGCGGCCGACGGCGACGCCCGGATCGACCGGCTCGCCCTGCGGGTGGTGACCTTCGGCGGCGAGAAACTGGACTTCGCCGACCTGGCACCGTGGGTGGCCGGCCGTGGCGTGGACGCGCCGCACCTGATCAACATGTACGGGATCACCGAGACCACCGTGCACACCACGTACCACCGGGTCACCGCCGACGAGGTGGGCGGCACGGCCAGCCTGATCGGCGTACCGCTGTCGGACCTCACCGTCCACCTGCTCGACGCCGACGGTCGACCGGTGCCGATCGGTGTGCCCGGCGAGATCCACGTCGGTGGCCCGGGTGTCGCCCGCGGCTACCTCGGTCGCGCCGACCTCACCGCGCAGCGGTTCGTGCCGGACCCGTGGGGGCCGCCCGGTTCGCGGCTCTACCGCAGCGGCGACCTCGCCCGCCGGTACGCCGACGGACGGCTGGAGTTCGTCGGACGCATCGACCACCAGGTCAAGATCCGCGGCTACCGGGTGGAGCTGGGCGAGATCGAGGCGGCCCTGACCGTCCTGCCCGGCGTTCGGGACGCGGTCGTGGTGCTGCGCGAGGACAACCCGGGCGACCAGCGGCTGACCGCCTACCTGGTGGCCGACGACACCTCGACGCTGCTGCGCCCCTCACAGCTGCGTACGGCGCTCGGCCGGACGCTGCCGGACTACATGATCCCGGTGGCGTTCATGCCGCTGCCCCGGATCCCGCTGACCGTCAACGGCAAGCTCAACCAGGCCGCGCTGCCCGCACCGGGCCGTTCGGTGGCCGCCGTCGACCGCCCGTACGTGGCCCCGCGCACCACTGTGGAGCAGCAGCTCGTTGACATCTGGACCGCCACCCTCGGGCTGGACCGGGTCGGTGTGCAGGACGGCTTCTTCGATCTCGGCGGCGACTCCATCCGCGCGGTGGCACTGGCCGGCGCATTGCGTGCCGCGCACTTCGACGTCGAGGTCCGGGACATCTTCGAGCGGCGTACCGTCGCCGAGCTGGCCGAACTGCTCACCGCACGGCCGGCCGCCGAGCCGGAGCCTGCGGTCGCCCCGTTCGAGCTGGTCGGCGAGGCGGACCGGGCCGCGCTGCCCGCCGGCCTGGTGGACGCCTACCCGTGCACCCAGGGTCAGCTCGGCATGCTTGTCGAGCTGCTGTCCGACACCGAGCAGAACCCGTACCACAACGTGACCAGCTACCGGGTCCGTGGCGAAGGGGAGTTCTCCCTGGACGCGCTGCGTGCCGCCGCGGCACTGCTGGTGCGCCGCCACGAGGTGCTGCGTACCTCGTTCGACCTGACCAGCTATTCGATGCCCATGCAGCTGGTGCACGCCACCGCCGAGCTGGCCGTCACGCACGACCACAGCCCTGCCGCAGAGCGGGCCGAGCTGGACCGGGAGCTGCGCGAGCACATCGCGGTCGAGCGGGCCCGTCTGTTCGACCTCGATCGCCCGTCGCTGCTGCGGCTGCACGCCAGGACCTGCGCCGACGGCAGTTGGTGGCTCACCATCACCGAGTGCCACCCGATCCTGGACGGGTGGAGCTACCACTCGCTGATCATGGAGCTGGTCCGCGCGTACCAGCAGATCCGGGCCGGAGAGCCGCTGTCACCGCGGCCCATCCCGTCGGTGCGCTTCGCCGACGCCGTCGCTGCCGAACGGCGGTCGGTCGCCGGTGACGCCGACCGGGCGTACTGGCGTGGTGTCCTGACCGGTCGGGCCCGTCACGACCTGCCCACCGGCTGGGGTGACCCCGAGGCACCGGAGGGCGCCAAGCACGAGCACTGGGTACCGGTGCAGGACCTCGAATCCGCGCTGCGCGACCTGGGCCGGCGCCTCGGCGTGCCGTTCAAGTCGATCATGCTGGCTGCGCACCTCAAGGTGATGAGCCAGCTCACCGGCGCGGAGCGGTTCTACACCGGCCTGGTCTGCAACATCCGGCCCGAGGCGGCCGGCGCCGACCGGGTGTACGGCATGCACCTCAACACCGTTCCGGTCGGCTACGACGGTCCGGCCGCCACCTGGGACGAGCTGATCCAGCGGACCTTCGACGCCGAGGTGGAGCTGTGGCCGCACCGGCGCTACCCGCTGTCCACCCTGCAGCGGGAGGTCGGCGAGGACGCCCGCATGCTCGACGTGCGGTTCAGCTTCCACGACTTCCACCAGATCGACACCGACGACATCGACTACGCCGAGTCCATCGACGACAGCCCCACCGAGTTCCCGCTCGGCGTGTTCAGCCGGCTCGGCTTCCTCACCCTGCAGGCCAGCCAGCGGCACGTCGGCCACGACGCCCTGCGCCGCCTGGGCGCCATGTATCGCGTGGTGTTGGAGGCGATGGTGGCGGATTCGGGTGGGGATGCGCGGGTGGTGTGTCTGCCGGCCGGTGAGGTGTCGGTGGTGTTGGCCGATGGTGACGGCGCGGTGGAGCCCGTGTCGGAGTCGGTGCTGGCGGCTGTTGAGCGCCAGGTCACGGCGGTGCCGTCGGGTGAGGCGGTGAACGGTGTGTCGTTCGCCGAGTTGGATGCGCGGGCTGTGGCGTTGGGGTCGTGGTTGGTCTCGCGGGGTGTCCGTCGGGGTTCGGTGGTGGGGGTGTTGTTGGACCGGGGTGTCGATCTGGTGGCGGCGCTGCTGGGGGTGTGGAAGGCGGGGGCGGCGTTCGTGCCGCTGGACCCGTCGTATCCGGTGGGTCGGGTCGAGGCCATGTTGGCCGATGCGGGCGCGTCGGTGCTTGTGACGTCGTCGGGGCACGTGGACCGCTGCCCCGAAGGCGTGGAGGTGCTGACCGTCGACTCTGTGCCGCAGGTGGAGTCGGTGGTGTTGCCGGGTGTGGTGGATCTGGATGATGTGGCGTATGTGATTTTCACGTCGGGTTCGACGGGTCGGCCGAAGGGTGTGCAGGTTTCGCATCGGGGTTTGGCGAATCATGTTCGTTGGGCGTCGGTGGAGTTGGCGGGTCGTGGTGCTGGTGGGTCGGCGGTGTTTTCGTCGGTGGCTTTTGATCTGCAGGTGCCGAATGTGTGGGCTCCGTTGGTGGTGGGTCAGCGGGTGTTCATGGTGGATCAGGATGTGGATTTGGCGGAGTTGGGGGAGTCGTTGTCGGCGGCTGCTCCGTTTAGTTTTGTGAAGTTGACGCCGGGTCATTTGGAGATTCTGGGTCGGCAGTTGTCGGATGAGTTGTTGGCGGGTTTGGCACCGGTGGTGGTGGTTGCGGGTGAGGGTTTGCCTGCGGCGTTGGCTAATCGGTGGTTGGGCATTGTGGGTGCGGGGAATCTGATCAATGAGTACGGGCCGACGGAGGCGTCGGTGGGTACGTGTGTTTTCCCGGTTCGGGTGGAGCAGACGTTGCCGGTGGTGCCGATTGGTCGGGCGTTGCCGGGTATGCGGATGTTCGTGCTTGATTCGTTCATGAATTTGGTGCCGGTGGGTGTGGTTGGTGAGTTGTTTGTTGGTGGTGTGGGGGTTGCTCGGGGGTATGTGGGTCAGTCGGGTTTGACGGCGGATCGGTTCGTGCCGGATCCGTTCGGGTCGGTGGGGTCGCGGTTGTATCGGACCGGGGATCTGGTTCGTCGGTTGGCCGATGGTGCTGTCGAGTTCGTCGGCCGGGTCGATCATCAGGTGAAGGTCCGTGGATACCGCATCGAGCTGGGCGAGATCGAATCGGTGATCGGCTCGGTGGCCGGGGTGCGTGAGGTGGTGGCCCTGGTCCAGGGCGACGAGTCCCGCCTGCTGGCGTTCTACGTGCCGGCCAGCCCGGACGCCGAACTGGCGGCCCGGGTGCGGCAGGAGTGCGCCAGTCGACTGCCGGAGTACATGATCCCGGCGGACCTGGTGGCGGTGGAGTCCATCCCGCTGAACGCCAACGGCAAGGTCGACCGGGCCGCCCTCGCCACGTCGGTGACCGGTGATGGGCGGCTGCACGTGGCCCCGCGTACCCACCTGGAGCGGCAGCTCGCGGACATCTGGGCGCAGGTGCTGAACCTGGAGACGGTGAGCGTCGACGACAGCTTCTTCGACCTCGGCGGTCACTCGATCAGCGCCATCGCTCTCGTCGGCGCACTGCGTACGGCCGGCATCCCCGCCTCGGTGCGCGACATCTTCCTGCACCGGACCGTCGCCGCGCTCGCCGCGAACCTCGAAGCGGAGCAGACCCCCGTCGAGCCGGCGTTCCAGCCGGTGGTCCCGTTCGTGCTGCTCGACGACGCCGACCGGGCAGCCCTGCCCGCCGGCCTCACCGACGCCTACCCCATCGCCCAGGTCCAGCTCGGCATGCTCGTCAAGACGATGACCGACACCGACCGGCACACGTACCACAACGTGTCGGCCTTCCCGATCCACGACGAGCAGCCGCTGGCCCCCGACGCGCTGCGCCGCGCCGTGCAGACGGTCGTCGACCGGCACGAGATCCTGCGGACGTCGTTCGACCTGACCGGCTACTCAGTGCCGCTGCAACTCGTGCACGCCGAGGTGCCGATCGAGGTCACCGAGCTGGACCTGCGCGGCCCGGACACCGAGGCCCGGATGAGCGCCTTCATGGCCGCCGAACGGGCCAACCCGTTCGCGCCGGATGAGGTCCCGCAGATACGCGTCGCCGGTGCGATCGGCGAGGGCAACGCCTGGTGGTTCGTCCTGACCATGTCGCACGGCATCCTCGAAGGCTGGAGCCACCACTCCCTGCTCATGGAGATCCTCGACAACTACCGGCGGCTGCGGGACACCGGTGCTCCGGTGCCCGTCGACGCGTTGCCGGTGCGCTACGCCGACTTCGTCGCCGCGGAACTGGCCGCGCTGACCTCCGCCGAGGACGAGGCGTACTGGCGGGGTGTCGTCGAGCACCCGCGCTTCGCGTTGCCTGCCGGGTGGGGCGCCCCCGACTCCGACCCCCAGTTCCAGTGCGGCACCCGGGTGCCGCTGCACGACCTGATCGACGGGCTCCGAGACCTGGCCAGCCGCACCGGCACCGCGCTGAAGAGCGTGCTGCTGGCCGCGCACCTGAAGGTGATGAGCCAGCTCACCGGCGAGCTGGTCTTCACCAGCGGCCTGGTCTGCCACGGGCGGCCCGAGGTGACCGGCGCGGACCGGGTGTACGGCATGCACCTGAACACGTTGCCGATCGTGCACCGTGGCCCGGCTGCCACCTGGGCGGAGCTGATCCGGCAGACCTTCGACGCCGAGCTGGAGCTGTGGCCGCACCGGCACTACCCGCTGCCGTCGGTGCAGCGGTTCACCGACGGCGCCCGACCCATCGAGATCCTCTTCAACTACCTCGACTTCGCGCAGGTCGACACCGAGCGGGTCGGCTTCGACGACGCCGTCTACGAGGCGTCCAGCGAGTTCGACCTGCACGTCTCCACCCTGGACGGGACGCTCAGCATCCTCAGCGACCCCCACGTCGTCAGCTACTCCAACGTCCTGCGCCTGGGCGCCATGTACCGGGCGGTGCTGGAGGCGATGGTGGCGGACCCGGGTGGGGACGCGCGGGTGGTGTGTCTGCCGGCCGGTGAGGTGTCGGTGGTGTTGGCCGATGGCGACGGCGCGGTGGAGCCCGTGTCGGAGTCGGTGCTGGCGGCTGTTGAGCGCCAGGTCACGGCGGTGCCGTCGGGTGAGGCCGTCAACGGTGGGACCTTCGCGGAGCTGGATGCGAGGGCCGTGGTGCTGGGGTCGTGGTTGGCCTCGCGGGGTGTTTCTCGGGGTTCGGTGGTGGGGGTGTTGTTGGATCGGGGTGTTGATCTGGTGGCGGCGCTGCTGGGGGTGTGGAAGGCGGGGGCGGCGTTCGTGCCGCTGGACCCGTCGTATCCAGTGGGTCGGGTCGAGGCCATGTTGGCCGATGCGGGCGCGTCGGTGCTTGTGACGTCGTCGGGGCGCGTGGACCGCTGCCCCGAAGGCGTGGAGGTGCTGACCGTCGACTCTGTGCCGCAGGTGGAGTCGGTGGTGTTGCCGGGTGTGGTGGATCTGGATGATGTGGCGTATGTGATTTTCACGTCGGGTTCGACGGGTCGGCCGAAGGGTGTGCAGGTTTCGCATCGGGGTTTGGCGAATCATGTTCGTTGGGCGTCGGTGGAGTTGGCGGGTCGTGGTGCTGGTGGGTCGGCGGTGTTTTCGTCGGTGGCTTTTGATTTGCAGGTGCCGAATGTGTGGGCTCCGTTGGTGGTGGGTCAGCGGGTGTTCATGGTGGATCAGGATTTGGATTTGGCGGAGTTGGGGGAGTCGTTGTCGGCGGCTGCTCCGTTTAGTTTCTTGAAGTTGACGCCGGGTCATTTGGAGATTCTGGGTCGGCAGTTGTCGGATGAGTTGTTGGCGGGTTTGGCGCCGGTGGTGGTGGTTGCGGGTGAGGGTTTGCCTGCGGCGTTGGCTAATCGGTGGTTGGGCATTGTGGGTGCGGGGAATTTGATCAATGAGTATGGGCCGACGGAGGCGTCGGTGGGTACGTGTGTTTTCCCGGTGCGGGTGGAGCAGACGTTGTCGGTGGTGCCGATTGGTCGGGCGTTGCCGGGTATGCGGATGTTCGTGCTTGATTCGTTCATGAATTTGGTGCCGGTGGGTGTGGTTGGTGAGTTGTTTGTTGGTGGTGTGGGGGTTGCTCGGGGGTATGTGGGTCAGTCGGGGTTGACGGCGGATCGGTTTGTGCCGGATCCGTTTGCCTCGGATGGGTCGCGGTTGTATCGGACGGGGGATCTGGTTCGTCGGTTGGCCGATGGTGCGGTGGAGTTCGTCGGCCGGGTCGATCATCAGGTGAAGGTCCGTGGTTACCGCATCGAGTTGGGCGAGATCGAGTCGGTGATCGGCTCGGTGGCCGGCGTCCGCGACACGGTGGCCCTGATCGATCCGGAAGAGGCGCGGCTGCTCGCCTTCTACGTCCCCGAAGGACCGGACGCCGATCTGGCCGCCCGGGTGCGGCAGGAATGCGCCAGTCGACTGCCCGAGTACATGATCCCGGCGGACCTCGTGGCGGTGAAGTCGATCCCCCTGAACGCCAACGGCAAGGTCGACCGGGCCGCCCTCGCCGCGTCGGTCGGAGCATCCGGCCGGGTGCACGTGGCTCCCCGCACCGAACTCGAGCAGCAGCTCGCGGAGATCTGGGCACGCGTGCTGACCCTCGACACGGTCAGCGTCGTGGACAGCTTCTTCGACCTCGGCGGCGACTCACTACGCGCGGTGGCCCTGGTCGGCGCCCTCCGGGGAGCCGGCTTCCCCGTTGGCGTCCGAGACGTCTTCGTGCACCGCACCGTTGCCGCGCTCGCCGCGCACCTGATGGCCAAGGACGCCGCCGAGGTTGCACCGGAGTTCCAGCCGGTCGCCCCGTTCGCGCTGCTCGACGACGCCGACCGGGCAGCCCTGCCCGCCGGCCTCACTGACGCGTACCCCATCGCCCAGGTGCAACTCGGCATGCTGGTGGAGATCCAGAAGGACCCGACGCGGTCGCTGTACCACATCGTCCGCTGCTTCCGGGTGCACAGCCGCCAGCCCTTCTCGGCCGAAGCGCTCACGTCGGCGGTGCACGACATCGTCGACCGGCACGAAACCCTGCGTACGTCGTTCGACCCGCACACCTACTCGGTGCCGCTGCAACTCGTGCACGCCCAGGCCCCCGTCGACGTACGGATCCTGCGTCTGGACGAGGAGCGGGCCGAGGCGCACCTGCGCGGCTACGTCGAGGCCGAGCGGGCCCGACCGTTCGACGCCGAGCACCCCGCCCCGCTGCTGCGGGTCAGCGCTCATGTCGGCGCCGACGGCGGATGGTGGCTCACCGTGGCGATCAGCCACCTGGTAACAGGTGGCTGGGACCTCAACACCCTGCTGGCCGAGCTGCTCAGCTGCTACGAGCGGCGGTGCGTGGGCATGGCGCCGGAGGCGCCCGAACCGACCGCGGTCCGGTACGCCGACTTCGTTGCCGGCGAGCGGGCGGCGCTCGCCTCGGAGGGCGACGAGGCGTACTGGCGGGAGATCACTTCCGAGTACGCCAGGTTCGTTCCGCCGTCGGGCTGGGGCGAGGCGTCCGCGACTCCCGGGACGGTGTTGCGGCGCCGGATCAGCTACCAGGACCTCGACCCACGGATCCGCGCCCTGGCCTCGACGCTCGAGGTGTCACCCAAGGCTGTTCTGCACGCGGCTCATTTGAAGGTGATGAGTCAGTTGACTGATGAGCGGCGTTTTTACACGGGGTTGGTGTGTGATGCGCGGCCGGAGGTGCGGGGTGCGGAGCGTGTGCATGGGATGTACATCAATGTGTTGCCGTTCGGTCATGAGCGGGGTGGGGGTTCGTGGGGTGATCTGGTGCGGTCGGTGTTCGACGGTGAGGTGCGGTTGTGGCCGCATCGGCGTTTCCCGTTGCCGGCGGTACGCAGGCTGACGGGTGCCGACACGCACCCGATCGACGTCGTCTTTGACTACACCGAATTCCGGCGTGCCAACACCGACAGCGAGGAGCAGGTCGGCTTCGAAGCCGTCGCCGGTGAGGGTGGCACCGAGTTCGCCCTCCAGGTCACCGCGGCAAGCGGATTCCTCGACCTCGTCGCCGATGGGCGGGTGTTTGGCGGGGCGGGGTTGGTGCGGTTGGCGGGGATGTTCCGGGTGGTGTTGGAGTCGATGGTGGCGGATCCGGGTGGGGATTCGCGGGTGGTGTGTGTGCCGTCCGATGAGGCGCAGTGGTTGTCGCGGGTGGGTGTGGGGCCGGTGGCGCCGGTCTCGGGGGTGGCGTTCTCGGCGTTCGAGGCGAGGGCTGCTTCTGCTGGTGGGGCGGTTGCGATTGGTGATGGTGGGGTGTCGTTGTCGTATTCGGAGTTGAATGCGGCGGCGAACAGGTTGGCTCGGTATTTGCGGTCGGTGGGTGTGGGTGCCGAGGTGTTGGTGGGTGTGTGTCTGCATCGTTCGGTGGAGCAGGTTGTGGCGATGTTGGCGGTGCATAAGGCCGGTGGTGTGTATGTGCCGTTGGATCCGGGTTATCCGGTTGAGCGTTTGGGTTTGATGGTTGCCGATGCGGGTGCGTCGGTGGTGGTGGCGTCGTCGGGGTTGTTGGCGGGGTTGCCGGGGTTGGCGGCTGAGGTGGTGTTGGTTGATCGGCCGGGGTTGTGGGCGGGTGAGTCGGGTGCGGATGTGCCGGTGGTGGTGGGTCCGGAGAACGCCTGTTATGTGATCTTCACGTCGGGCTCGACGGGTCGGCCGAAGGGCGCGGTCGTCACCCACGCCGGCCTCGTCAACCGGACCGCCCACGTCGCACCCACCATCAACCGCCTCAGTGCCGACGGCGTGATCCTGCAGAAGACCGAGATCGGTTTCGACGTCTCACCGGCCGAGGTGTACGCCGCCCTGTCGGCCGGCGCGCGGATCGTCGTGGCCCGCCCGGGCGGGCACCGTGACCCCGCGTACCTGCGTGACCTGATCATCGCCGAGTCGGTCACCTCGATCGAGCTCGTGCCCAGCATGTTGTCGGCGCTGCTCGCCGAGGGGATCGAGCGGTGCACCTCGCTGCGGTCGGTGGCGGTCGGCGGTGAGGAACTGCCGGTCGACGTGGCGCGAGCGTTCCTGGCTGCGCTGCCCGACTGCGAACTGCACAACACCTATGGGCCGGCGGAAACCACCGTCGACGTGACCAGTTGGCATTGCACCACCGAGGAGCTTGCCGCCCTGTCTCGCGTACCGCTCGGGCGCCCTTTCCCGAACCTCACCCTGCGCGTGCTCGACGACGGACTCCAGCCGGTGCCGGTCGGCGTGCGGGGGGAGTTGTTCGTCGGTGGTGTGGGTGTGGGTCGGGGTTATTTGCGGGGTGGGGGGTTGACGGCGGATCGGTTTGTGCCGGATCCGTTT
>NZ_JBNCKJ010000012.1:260729-287818 GCF_049841475.1 Micromonospora sp. DT15
GGGAGCCGGTGGCGCCGTTCGCGTTGCTGTCCGACGCGGACCGGGCTGCTCTGCCGGACGGCCTGACCGACGCCTACCCCGCCGCGCAGACCCAACTCGGCATGCTCGTCGAGCTGGCCACCAGCGGAGCCCGGGCGGCCTACCACAGCGTCATCGCCCACCAGGTCCGCGACGGGCGACCGCTCTCGGCCGACGCGCTGCAGGCCGCCGTCGCGACGGTCGTCGCCCGGCACGAGATCCTGCGCACATCGTTCGACCTGACCGGCTACTCGGTGCCGATGCAGCTCGTCCACGCCGAGGTGACCCCGCAGGTGACCGTGGTGGACGGTCGCGACGTGCCGGCCGATGAGCAGGTGCGACTCTTCGAGGAGTTCGTCGCGACCGAGCGGGCCACCCCCTTCGACCTGGCTGTCGCGCCACTGCTGCGCGTCGCCGCGCACCAGGACGGCGACGCGAGTTGGTGGCTGAGCTTCACCATCTGCCACGCGGTCACCGAGGGCTGGAGCAGCGCACAACTGCTCGCCGAACTGCTGGCCGTCTACGCCGACCTGGCCGACGGGCGGAGCCCCACCGAGACCGAACAGCCGGTGGTGCGGTACGCCGACTTCATCGCCGCCGAGCTGTCCGCGCTGGCGTCCGACGAGGACCGGGACTACTGGCGCACGGTGGTCGACGGGCGCAACCCGTTCGTGCTCCCCGCGGGCTGGGGTGAGCCGGGCGATCCGACGGCCATCTCGACGACCGTCGACGTCACCGACCTGGACGAGGCCGTCGCACGGTTCGCCTCCGGGGCCGGCGTCTCGGTCAAGGCGGCGCTGCACGCGGCGCACCTGAAGGTGCTCAGCCAACTCACCACCGAGCAGAGCTTCCACGCCGGGCTGGTCTGCGACGCCCGGCCCGAGGTGCTCGGGGCCGACCGGGTGCAGGGCATGTATCTCAACACTTTGCCGTTCGGCTACGAGCGCACCGCCCGGACGTGGCGCGACCTGGTGACGGCGGTCTTCGACCAGGAGGTCGACCTCTGGCCCCACCGGCGGCTCCCGCTGGCGGAGATCCAGCGTGGCAGCGGTCAGCGGCTGCTGCGGGTGCTCTTCAACTACCAGGACTTCTCCCGCGCCGGGCAGTCGGCGACCATGACCGGCACCGAGCCGGTCGTCGTCGGCAGCGCCGGCGACGGCGCCACCGAGTTCGAGCTGTCGGTCTTCGCGCACCGGGGCAACTACCAGCTATCCAGCCGCAGCGACGTGCTCTCCCGAGCAAATCTGGAGCGGCTGGCCGGCATGTACCGGGCTGTGCTGGCGGCGATGGTCGCCGACCCGGCCGGTGACGCGCAGGCTGTCCACCTGCCCGGTGGTGAGCGGGAGCGGCTGCTGGGCGTGGTCGACACCGGCGTCGAGGAGCGGGTGACCGCCACGGTGGTCGAGCTGTTCCAGGCTCGGGTGGCCGCCGCACCCGACGCGGTAGCGGTGGTCGCCGGCCCGACCCGACTGACGTACGCGCAGGTAGACGCACAGGCCAACCGGCTCGCCGGGCACCTGCGGGCCGTCGGTGTGGGCAGGGGCGCGGTGGTCGGTGTCTGCCTGGATCGAGGTGCGGACCTGGTGCCCGCCCTGCTCGGCGTGCTCAAGGCCGGTGCCGCCTACCTGCCGCTGGACCCGACCCAGCCGGCCGAGCGCATCGCGTACCTGCTCGCCGACGCAGCCGCCGGGACGGTGGTCGCCACGGGTGCCCACGTCGACGCGCTCGCCGGTTACGACGGGCATCTGGTGCTGCTCGACCGCACCGACCTGACCGGCCACCCGGAGACCGACCCGGCCCCGGTGAACGACGCCGACGACCCGCTCTACGTCATCTACACGTCCGGCTCGACCGGCCGCCCGAAGGGTGTCTGCGTCAGCCACGCCAACGTGCTGAGGCTGCTCGACAGCGCGCAGGAGCACTACGCCACCGACGAGACCGACGTGGTCGCGCTGTTCCACTCGTACGCCTTTGACGTCTCGGTGTGGGAGTTGTGGGGTGCGCTGCTGCATGGCAGCCGACTGGTGGTGGTGCCGCCGGCGGTGGCCCGGGTGCCGGAGGATCTGCTCGACCTGCTGGTGGAGCAGGAGGTGACTCTGTTGGCCCAGACCCCCACGGCCTTCCGGGGACTGGTTCGGCTGGCCGCCGACGGTGACCAGCGGCTGCGGCGACTGGTGCTGCGCGCGGTCGTCCTGGCCGGCGAGCGGCTGGACTTCGCCGAACTCGCCCCGTGGGTCGATCGGCTCGGACTGGCCCGGATCGCCCTCGTCAACATGTACGGGATCACCGAGACCACTGTCTACTCCAGCTATCACCGGGTCACCCGCGCCGACCTCGCTGCCGGGGTGGGCAGCCGGATCGGGCGTCCGCTGGCCGGTCTGCGCATGTACGTACTCGACCAGCAGGGGCACCCGACGCCGCTCGGTGTGCCCGGCGAGATCCACCTGGCCGGACACGGCGTGGCCCTGGGCTATCTGAACCAACCGGCGCTGACCGCCCAGCGGTTCCTGCCCGACCCCTACGGCCCCGCCGGCAGCCGGATGTACCGCACCGGCGACCTGGGGATCCGCCTACCCGACGGCAGCGTGGAGTTCCTCGGACGGCTCGACGACCAGGTCAAGCTTCGCGGCTACCGGATCGAGTTGGGCGAGGTGGAGTCGGCGTTGGCCGCGCTGCCGGCGGTCGCCGAGGCGGCGGTCGTCCTGCGCGAGGACACCGCCGGCGATCCACGACTGGTCGGATACCTGGCCGGAGCGTCCGGGCAGCGGCCGAGCACCGGCGAGCTGCGCGCGGCGCTGGCCCGCACGCTGCCGGACTACATGATCCCGTCGGCCTTCGTGACGCTGGACCAGCTGCCCCGCAACAACAGCGGCAAGCTCGACCGGCGTGCGCTGCCCGCGCCGCAGGACGGCGATCCCGGCGACGGGCGGGCCATGGTCGGTCCGCGTACCGCGTTGGAGGAACGGGTCGCCGGGATCTGGGCGCAGGTGCTGGGCCTGCCGGCGGTGGGCGTCGAGGACGGCTTCTTCGAGCTGGGTGGCCACTCGATCAAGGCGCTGGTGCTGGCCAGCACGCTGCGGACGGCCGGCTTCGACGTCTCGGTCGCGGACGTGATGGACCTGCAAACCGTTTCCCGGCTGTGCGCCGCGCTGGTCGACCGCACCGGGCCGGTGCACGTCGACCGCCCGGTGGAGCCGTTCGAGCTGGTGTCCGCGCCGGACCGGGCGCTGCTGCCGGACGGCCTCACCGACGCGTACCCGCTGTCCCAGGTGCAGCTCGGCATGCTGCTGGAGATGCTGGCCGACAACGGATGGAACCACTACCACAACGTGACGTCCTTCCTCGTCCGCGAGGACGACCCGCTGGACCTGGCGACGCTGCGCGAGGCGGTGGACCTCGTGGTGAACCGGCACGAGGTTCTGCGCTCCTCGGTGGACCCGACCGGCTACTCGGTGCCGATGCAGCTGGTGCATCCCGCCGTGCGGGTGCCGGTCGTGTCGCACGACCTGCGCGGGTTGTCCGAGGAGGACCGGGAGGCCGAGCTGCGCCGCCTCGTCGCCGTGGAGTACGCGTCGCCGTTCGACGTCGAGCGGGTGCCGCTGCTGCGGTTCGCCGTCTGCCGGGAGACCGACAGGAGTTGGCGGTTGGTGCTGACGATCTGCCACGTGGTCGTCGAGGGCTGGAGCCTGCACGCGCTGGTCGCGGAGATCCTCGACCGCTACCGCTCGATGCGCGTCGGTGTCGGGCCTGAACCGGAGCCCCTGCCGGAGGTGCGGTTCGCCGACTTCATCGCAGGGGAACGTCGCGCCCTGGAGTCTCCGGTGGACCGACGGTACTGGCAGGACCTGATGGAGCGGTGCGTGAAGTTCACCTTCCCCACCGGCTGGCTGCCCACGTCGCCGCCGCCGACGCGTACCGCCCACACCGTCCGGGTGCCGTTCCGCGACCTGGAACCAGGGCTTCGCGCGCTGGCCTCCAGCGCGCGCGTCTCGCTCAAGGCGGTGCTGCACGCCGCGCACCTGACGGTGCTCGGCCAGCTTACCGACGAGCCCCGGTTCTACAGCGGCCTGGTCTGCCACACCCGGCCGGACATGCCGGGCAGCGAGCGGGTGTACGCCATGTCGCTGAACACGCTGCCGTTCCCGTACGAGCGCGACTGCGCCACCTGGACCGAACTGGTCCGCCGGGTGCACGCCACGGAGGTCGAAATGTGGCCGCACCGGCGCTACCCCGCGCCGGCGATCCGACCCGCGGTTTCCGGCACCCGCCTGCTCGACGTCTACTTCAGCTACCTCGACTTCAACGAGGTGGTCGGTGAGCACGTCGAGGCGGGCCCCCGGTACGCCGCCGCCAGCTCGGAGTTCGCCCTGGCCGTCTCGGCGGTCGCCGGGCACCTGGAGCTGAGCAGCGACAGCGACCACCTGGAGCGGGCCGAGGTCGAGCGGTTGGCCGCGATGTACCGGCTCGTGCTCGACGCGATGGTGGCGGACCCGGACGGCGACGCCCGCGCGGTCCGGCTGCCCGAGGCGGAACGGCACAACGTGCTGGTGGGCTGGGTCGAGGCGACCGACGGCAACGCGCCGGAGCCCGGCATGGTGCCCGACCTGGTGCGGGACAGGGCCGCCATCGCGGGTGACACCGAGGCGGTCGGCGAGCTGAGCTACGCCGGCCTCGACGCGGCGGCGAACCGCCTCGGCTGGCACCTGCGGGAGCGGGGCGTCGGGCCGGAGCGGGTGGTGGGAGTGCTGCTCGACCGGGGTGCCGACCTCGTCACAACCCTGCTGGGCATCTGGCGGGCGGGCGGGGCGTACCTGCCGATCGACCCGTCGTACCCGGCAGCGCGGATCGCGTCCATGCTCACCCAGGCCGGGGCCACCGTCGTGGTCACCAGCACCGCCTACGTCGACCGGTTCACCGGCGTCGACCGGGTGCTGCTGGACGTCGACGCGGGGCCGATCGCGGCCCGCCCCGACGACCAGCCGCCCGGCCGCACCGACCCGGACCAGCTCGCGTACGTGATCTTCACGTCGGGGTCGACGGGACGGCCCAACGGTGTGCAGGTCAGCCACCGCAGCCTGGCCGGCTACCTGAACTGGGCGGTGGACGAGCTCGTCGCCGACCGGGTGGGTGGCGCGGCACTGTTCTCGTCGGTCGCCTTCGACATGGTGGTGACCACCATCTGGGCGCCGCTGGTCGCCGGGCAGCGGCTGTGGCTGATGCCGGCCGACGCCGGGCTGGACGAACTCGGCCCGCGGCTGGCCGCGGCGGGGCCGTTCAGCTTCGTCAAGCTGACCCCGAGTCATCTGGACCTGCTCGCCGGGCAGTTGTCGAGCGAGCAGGCGGCCGCGCTGACCCCGGTGCTGGTGCTGGGCGGCGAGGCGCTCACCGCGCGGACCTGCGCGCGATGGCAGAAACTCGCACCACGGACCGTGCTGCTCAACGAGTACGGACCGACCGAGGCGACGGTCGCCGTCAGCCGTTACCCGCTGACCGGCGCGCTCACCGGCCAGGTCGCGCCGGTCGGCCGGCCGCTCGGCGGGATGCGTACCTACGTGCTGGACGCTCGGCTGAATCCGGTGCCTGTCGGCGCGGTCGGCGAGGTCTACCTCGGTGGACCGCAACTGGCTCGGGGGTACGCCGGACGGCCCGAACACACGGCCGCCCGGTTCGTGCCCGACCCGTACGGGCCGGCGGGCTCCCGGCTGTACCGCACCGGTGACCGCGGCCGTTGGTTGCCGGACGGGCAACTCGACCTGCTCGGCCGGGTCGACGATCAGGTGAAGATCCGTGGGCACCGGGTCGAGCCGGGCGAGATTCGCGCGGTGCTCCTCGAACACTCCGCCGTACGCGACGCGGCGGTGGTGGCCCGCCCGGCTCCGGGCGGGGGCAACCAGCTGATCGCGTACCACGTGGGTGGTGCCGACGACCTGGCCGGGCACTGCGCCCGGCGGCTGCCCGCGGCCCTGGTCCCGGCGGCCTTCGTGCCGGTCGACGCCATCGCGCTCAATCCCAACGGCAAGGTGGACCTGCGGGCGTTGCCGGCGGTGCCACTGCGGACGGAGGCGGAGATCGCCCCGCCGCTGGGTCCGGCCGAGACGATCCTCGCCGGGATCTGGGCCGAGGTGCTGGACGTGCCCACGGTCGGTCGTCAGGACCGGTTCTTCGCCCTTGGCGGGCATTCACTGCTGGTGGTGCCCGTGGTCACCGCGGCCCGGCAGGCCGGCCTCCCGCTCACCCTGCAACAGGCGATGATGGACCAACCGCTGGCGGACCTCGCCGCCGCGCTCACCGTGGCCGTTACGGCCCCGGGGGCCGGTGCGGCGCGAGCCGTGGCGCTGCCCCGGATCGCGCCGTTGCCCCGGGTCGCTCCGCTGCTCGCCGAGGCGCGGGTGCCCGGCGCGTCGCTGGCCGTGCTCGCGGACGGCGAGTTGGTGCAGGTCCTTGCTGTCGGGCACTGCACGGCGGGCGGTGACGCCCCGGTGACCCCGGAGACCATCTTCCAGGTGGGCTCGGTCAGCAAGCTGGTCGCGGCGGTAGGTGCGCTGGCCCTGGTCGACAGGGGAGCACTCCAGCTCGACGCGGACGTCAACGCGTACCTCAAGGGGTGGCAGTTGCCCGCCGACCGGCCGGTGACCCTGCGGCAACTGCTCGGCCACGTTGCCGGCCTGACCTCGACGGGCAGCAGCGGACATCCGCGCGGAGGCCCGGTACCGCCGCTGACGGACCTGCTGCTCGGCCGTGGCGTGCCCAACGAACCGGTGCGGGCGCTCGACGCGCCCGACCCGGTCGCGGTGGAGCGCAACAGCCACTTCGTGGTGATCCAGCAGCTCATGGAGGACGTCACCCTGACATCCTTCGCCGACCTGATGGCCGAGCTGGTCTTCGCACCACTGGGGATGACCGGCAGCAGCTTCGACCAGAGCTTTCCGGAGACGTCCAGCCGGCCGGTGGCAGCCGGGCACGACGAACGGGGCGAGCCACACCCTCACGGTTGGGAGGTGCGTGCGGACCTGGCGGCAGCCGGCCTCTGGACCACCGCTACCGACCTGGCCGCGCTGACCAGTGAGATCCAGACCGCCTACCGGGGTGATCCGGCCCTGCTCAGCCTGGAAACGGTGAGGGCACAACTGACCGCGGGCCCGGGCGGCGTCTTCGGGCTCGGCTGCATGGTGGACCGCATCGAGGGGAGTGCTGGAACGCACGTGGAGTTCACCCACCGGGGCCACATCGCCGGCTACCGGGCGCTCGTCACCGGTCGGGTTCCGGACGGGGCAGGGCTGGTGCTGCTGACCAACGGCGAGGCAGGCGACGAGGTCATGTCGCTGCTGATGTCGAACACCGCACGGACGGAGGACATGTGATGACGACCTTTCCGAGCGTCTCCGCGACGGTCACCGACCCCACCGTCCAGCAGGTGCGGCACCTGGTGTCGATCCGCGACCTGACCGATGCGGACCTCTACTCGATCGTCGCCCGGGGCGCCGCGTTCGCCGCCGGGGAGTGCGGGAACCCGCTCGCCGGGCAGGTCGCCGGGGTCTACTTCCTCAAGACCTCGACGCGTACCCGGACCGCCTTCACCAGCGCCGCACTGCGGCTCGGCGCCGGCGTGATCCAGTACGGCCCGCAGGACCTGCAGACCAACACCGGGGAGACCAGCGAGGACACCGGCCGGGTGCTGTCCGGCATGCTCGACGTGCTGGTCGCCCGCACCGCCGGTGACCCGGCCGAATTGCGGGCCTGGTCTGCCCAGAATCGGATGACGGTGATCAACGCGATGAGCGCCGAGGAGCACCCCACCCAGGCGCTGACAGACCTGACCACGTTGCTGCGGCAGTTCGGCCGGATCGAGGGGTTGCGCCTGCTCTACCTGGGGGAGGCCAACAACACGGCCACCGCCCTCGCCCTGGCGCTCACCCGGTTTCCGGGCGTTGAACTGGAACTGCGTACCCCGCCCGGTTACGGCCTGCCCGCCCAGATCCTGGCCGACGCCACCCGGCAGGCCGAGATCAGTGGGGCGAGCATCGTCGAGCGGTGCCACATGTCAGACCTGCCGGGCGATCTGGATGCCATCTACACCACCCGCTGGCAGACCACCGGCACCGTGAAGCCGGACCCGGACTGGCGACAGGTCTTCGCCCCGTTCCGGGTCGAACAGGAACTCTGGCGGCACAGCCCGAACGCGGTGTTCCTGCACGACCTGCCGGCCCATCGCGGTGAGGAGGTGACCTCGGAGGTGCTCGACGGGCCGGCGAGCATCGCGTTCGGTCAGGCGGAGAACAAGCTCTACAGCGCGATGGCGGTGCTGGAGTGGTGCCGATCGCACGCGGGTGGGACGACGCGGTGACGGTCACCGAGCCGCCGGGCAGGCCCGCCCGCCGCGCGGCGAGGCTCACCCGCAACCGGGAGTTCCTGTTGCTCTGGACCGGTTCGGGGCTCTCCGCGCTCGGTGCCCGGGCCACCTCCATCGGCTACACCCTGCTGGTCTACTGGTCGACCGGTTCGGCCACCGCGGCCAGCCTCGTCACCTTCGCCGCGCTGCTGCCGAACCTCGTCGCCCAGCTGCCGGCTGGCGCGCTCGTCGACAGGTGGAACCGGCGTACGACGATGCTGATCTGCACCGCCGGCCGCGTTCTCGGAGCCGGCAGCGTGGCGGCGGTGGTGCTGCTCGACGCGGTGCGGTTGCCGCACCTGATGGTGGTCGCGTTCCTGGAGGCCACCCTCGGCATCTGCTACGCGCTGGCGGAACGAGCCGCGGTGTGTGCCGTGGTGCCCCGGGACCAACTGGGCGCGGCGCTGGCGGCCAACGAGTCGCGGGCCAATGCCGCCAGCATCCTGGGCCAGCCGACCGGCACCGTGCTCTACGCCGTGGCCCGCTTCGCGCCGTTCCTGTTCGCCACCGCCGTGCACCTGGTGTCGCTGGTGACCCTGCTGTTCGTCCGGCGGGACCTACGGGCGCCCCGGTCGTCGGGCGGCTCGGCAGGCGGGCTGATCGCCCAGATCAGGGAAGGTGTCGCCTTCATCTGGGGCAAGCTCTACCTGCGTCGGGCGCTGTGCCTCTTCGCGGCCAGCAACATTCTCTTCCAGATCCTCGGCCTCGGTCTGGTGGTGCTGGTCAAGGACCGGGACGGCACGCCCGCGGCGGTCGGTCTGCTGTTGGCAATCAACAGCGTCTTCGGCATGGCGGGCGCGATGACCAGCAACGCCTTCCTGCGCCGGTGGGGCATCCGCCGGATGATGATCGGCATCCACCTGGCGTGGGCGGTGCTGATGCCGCTGCTGGTCGTGGCACCCGGGCTGGTTGCGGTCAGTGTCCTCCTGGCGCTGATCAATTACGGTGCCGGGATCGGCAACGTGGCCGGGGTGCTGTATCTGCTGAGGACGACACCCGACGAGCTGCGCGGCCGGGCCGGCTCGATCTTCACGCTGCTCTCCTCCGGTGCCAACTCGATCGGCGCGCTGCTCGCGGGCTTCCTGCTGGACACCGTACGCATCGAGGTGGCGTTGGCCGTCGTGGGCGCGACGATGGTGGTGATCGCGGTGTTCGCGGTGCTGGCTTTCGGCACCCGTACCGCCGCACAGGCGGAACGAGCCGAGGCCGACGCCGAGCGGGCCGACGCCGAGCGGGCCGACGCCGAGCTGGCGGCGACGGCAGCCGGTCGCGACCCGCATGGTTGAACCCGGCGACGATATCGAGGAAATATGGCCGCCCACGTCAGGCTGCCCGGCACAGGACCGACCCTGGCGTGGAGGAGACCGACCGATGAGCGAGCACGGCACGTGGCAGCCGCACGAGATCACACCCAGCAGCGCCAGATGCGCAGCCACCGTTGACGGGCTGATCGGCCATCTGCGGGAGCTGGACCTGACGGCGTTACTCACCACCGAGAAGGCGCTGGTGTTCCGGGGCTTCGGCGTCGAGCCGGGCGCGCTGGACCCGGTGATGGACATGGTGCTGCCCAACCGGCTGGCCTACGTGCATGGCAACTCGCCACGTACCAAGGTCGGCCGCAACGTCTACACCTCGACCGAGTACCCAGCGCCGTACACCATCTCCATGCACAACGAACTGTCGTACGCCGCGCACTGGCCAGCCCGCCTGCTGTTCTACTGCCAGCTCGCCGCGCCGACCGGCGGTGCCACCCCGGTGGTCGACGCCCATCACTGGCTGGAGTCTCTCGACCCGGAGGTCCGCGCCGCCTTCGCGGGCGGGGTGTGCTACCAGCAGAACCTGCACGACGGCCTGGGGCTGGGCAAGAGCTGGCAGCAGACCTTTGAGACCGAGAACCGGGCGGAGGTCGAGGCGTTCCTCGACGGCACCGGGGCGACCTGGACGTGGACCGCGGAAGGGCTGCGGGTGAGCCAGGTCCGCCCGGCCACCACCCGGCACCCTGTAACGGGGGTGGAGGTGTGGTTCAACCAGAGCGACCAGTGGCACCCGGCCGCTCTGGACGACGAGGTCGCTCGGGTGATGACCCAGGTGATGACGCAGGACGAACTGCCCCAGTCGGTCACCTTCGCCGACGGCAGCCCGATCCCCGACGAGTACGTGTTCCAGATCCGCGACCGAGGGCTGGACGCGGCAATCGACGTGGACTGGCGCGTCGGTGACCTGCTGCTGATCGACAACGTGCTGGTGGCGCACGGTCGGCGCCCCTACACCGGGAGCCGCCGCATCCTCGTGGCGATGTCGGACTGACCGGGCATCGGCTGGCGGGAGGAGAAACGTGGAGATGACAGGGGCCGGGGTGCGTGGCCGGTGGCTGCGGACCTTCCGCCGAGCTGAGCGGTCCGACCTGCGCCTGGTCTGCTTCCCGCACGCCGGTGGGAACGCCAACGTGTTCCAACCGTGGGCGGGCCTGCTTGACGGCGCCACCGATCTGCTGGCGGTCTGCTACCCGGGTCGGCAGGACCGGCTGCTGGAGCCCTGCGTGGATCAGATGGACGTGCTCGCCGAACGGATCAGTGACGTGCTCGTGCCGTACCTGGACCGGCCGATCGCGTTCTTCGGCCACAGCATGGGCGCGTCGGTGGCGTACGAGGTCACCCTGGTCCTGGAGTCCCGCTACGGGTTCACGCCGAGCGTGCTCTTCGTCTCGGGACACGCCGCGCCGCACATCTCCCGGGTCGAACTCGACCCGGATCTCGCCGACGACGAATATCTGCTCGGCCGGATCGGCGCCCTGGGTGAGGTCGATCCGGTGCTGCTGCGGTCACCGAAGCTCCGCGAGCTGATCATGCCCTCGCTCCGGGGGGACCTGCGGATGCTCTACCGCCACCTGCCGCGCGAACCGGCGAAGGTCCGAGCCCCGATCGCCGCCTACCTGGGGACCGAGGACCCTACGTGCACCACGTCGACGGTGCGGGCCTGGGGGGAGTTGACTACCGGCGGCTTCGAGTTGGCGACGTTCCCCGGTGACCACTTCTATCTCGTGCCGGAACAGGAGCAGGTGGTTGCCGCGGTGACCGCCCGCCTGGGCTGACCGACGGACCACGCCCCAAGGGACGGTCGCGGGAACCGTGGCCAGAGGAGAGGGCGGTGGGGCCGCTCGGTGGCTCTGTCGTGTCCGGGTCACCGTCGGATCAAGCCGAGTTGGGTTGCGGTGGCGATGGCGGCGGTGCGTGAGTCGACGCCGAGTTTGGTGTATATGCGGGCGAGGTGGGATTTGACGGTGCCTTCGGTGAGGTGCAGGCGGACACCGACGGCGTGGTTGGACAGGCCTTCGGCGACCAGGGTGAGGACTTCGGTTTCGCGGGGGGTCAGGGTGGTGCTGGGGTCGCGTAGCCGGTTCATGAGCCGGTCGGCGACGGCCGGGGCGAGGGTGGTTCGGCCGACCGCGGCGGTGCGGACGGCGGCGGCGAGGTCTTCGGGTGGGGCGTCCTTGAGTAGGTAACCGGTGGCGCCAGCTGCGATGGCGGGCAGGGTGTCGGCGTCGGTGTCGTAGGTGGTGACGATCAGTACGCGGGGGGCGCCGGGTCGGGCGGTGATAGCGGCGGTGGCCTGGGCACCGTTCATGCCTTTACCGAACTGCAGGTCCATGAGCACGACGTCGATGTCGCCTTGGCAGGCGCGGGCCACGGCGTCTTCGGCGGTGGCGGCTTGGGCCACGACTTCGATGCCGGGTTCGGTCTCCAGTATGGCGCGTAGACCGGCACGGACGATGGGGTGGTCGTCGGCCAGCAGCAGGCGGATGGGGACGTCGGTCATGAGGTCGCCTTGACGGGGTGGTCGCTCGAGCAGGCGAGTGGCAGTTGGGCGGCCAGAGCGGTGCCGTGGCCCGGGACAGATTCGAGGGTGAGAGTGCCGCCGAGGGCCAGGACGCGGGCGCGCATCGCGGGCAGGCCGTATCCGCCGCTGCCTGCTTCAGATGCGGGAAGTCGGTGCGGGTCAAAGCCGTGGCCGTCGTCGACGATGTCCACGGCGACGTGATCACCCAGGTAGCTGAGGGTGACGTCGACGGTGGTGGCCTCGGCGTGGCGCACGGTGTTCGCGAGGGCGGACTGGGCGATACGCAGTAAGGCTGTGTCGTACGCGGCCGGCAGCGGCCGGGGATCGCCGGTGAGGTGGAAACGCGCGGTGAGGCGGTGGCGGGTGCTGGTGGTGGCGCACAGCTGTTCCAGGGCGCCGGCCAGAGTGGTGTCGTCGAGGGCGGGCGGGGTGAGCGCGGCGACGAAGCGGCGGGCCTCGGCCAGGTTGTCGACGGCGGCCTGGCGGGCCTGCCCGACGTGGTGGGCGGCTTTGTGCGGGGTGTCGGGAAGAGCGCGTTCGGCAGCCCGTAGCAGTAGTTGGATGCTGGTGAAGCCCTGGGCGAGGGTGTCGTGGACCTCACGGGCGAGGCGTTCGCGTTCGGCGAGGACACCGGCGGTGTGCTGTGCGGCGGCGAGGTCTGCGCGGGTCGCGGTGAGTTCCCCAATCAGCCTTCGGCGGTGTTCACTCTCGCGGTACAAGCTCTGGTATCCCCACACCACCGCGACCGCCACGGCGGCGCCGAGGGTCGGGCCGATCGCCGCCGTCGGGCTGAACGAGCCCTGGTGGGCGGCGAAACCGATGACAGCCGCCACTGTGGTGGTCACTACTGCGGTCAGGCCGGCGCGGCGTGACAGCAGGTGCAGCTCTAGGAAATACAGCGGGAACGCCACCCATACCGCGTCCGCCGACAGGGTCAGCAGGATCAGCCAGACCGCGCCGACGGCGGCCAGCCACACCGCGGCGGCGCGCCGCGAACGCATGACGGACGGCAGTAACGGCCCAGCCGCGTAGATCAGCCCACACGTTACGGCCGCAACGATGATCATCCCCGCGTGCGGGCGGTCGCCGGCGACCGCCCGCACGCCGGCCAGGGCGAGCAGGCCGACGGTGAGCAGGTGCAGGCACCAGGTCAGCGTGCGGGTGGCGGGCGTCAGCACCGCAGCGGTGGTCTTCACAGTTCTTCCAGCCTAAGCGGCGATTCCCGCGCGATGCCTCCATCGAAAGTTAGAGCCGGCGTGCAGCCTTTCGACCCGCCACATGCTGTCCTGCGCCAGAAGCAGACCTAGGGGGTCAGCGGCGACGGTAGAGGCCTACCGAAGTTCACCTTCACCAAAAGGCGGGTCAAAGCGATGTTCGTCGCCTGGAGAGATCTGAAGTTCGCCAAAGGGCGCTTCGCCCTGATGGGGACCGTTATCGTGCTGATCACTCTGTTGGTCGGGCTGCTGTCCGGGTTGACCGCCGGCCTCGGTCAGCAGAATGTCTCAGCGATCACCGGCCTACCGGCCGACATGATCGCGTTCGCAGCGCCCGGCAAGGGCGAGAAGCCGTCATTCGCCAACTCCACCATCGCGCAGAAGCAATGGCAGCAGTGGGCGACTACCCCGGGCGTGAAGCGGGCGCAGCCGCTGGGCATCACCACCACCAAGGCCACCGCCGGCACCAGAAGCACCGCGGTGTCCGCCTTCGGCGTTCAGCCGGGGTCTACCCTCTCCCCGGCTACGGACCAGATCGGCGAGCACGCGGCCGTGCTGTCCGTGACCGCCGCCGAGAATCTTGGTGTCGCCCGGGGCGACACCTTCACCCTGGCAGGGCAGCAGGTGAGCGTCGCCGCCGTCCGCGGTGACGCCTCCTACAGCCACACCCCCGTCATCTGGACCAGCCTGGACCTGTGGCAGAAGCTCGCCCCGGCGACCGACGCCAACGACGGCCCCACCGCCACCGTCATCGCCCTGAACATCACCTCCGGCGCGGATGTTCAGGCCGCCGACGCCGCCGCGGGCACCAGGACGGTCTCCACGGCTGACTCACTGTCCGCAATCGGCTCCTACACCTCCGAAAACGGCTCACTGCAGCTCATGCGCGGCTTCCTGTTCGCGATTTCCGCCCTGGTCATCGGCGCCTTCTTCACCGTCTGGACCATCCAGCGCAGCGGCGACGTCGCCGTCCTCAAGGCGCTGGGTGCCTCCACCGCGAACCTGCTCAAGGACGCCCTCGGTCAAGCCGTGGTCCTGCTGACCGGCGGAACCCTGCTCGGCACCGCCCTGGCCGCTGGCCTCGGCGCGCTTGTCGCCGGCGCGGCCGTGCCGTTCCTGCTCACTCCCACCACCATCCTCGTCCCGGCCGCCGTGATGATCGCGCTCGGCGCGCTCGGCGCCGCCCTGTCCATCCGCCGCATCACCTCCGTCGACCCACTGACCGCCCTGGGGAGCGCCCGATGAGCCTGCACCTGCACGACGTCACCCTCACCTACCCCGACGGCGATACCCGCCTGACCGCCCTCGACCAGGTAACCCTGACCGTGCCCAAGGGCAGTCTGACCGCCGTCGTCGGACCGTCCGGCTCCGGCAAGTCCAGCCTGCTCGCCGTCGCCGCCACCCTCATCACTCCGGACTCCGGCACCGTCACCATCGACGGCACCACCACCAGCGGCATGACCCACGGCGAACTCACCACCCTGCGCCGCAACAAGATCGGCATCGTGTTCCAGCAGCCCAATCTGCTGCCATCGCTCACCGCGGCCGAACAGCTCCAGGTCATGGCACAACTCGACGGCCGCTCCCCGGCCAAGGCCCGCAGCCGGGCGATGCAACTCCTCGACTCCGTCGGCCTCGCCGCCCAGGCAGCCCGGCGCCCCCACCAGTTGTCCGGCGGCCAACGACAACGCATCAACATCGCCCGCGCACTGATGAACGACCCCACCGTGCTGCTGGTCGACGAACCCACCAGCGCTCTGGACCGCGAACGAGGCGCCACCATCATCGACCTCATCACCCGCCTCACCCACCAGGAGGCCACCGCCACCGTTCTCGTCACCCACGACCGGACCCACCTCACCGCGGTCGACCAGATCACCAAGGTCCAGGACGGCCGACTCACCATGTCGGCGCTGACGCGGGGAGCGCGCGCGTAGACAGCCACGCGGACGGTAAGAACTGGTGGGAACCGTCCGTTGTCGCACCGCTATCGCGTATTCCGTAGGCCACCGAACCGGTCCTCACGGTGAGCCGACCCTTAAAGCACGACGAGCCTCGAGTCGTACGCCTCAACCCGGCGGACCGGCCAGGCATCCTCCGCGGTCTCGAAGTAGTACGTCGCACAGCCAAGATGTCGTACTCGTCGCCCCCGTGATGTGCTCCACCGGCGACGGAAGTATCGGTTCACCACGAAAGGCTTCAGTCCTGGCTTGGCATGCCGTCTTCAAGCGTGGGGCTCCGCCGCCGAGATCAATGCTCGCCAGGGCCGAGGAACAGCTCGGCCAGCCGGGGTAGCCGCCTCCGCATCTCGTCATCGTTGTCGAAGTCGAAGTCCTCACCCATGTCGGGCTCGCGGGCCTCATCGATGCCATTCGCAGCGTGCTGGCGGGCCTTCATCGCTTCGTAGAAGGCGTCGTCGTCACCACCTGTGACCTGCTCGTAGGCCTCGCTGGCTACGTAGTTCACCGACTCGGCGAACAGCGTGCCGTCGTCGTCCTCGGCCGCCGCTTGTCGTACCGCGGGATGGTCAGCCAGTCCGTCGGGCGAGGCCAGGACACGCTCGTACCACTCGCGCCCCAGCGCGATGACTCCCGCCCGGAAATCTATGAAGCTGTCGTCCGAGCATCCACCGCCGATCAGGTACGCAGCCGCCCACACGTCCCAACGGTAGAGCGCGTCATGGACCTGATCGAACAGCTCCTGGAACTCGAGGATGCCCTCCGCTGATGTAGCGGCCAAACGCGTCACCAGTGCCGCGGCAACGGCCTCACCGTCGTCGCCGGTCCGCCCGTCGAGACCCGCCCCGGCCGACCTTACGACCGCCCAAAACTCATCAATGTCCACGGCGCGAGAGTCTCCCACGACCAACTGACACAAGGGGCGTGTGCTGCTCGCCCGTTATGTTTCGGCGACGGGGGACACGAACTGGACCCTTCCGGGTGGCAAGTTGAGCAGGCGGAGGATCCGTTCGATGCTGTGGTGCGGGAGGTCGCCGAGGAGACGGGCTGCGTTTCGGTGGTCGAACGCCTGCTAGGCGCGGACTCGCGGGTGATTCCTCCGCTGAGGCGCGTCTGGGCATCGAGCATCAGAACGTCGGTATCTTTACCAGGTCCGGATCACTGGTGGTGTCCTTCGGCTCGAGGCGAACGGCGAGACCGCCGAGTCGGTCTGGACATCGATCTCAGATGTCGCCGGTCTGTGCCGGTCGTCGCTGGTCGATGTCGGTCTTGCGCTGGCGCGAACGCTTCCGGCGACCGGTCACGTCTCTCCGGTTGCGGTCGGCGGCCTGATTCGGCACTGACGCGCCCTCAGGGCGACGACAGCGAGAACAGTGGTAGTCAGTGAGCTCGGAAGTGGCTCACTGTTGGGTCCTCAAGCCGACCCGGCCTCGTCTCGAACTCGTTGCAACCCGCAGGGGTTCGAATACTCAGGAGGGCTGAGTATTCGTCATCAGGTGGCCGGCTCGACCGACCCCTAGTGTTGCCGCGTGGTGACATTCCTGCGTCGGTGGACCCTGCGGGCCGCGAGCTTCGCCCTGACCTGGCTCTACACCCTCTACCGGATCCATCCGGCGGTGTGGCGGCTCACGGCACGTCAGTACCGTCCCTACATGGGCCGCTTCGCCCGGCTACACGCCTGGATGACCTGCCAGTTCGCCGCGATCGACGTGCCCGCGTACGGCGTCTTTCTCCGCCGCCACCACTGGCGGTTCCGCTGGTTCGATCTGTCGTCCTACCCGCCCACCGACAAGCGGTCGTACGTGCAGGCGTACCCGGAGGCGCAGCGTTGTCGGCACGGGCAGATCGAGATCGCCGGCAGCGTGGTCGACGAGTCGTCGGGCTCGTCCGGCCAGCCGTTCAACTGGATCCGCAGCCGCCGCGAGCTGCGCTCGGTGCACAAGAACCTGGCCGGCTACGCGACAATGGTGTTCCCGTCCGAGCGGCGCTTCGTCATCAACGCGTACTCGATGGGCGCCTGGGCCACCGGGACCAACACCGGCATCGCCATGTCGGCGATCGCGATGGTCAAGAACACGGGGCCCGACCTGCGGAAGATCGTCGACACCCTGTTGTACTTCGGCCCCGGCTTCGACTACATCGTCACCGCCTACCCACCGTTCCTCAAGCACCTGCGCGACAGGCTCGACGCCGATGACTTCCCCTGGGCCGAGTACCGCATCAGCGGACTGGTCGGCGGTGAGGGGATGACCGAAGCGCTGCGCGACTACCTGGAGGAGCGCTTCGTCAAGGTGCGTTCCGGCTACGGGGCCAGCGACCTCACCATCGGCATGGCCGGGGAGAGCGACTTCAGCGTCTGGGTCCGCCGACAGCTGCGTACCGACGCCGCGCTGCGGACCGCGCTGCTCGGTGCCGACGAGCACCGGCTGCCGATGGTCTTCCAGTACAACCCGCTGGAGACCTACCTGGAGACCACAGCGGACCACGAGGTGCTCTGCACGATCAACTCCACGGCGGTGCTCAATCCCCGAGTCCGCTACAACATCGGCGACGAGGGCCGGCTGATCTCGTACCCGGATGTCCTGGCCGCGATCGCCGACCCCGCGGCGCGGGCCGCCGCGGACCGTGCCTGGCAGGTCGACCGGATGCGTCTACCACTGCTGTTCCTGTACGGCCGCAAGGACAGCACGCTCTCATATATGGGCGCCAACATCTACCCGCAGGACGTCGAGTATGGCCTCTATGCGGGCAATCCCCAGGCGCACCTGCTGCAGAGCTTCTGCCTGGCGGTGACCGAGCAGGCCGACCTGGAGAGCCGGCCGGTGGTCAACCTGCAACTCCGCGAGGGCCTGGCGCTCGACCCGGTGCAGCGGCGAACCCTCACCGACACCTGCCGCGTGGGGGTGTTGCGCCACCTCGCCGAGGTCAGCCGGGACTTCGCCGAGTCCCTCGCCGAGGACCCGTCCGCGGCGGACCTGCGGGTGGAGGTCCACGAGTACGGCACCGGCCCGTTCGCCGACGCGGCGTCCAGAATCAAGAACGTCTACCTGGTGAAGGGCGCGCCGGCATGAGGACCACCGACTTCTCCGCCGCGCCCGCCGTGGGCCAGGCGACGGCCATGTTCGTCGGCGCAACCCGCTACCGGGGGCCGCGCTCGATCATCACGCTCACCCGGACCTGGATCCGAATGGTCCGGCAGATGAGACGGATGGACGGATACCGCTGGCACACCGTCTACTACCAGTTCCCGTTCACGCTCGGCACCATCGCCTTCTTCAGCGACCGTGACGCGCTTCTGACGTTCGCCCGCAGCCGCCATCACCGGGACCTCATGTGCTGGGTGACCGATCACGGCACGAAGAACGCGACAGGCGGCTACATCCGCCTCTACAACGCCGAGCCCGAGGGCTACAGCAACGGCATCTGGCGCGCCGAGTCCGACGTCATGGCACACATACCTACGTTCACGCCGCTCTCGCGTGAGACGTCTGGGCCGCCGGTGCACCGCGCATGAGAGTGGACCCCGTGCAGTCGCGGGCCGACCTGCGCGCATTCGTCGACTTTCCGCTCCGGCTCCACCCGACCGACCGGTACGTACCGCTGGTGTCCTCGGTCATCGCGGCCCACCGGGACGCCGCCGAGCTGTTCGTGGTCCGCGACCGACGCGGCGAGGTCGTGGGACGCACCAGCATGCACCGCAGCGCGCCCCTCGACGACAAGATCGGCCCACGACAACTGTTCGGGCACACCGAGTTCGTCGACGACGACGATGTCTTCACCGCCATCATGGACGCGGTTGCGACCCGGGCCGACGGTCGACACCTGTTCGGGCCGGTGGCCCTGCTGCCCAACCAGACCGGCGGGGTGATCACCTCCGGCTTCGCCGACCGGGGCTTTGTGGACTCGGCGTGGAACCCCCCCTACTACCCCAAAATGTACGAGCGGCACGGCTTCCACCGTCGCTTCGAGGCCGACACCTGGCTGGTCGATCTCGACGGTACGGCCCCGGCTGCTCGGCCCGCAGCCGGTGCTCCGGCCGGAACCGACCACGGTTTCACCTTCGACGATGCTCGGATGGCCGCCGAACGGCTCGTCATCCGGCACGGCTCCCGGTGGCACCTGCGCAGCCAACTGCCGATCCTGCGCCGCATGCTCAACGCGAGCTTCGCGCAGTTGGGCTACTACACCGACATCTCCGCCGAGCAACTGGCGGAGCAGACCGACGGCCTGGCGTTCCTACTCGACGAGGCGCTGCTGCTCTGGCTGGAGAAGGCCGGCCGACCCGTCGCGTTCGTCGTCACCGTGCCGGACATCTCCGACTACCTGATGAGCGTCGGCGGTCGGCTCGGCGTACTCAATCAGCTCCGGCTTCTCGCCACCCGCGGCCGGTACCGGCGGGACGCGGTCCTCATCATCAAGGGCACCGTTCCCGATGAGCAGGGCAACGGGTACCTGACGCTGCTGTCCCGGGAGTTGCATCGCAACCTCGCCCGCAACGGCTACCGGACGCTGCGCAGCACCTTCGTCGAGCGGACGAACGTCGCTTCGGCCGCTCAGTACCGGCGCGCGGGTGGGCGGCCACTGCACGGGTACACCTTCTACGAGCGAGGAACAGCGGTGTGAGTTGGGTCGAGCAGTTGCGGGCTGCCGAGGCGATCTGCCGCCGGGCGCCAAGCGCACACAACACGCAGCCGTGGCGACCGGAATACCACACCGACGAGATCACCATCGATGTTGATCCCGCGTGCCGCCTGCCCGACTCCGACCCGACCGGGCGTGACCTGACCCTCGGTATCGGCGCGTTCGTCGAGACATGCCTCATCGTCTCCGCCGAACTCGGCCTCACCGTCACGGTGGCGCCCGGTCCACGACTGGTCCCCGCAGCACAGAGGTACACGACTCCGTTCACGATCGCCGACATCGAGGCCCGCCGGGTCGCCCGTGGTCCATACGCACCCGGGTACGTCGACGACGCCGTCCTCGCCGATCTCGAGCCGGGTATCGCGCACGTCCCGACCCGAGATCTCGTATCGGACCTGGCCGTCGCCGACCGGTGGATGTTCCGCACACCTGCCGTCGCCGTCGAGTTGCGGGACTGGCTGCGTCTCAGTCCACGCCATCCGCGATATCACCTCGACGGACTCACGGACCGGGCGCTCAGCCTGTCCCGGACCGAGGCGCGTGTCCTGTCCGCCGCGCTGCGCGCGTACCCGGTCACCCGCCGACTGGGCCTGCCGGCGCTGCTGGCCGCCAGCGGCCGCGGCCTGTTGCGCTACGACGGCAGCGTCCTGGTCCTCCTCGCCGTCGACGGCGACGACCAGATCACCCCAGGCCGACGTCTGCTGCGTACGTGGCTGGCTCTCGCCCGGCACGGCCTGGCGGTCCATCCGCTCAGCCAGCTCATCGACTGCCCCGCGACCGCCGGTCGGCTTGCCGAGCGGGTCGCCGGCCAACCGCTCGCCGTGTTTCGCGTCGGCCGACCCCGCATCGCCCCGGTCCGTTCGGCCCGCCGCGGCGAGCGATAATTCACTACGATCCCTAGCCTCGCGCGAGCTCTAGAGTTGCGCTGAGCGTCAACGGCGGTGGGGCAACGGGTCGTGTTGCCCCTCGGACACAAATGATGTGCCCACGGTGTGCGCTGAGATCGATTACAGCGCGCACCGTCTGCGTTTCAGGCTGGTAGGTGATCCGAGTTGCCGGTAGACCTCGGCCTTGTCGGCCGGGTCGGCGTCGCGGAGCACGGTGGCGATGTCGCCGAGCGCGGTCACCAAAGCCGTGATCTCTGCTCGGCTCATCCGGCGCGGGGTCGCGCGTCCGCTGTGATGACCACTTCGGCGGCACCGAAGATATCAGCCATGATGCTATCGGTTATCCAGTCGGGGACGTTCGGTCATGCCGACGAGCGTGCGCGGATCAGGCACTTCTGGGCTCTGGTATTACGCGGCCGCGACGGGTGTGCGTACTCTCCATCCGAGAGCTCGATAAAGACGGTGACTGTCGTCAGTAGCGACCAGGACACCGGTGTCCACGCCGAGTTGGAGGGCGTGCGGCGCGAGCGAGAGGTAGCCGGTGTCGGCTCGCTTCCAGAGTGGCACCGGCGCCCACATCACGAGGGTGCCCCGCGCTGTGGCTCGGGGCTGACTGATGGCCGTCGGTCTGCTGATTTGCCCACTCGCCGGTCCACATTGCGAGGTCGCGTACCCGGCGCTCGGTTTTCTGCCGGGACGTGCTGCCCACTTCGTTGCTTCTTCTCTTCTGCCTGCTCGGCGCTGTGGCCGCTACCGATCAGCCATGGGCGGGCTGCCCGTTGTCCTGCCGGCGGCAGGACTGCCGTGCGTGCCTTGACAGGAAGGCGGAGCAGCAGGACAGTCGACATATTCATAGACGTCCAACTATCTACGGCGAGGTGTGCCATGCGGAAGTCGCTGACTGCTGTGGCCGCCATCGCTGTTGCCATGGTCGCGATGATGGCCGCGATCTCACACGCCAGTGCGGCGAACGCGGCGGCCGGGTGTCGGGTGAACTACGTCGTCACCAGCCAGTGGACCGGTGGCTTCCACGCCGACATCGCGGTCACCAACTTGGGTGACCTAGTCAACGGGTGGACGCTGCGGTTCGCGTTCCCTGCAGTCGACCAGCGGCTCACGCAAACCTGGAGCGCCACCTGGGCCCAGGCGGGCCAGCAGGTCAGCGCGACCAATCTGGGCTGGAACGCGACCCTGGGCACCAATGGCTCCGCGAACATCGGTTTCGTTGGCGCCTGGTCGGGCAGCAACCCCATACCGGCGTCGTTCACGCTCAACGGCGTCACGTGCACCGGCGGCGTCCTGCCCAGCGTGACGCCGACCCGGACGACCACACCGCCGGTCGCTGACTGGCCGGCGATCGTCACCTGGCTCAGCCCGACCGCCGGCGCGGTGTACACCACGCCGGGAACCGTCCCGCTGGCGGTGACCGCGACCGTGGGAGGCGGACACAGCATCACCTCGGTGTCGTTCCGGGTGGACGGCGTCACGGCGGCCCGGGGGGTGAGGACGACCGGTGACCGGTACGAGGCGCTGTGGACACCACCGATCGGGGAGCCCGGCACCAGCACCACCTTCGTGCTGTACGTCTCGGCCGGCACCGACCAGTCGCTGTCTGGCGCTGCGCCGCCGTTGCTGGTCACGGTGGTGACGCCGGCGTCCACCGGCACCAACCACCCGCCGGCGGTGGCGTTGAGCACCCCCGGCGGGCAGACCTACTTCCTTGAGCCGACGACCGTCACGCTGGTCGCCGACGCCGCCGACACCGATCCCGGGGACGTCGTCAGCCGGGTGGAGTTGTACCTCGGCGCAACCCGGCTGGCCGTGACGCCAACCAACAGCGGACAGCGCTACCAGTTCCAGACGGCCCTGTCGGCCGGCACGTCGTCCACCTTCACCGTGCGGGTCCACGATTCCCACGGCGGCATCGGCATCTCGAACCCGCTGACCTTCACCATCCGTTAGCGCCTCGGCCCTCCGTGAAGGGCTGACGATCGATCCGGAGGCATAGGCGGTCGGCGCACTGATCTAGCCGCGATCCGCGCGGGGTCAAGCCGATGGGCGGGCAAGCGAACCGGGGTTCTCGAACGCGGTCAACCAAAGGTCACGACCCTCATATCCCTCGCGATCGCGCTTGATTGCTCACCCGGTTTGAGGGCCGGAGGCCGAGTTGCCGGTAGACCTCGGCCTTGTCGGAGGGGTCGGCGTCGTGCTTGTGTACCCCGGTCACGGGTCGCTGATCGTCATAGTGACCGGTCTGCTGTACATCGGTGTCCGGTCGCCCGCTTCCGCTGTGCCGGACCAGTGGCGGTCCCGTTAGCTGAGACGTCGATCCCACTCGCGGTTGGCGGTCGAGGCTCGCAGTGCTTCACCGCATCGCGACGGGTGATCGGGGTCAAGTCTCAGGGACGCAGGGTTACCTTGCCGGTGGTCCTGCGGGCGACGAGGTCCTCGAAAGCGCGGCGGGCGTCCTCCAGGGGATATGCCGCATGGACCATCGGCTTCAGCACTCCGGCAGCCGTGAGCGCGAACATCTCGGCTAACGGCTCCGCATAGGCGCCGGGAACGGTGAGGGCCGGGCGTAGCCAGAAGCCCATCACGGCGGTGTTGCGGTCCGCGAGGGCGCTCGGATCGACAGGTGGACAGCCCTCGCGGGAGGCATTCCCGAAGGTGACCAGACGTCCGAAGTTCCCCAGGATTTCGAGGCCGGCGCTGAACACACGGCCGCCAATCGACTCGAGGACAACGTCCACCGGCATGCCATCGTTGGCCTCCAGGACCCGCTCGGCGTAACAGTCCGGGTCGCTGGACACGGCGACGTCCGCACCCAAGGAGAGGGCCAGGTTACGTCGAGCGTCCGTAGAGGCTGTCGCGATCACACGCCCGGCACCGAAGTGCTTGGCGAGCTGGACGGCAAGCGAGCCGACACCACCGGCCGCGGCGTTGACGACAACGGTCTCACCGGGACGCATTCGCGCACAGCTTTTCAATACATGCCAGGCGGTCAGGCCCTGAACGAGAAGCGCGAGCGCCTCGGCGTCGCCCACCCCGTCGGGCACCACAACGGCGTCCGCGTCTTCCACGACCGCTTGCTCAGCAAAGCCACCACCGCCGAAAGTCGGTGCGAGCACCCGACGACCGTCGGTCGCTCGCCCGACCACCTCAGTGCCCGGGATGAACGGCAGCTCCGGCACCGGACGATACGACCCGGCAATGCGGCTGGTGTCGGCAAAGTTGACCCCTGCCGCACTCACGTCGACGAGCAGTTGCCCATCGACCGCCATGGGCTCCGACACATCGACAAGGTCCAGAACTTCGGGACCGCCGAAACGGACGCACTGTACAGCTCGCATGATCAGCAACGTACCCCCGCCCGCAGTAATCGGCGAACGCAGCATGATCGATCATCCGCTTTTGCCGCCGATCGTGCGGGGGCCGCCAAGCGATGTGCCACCACGTACCGTAGTTCCTCCCGACATCCTGTGGCACACGGAGCCGATGCGCGGACCGGCAGCCGATGCGAGTCGGAGAGGCGGTAGCTGGTTGAACTTCAGGGCGTGACGTCCACCAGTACCTTGCCGACCGCGCCGGTCTCCACCGCTCGGTGAGCGTCGGCGGTGCGGTGCAGCGGGAAGCGGTGCAGCGGCAGGCCATGTTTTCGCCGACCGGCAGGGCACCGTCGCGGGTCGCGGCGGCGACGTCCTCGACGGCTGCGGCGCGCGCGCCTGCGGGCCGGACGTGAAGAGCACCAGGAACTGCAGGCGCGTGTTCAGCACCATGTTCTGCCCCACACGCTGGCAGGAAGGGAACATGGCTCCCGACCGGTGGAACGCGACGGACCCGCCTTTGAGGTCCTGGTCACGTTCCAGCGGACCGCCTCGGCCGGGCGGTGGCGTGCCGCGCACAGGGACCTGAGCGAGAATGGGCCAGTTCGAACTCTGCTCAACCCTGGAAGGACCCTCCCTTGGCCGGTGGACTCGTAGCCCTGCTGGATGACGTGGCGGTGCTGGCCCGGGCCGCTGCCGCGTCTATCGATGACATCGGGGCGGCCGCAGCGAAGGCCGGCGCCAAGGCTGCGGGTGTCGTCGTCGACGATGCTGCCGTCACGCCGCAGTACGTGCGGAGCCTGGCGGCCGAGCGCGAGTTGCCGATTATCAAGCGCATTGCCGTGGGGTCGCTGCGCAACAAGTTCTTCATCATCCTGCCTGCGGTGCTGCTGCTCAGTCAGTTCGTGCCCTGGCTGCTCACTCCGATCCTCATGCTCGGCGGCGCCTACCTCTGTTACGAAGGCGCGGAGAAGGTGTGGGCCAAGATCGCCCACCACGGCGCCTCCGGCGCGGGCGAGGAGAAGGTGCAGGACGAGACGACACTGGTGTCCGGGGCGGTACGAACCGACCTGATCCTCTCGGCGGAGATCATGGTCATCAGCCTTAACGAGGTGATCGATGAGGCGTTCTGGTCCCGCCTGGTGATCCTGGCTGTCGTCGCGGTCGTCATAACCGTCCTGGTGTACGGCGTGGTGGCCCTGATCGTGAAGATGGACGACGCCGGGCTGCGCCTGTCGCAACGTTCCGGCGCCGTCGCCACGTTCGGCCGCGGTCTGGTGAGGGCGATGCCGGTGGTCCTCACCGTGCTGACGGTGGTCGGCACCGCGGCGATGCTGTGGGTGGGCGGGCACATCCTGCTGCTGGGCACGAACGAGCTGAACCTGCACTTCCTGTACGAGGCCGTGCACCACGTGGAGGTCGCTGCCCACGACGCCACGGGTGTTCTCGGCGGGCTCGTCGGCTGGCTCGTCAACACGGTGGCCAGCGCGATCCTCGGGCTGATCGTCGGAGCGCTGGTCGTGCTGGTCATGACTCTCACGCTCCACCGCCGCAAACCCAAGGCTGCGGCAGCGACTGCGACGGCCACGACTCGTACTGACGGCACCATCCCCGCGCCGCCGAGCCGTGCAGCTCGGCGTCGCGATGCTCCTGCGGACCAAGCGCCGCGCGGATGACCGCGAAATCACCGCAACTCGACCACGGGCCTCATGCAGTCGTTGCCAGATACCGGCGCCGGCATGCCCCAGATCTATGTGAAGCGTTGCGCGCGGGCACGCCGGGGTCCGCAGCAGCTTGGCAGAGCGTGAACGGCGGTGGGTACTCGCGGGTGGCAACCGGCAATGGTCGATCACAGCCGTTACCCGCCCGCTTGAGAAAGTCAACGCCGGTTGGCACGGGGCACGGCTCCAACACAAGTACGGCTGAGCGAAACAGCCCTCATGCCCGCGTCGCGAGGCTGAGCAGCCTCTGGCGGGTGATGGTCAGTCCGCCAGGGGTGGTTCCACGATTCAGGCATATTGACAACCTGAACCGGCAATCGAGTCGGATATCTCGCAGATCATCCGTTGGGGCTGGAACGCTGAACGGGTGGAGCAGCAATCGGGACGACCGGCGCCGGGACGGCTGCTGTCGGTCAGGCGTGCCCTGTGGTCGTTAGCCGTCGGCGTCGTCGCAGGGGCCACCACCGCGCTGGTCGGGGCACCGGAGTTGACGCCGCTGGTGATCTGGACGATCGCAGCCGGCACGATCCTCGTCTCGGTGTGGCGGGCGTGCTGGCCGGCGAACCCACGGCGTACCGAGCAGCTTGCCGAGGCGGAGCAGCAGTCCCGGTCCACTGATGCGGCGATCCTGATCGCATCCGCCATCAGCCTCGCCGCCGTGGCCGAGGCGCTCATCCGCGCCTCGGGCCAGCAGGACGTGGTGGCTGTCACGCTGGTTATCCTCAGCGTCGTCGCGGTGATCCTGGCGTGGGCGCTGGTGAATACGGTCTTCGCACTCAAATACGCCCGGCTGTACTACCGCCACGATGGCGGCATCGACTTCAAGCAGGACGATCCACCGGCGTACGCCGACTTCGCCTACGTCGCCTTCACGGTCGGCATGTCCTACGCCCCGGGTGAGAACGAACCGACAAGCAACCGCGTGCGCCGGATCGCGCTCGGGCATGCGCTGCTCTCTTACACCTTCGGAACCGGCATCCTGGCCGTCGCGGTCAATCTGGTCACCAATCTGGGCCAGTCATGACCCGTTACCTTTTTGATCGTCCCCAGCCGGGGACCCTCGGTCGCTCGGCCCGGTATGACTTCCTGTCCCTGTCGTTC
>NZ_JBNCKJ010000013.1:0-49037 GCF_049841475.1 Micromonospora sp. DT15
TAGAACAACGACGGCGCGACGGTCGCGTTGTTCATCGCGTTCTGGCTGGCCGAGCCCATCTGCGAGTAGTTCGAGAACAGACCGAAGTTCATCGAACCCCAGCTGGACCCGAAGTCGTGCGTGGTGGCGTAGACCAGTTGCTGGCCGTTGTAGGGGGCGACGGTGAAGTCCTTCAGCGACACCCAACCCGACCTCGGGTTCGCCAACACTCCGGTGGAGGACCAGCGGTACGTCGAGGGAAGGTCGCAGGTGCCGCCCGGCGGCGGGGTCGTCGGCGGCGGCGTGGTGGGGTCGGTCCCACCGCCGACGCGGACGAACTGCCACTGCTGGTTGGTGCCGTTCCAGTCGTCGTACTGCACGATGTTGCCACCGTCGGCGGTCGAGGCGCCCTGCACCTCCATCACCTTGTTGCTGTTGCGGTTGATCAACCGGACATAGCCGCTGTCCGAGTCGGCAAGCCGGAACTGCTGGTTGGTGCTGTTGTTGTCGCTCCACTGCACGATGCTGCCGCCGTTGGCGGTCGAGAAGCCCGAGACATCCAGCACCTTGTTGGACAGCCGCGACTTCACCCGGTAGTACCCACCACCGGAGTCGACGAACTGCCACTGCTGCTGGTTGCCGTTGTTGCGGGTCCACTGGGTGATCCGGGCCCCGTCGTTCGTGGCCAGGTTGTAGACGTCCAAGGCCTTGCCGCTGTTGCGGTTGACCAACACGTACCACGCGTTCGTGTCGACAGTCGCCGCAGCGGCGGGTGACGACACCACCGTTACGGCGGCGCCACCGACCATCAACGCCGCCGCGCTGGCGGCGAGGATGCGGGGCAACCACCAACGTCGCCGCCGCGAAGGCGTTGCAATCGATGGAGACCTATCGAGGGCAGACATGATCCTCCTCCAGTGACCAAGAGCCGAACGGCCTGCCCGAGGGTGGGCGTACCGCGACGCGTGGCCGAGCACGCAGGCGTCAGAGAGTTAGCGTTAACAAGACGCCGGCAAGCAGTAGCGCACGCCTGATTCGAGGTCGACGAAGCAAGGCTTGCCCGGAAAGCCGAGGTGTCGTCGTCCTTAGGCATCGACTGTGAGCGATAACATGCCGTTCGTCAAGACGTAACGTGCTGGGAACATCTACCGCTGTCGACCTGCGGATCTTGAGGTGAAACGACTTGAACCGCATTCCCGCAGGCATCGCCCCAGATCCCCGGGCAGGACCACCGCCAGGCCCTTGAGGAGGCCCTGCGAGCGCGTTAACATCGACGACTGCCCATTGCTGATGGCTCACTGACGGTGCCGGTGAATGCAGCCTGACGGGTCGACCGGCAGGAGCGATGGCGCGGCGACGGTAAGGACCGATCGCCATGTGAGCCAAAGCCCACCGGGTGGGCCGGTCCGCGGGGGCCGGGAGCACCCCCGAGTCAGACCGCGCCTCGATCGACCAGGCTGAACGTCGTGTTCAGCGGGGCGTCGCCGAGAAACTCGACGAAGATCTCGCTCTTGGTCGGGCTCCACTGCACCGGGCCGTACTCGTCGTTGATGATGCCGTAGGCGGGGCGCCCCTTGTCGTCCTTGCCGTCACGGTACAACGTGAACAACGTTGCCTTGCTCGGCCGACAGTCGGCCCCGACCAGCGCCGAGTACCCCTCCGAATCGACCTTGACCCCGAGGCACGGTCGGTGGGCGATCTCCGGGTTGACCGATTTGATCATGTAGTCGACACCGACTGGTTCGAGTACGAAGAGCGCATCCTTGCCGGTTCCGTTGCCGACCTCGACCTCGCCGTGGGACGGCAGCGACAGGTCACGGTCGATCTCCACCACGTGCAGCAGGACTCGCCGCTGACCAGCCAGCATGGCCTGGGCCGGGTCCACGCTGGCCGACGGTGAGGCGGACGACTTGCCCGACGCGGGCGTGGACGTCGTCGCCGCCGGCCCGGTCGTCGCCGGGCTACCGCTCGGCGTCGAGCCGGTTCCGTCCTGTTTGGACTGCCCACTCAACAGTTGCGGACCGAACAGGAAAGCGGGCACCAGCACCGCGACCACCGCGGCGGTCGCCCCCAACGCGGTGAGCCAGCCACGCCGGCGTGGATCCGCGCGGCCGGCCTTGGCCGGACCAGATGGCGTCGACCGCGCGCCTTGATCACCACCACCCGCAGCGGGCGACACACGTGGCGGCGTCGCGCCCAGGAGTTGGGCCGGATCGCCGGCACCCACCGGAGACGCGGCGGTCAACAGCCCGTCGAGCAACTCCCGGGACGTGGGCCGGGCAGCTGGGTCCTTCTCCAATGCGCGAGAGACCAGGTCCCGCAGCGGCCCACCGAGCCCGGTCAGGTCCGGTGGTTGAGTGAGGATCCGCATCGCGGTCGCGGTAGGGGAGTCGCCCCCGAAGGGGCTGCGGCCGGTCGCGGCGTAGGCGACCAGGGCCCCCCAGGCGAAGATGTCCGCGGCCGGGCCGGCCGGACGGCCGGAAGCCGTGTCGAACCGCTCCGGAGCCATGTACGAGACGGTCCCGACCATCTGGTTGGTCCGGGTGTGCTGGCTCGTCGCCTCGAAGGCTCGGGCGATGCCGAAGTCGATGACCTTGATCCCACCCGGTGCTACCAGGACGTTCGCCGGCTTGAGGTCGCGATGGATCACCCCGGCGCCGTGGATGGCGGTGAGCGCGGTGGCCACCCCGACCGCGATGCCGTGCAGGTGCGCCCCTCCCAGCGGGCCCTGCTCCCGAACCACCTGGGCCAGACTGGGGCCCTCGACGTACTCCACCACCAGGTAGGGCGGGTCATGGTCCGGGTCGGCGTCCAGAACCTCGGCCGTGCAGAACGGTGGAACCTGGCGGGCGCGGTTCACCTCACTACGGAACCGACCCCGGAACTCCTCGTCGTGCGAGAGGTCCGCACGGACGACCTTGACCGCCACCCGCCGCCCTTGCGGCGACCGGGCCAGGAAGACACTGCCCATGCCCCCGTCACCGAGCCGGTCGAGCACCTCGTACCCACCGAGGCGTGCCGGGTCACCGGGGCGGAGCCCGCCGCTCACGCCGGATGCCCGCAGACCGCGACCACAGCGCGAACCGATCCGCCCATCACCCGTCCCCCTAGGTCACTCCGACGCCGGCCGCAGCCTATCGTCCGCCCACCGAATCCCGTCGATGCTGTCCAACAGTCGGCCACCACCGGGGCTGCCGCCTCGTCGCGGCTGGGCCCCCTACCGCTTCGAGGCCCAGAAGACGTAGACAGCGCCGTACGGCACGGCCATCGTCGCGCCGTCGGTGCAGGCGCCGGCCGGTGCGACGCCGCCCGACGTCAGCAGACGGCTGATGTACACGACGTTGCTGAGAATGCCGGCGCTGGTATGGGTGTCCACAGTCAGCAGCAGCTCGGGGGATGGTCCCCGCCCGTGGGCTCTCCGCAGTCTTCTTCGCCGTGATCAGTGAGCCGTCACGCTCGGACTGCCAGCTCGGGCCCTTGAAGTGATGGACGCTGCTGCCGGTACCGAACAACTGGGCCTCCGGCACCGATGACCCGGTGAACACGCCGCCGGCACAGGTGTAGGTCTGCGTTCCGTGAGTGACGACGTACGCACCGACGGGGCGCGATCCCGCCGGTGGCTTGATTGTCGAGGCGATGCGCGGGATGTCGATTCGGCGTGCGTCCGCGCCCACGGCAGCCGGCGCGGCCACCTCGGCAGCGGACGCGTGCTGGGCGCCCATCGCCCCCACAACACCGGCCATACCGACGACGGCAACCGCTCGGACCGGGCCACGTCATCCTGCTGCTGGCCGCGTGGTGGACCTGGGCGGGCACCGCCATCGACACCGAGTACTACGACCCCCGACGGCGAGCGTGATGTCCCTGAGTCATCAATATGACCCACAGACATCACGGTCGTTCGGGCGCTGCCCTCCGCACGGCCAAGAGGCAGCGCAGGCGACGGTGGTCGGATCACCCGCGATCCGACCACCACCCGCTGCGACCGTACGAGCTATCGGCGGCTCCACTGCTGGTTGGCCTGGCCGGTGCAGGTCCAGAGGACGAGCTTGGTGCCGTTGCCCGTACCCACGTTGTACGGGTCGAGGCAGAGGCCGGACTGCACCCCGGTGATGGTGCCGTTGGCGTTGACGTTCCACTGCTGGTTCGTTCCGCCGTGGCAGTCGTAGATGGTGACCAGGGTGCCCGGCGAGGTGCCGTAGCCGGCGGCGTCGAGGCACTTGTTGCCGTACACGGTCAGCGTCTTGCTGCTTGTGTAGGTCCACTGCTGGTTGGTGCGGCCGTGACAGTCCCACAACTGCACCTGGGTGCCGTTGGTGGTGGAAGAGCCGGGGACGTCGACGCAGCGGCCGGACAGGGTACCCACGATCGCAGTGGTCTGCTGCCCGCCGCCGCTTCCCGGGTCGCCGATGCTGCCGGGCACCGCCTGTAGTGCGCTGTACCAGCGGGCGGCCATCTTGTCGTAACCGCCGGCCGTGGGGTGGACGCCGTCGATCAGGTCGGCGGTGGTGAGTGCGCTGTACATGTCGACCAGGCGTACGCGCTTGCCGGCGTTCACCTTGCTCTGCACGATGCCCGGGATCGCCGCGTTGAAGGTGCGGGCGGCCGCATTCTGGTTGCTGTTGGAGATCGGGATGATCTGCGCGACGAACACCTCGGCGTTGGGAGCTGTGGTGGTGATCCGGTCGATCAGGGTGGAGAGCCGGTTCGGGGCGGTGCTCACGTTGTAGTTCTGGAGGATGTCGTTGGTGCCGATGTGCAGCAGAACTGTCTGCGGCCGCTGGGTGTTCAGCCAGCCGACGATGTTCGCGTCGATCTGGTCGATGCGCCAGCCGGGATGCCCCTGGTGGTCGTGGTCACCCAGGTTGGCAGGCCCGTTGAACTGCGACCCGACGAAGTCCACAGTGTACCGCCCGTTGACGAGTCGCTGCCAAAGTCCGATGCGGTACCCGCCCGGCACCTGCGTGCCCTCGGTGATGGAGTCGCCGAGAGGCATCACCCGCACCCCGCCGTTGGATTCGGCGTTGGCTGGGCCGGTCGAGGTCAGCACCCCGGCGAGGACGACACCGAGCGCGGCGGTCGCCGCGAGCCATCTTGCCCTGGTTCGCATAGATTTCTCCCCTGCACTGGCAGTGCTGACCGAGGGGTCAAGCCGTCGCGACAGTCGCCGCATCGACATGACGATGCCGCCGCAGCACTGGGACGGATTGTTAACGCTAACAGCGATTCATGTAAATTCTTGTCGCTGATCCGGCCCACGTCAAGCGTCAGAAACCCGCGCGCCCTGGCCGGCGCGACGGCGGCCTGCGCCCTGCGTCGCCAGCTGCCACTCGCTGTCGCGCCGCTTGCGCCGCCCCGGTCCCAAAGAAGCGAGCGACTGATCGACTCCGCTTTCATGAAGTCGGGGTGTCCGGGCCCCAGGGATGCCGCGACTTCACGACGCTCACCGCCGGTGCCCAACTGCTCGGCTGATCATCCGATCACCCCGACAGTCGGGTAGTACGAGATGGGCAATCCGGGTGCCCGGTTCAGGTATCGATGATGTTGTTGTTCTCGTCGATGCCGTGGCTGCGCCAGTAGACGTCCCACTCGTCGTCGACGTGCTGCGGGACCTTGCCCTCCGGATAGCGGACGTACGGCGGGGTCGGCTCCTGGCCATCCGGGAAGCAGGCGCTGCCACCCTGCCCGCCCACCGCGATCGCCGGATACTCACCACCAGCGCAGATGTCCTCCCGGAACGAGCAACCGGTGGTGGCCATCAGCCCACCCAGGCCGACTGCGGCCAGAGCGATCATGATTCGCGTTCGCATGGAGGGAATTCTGGTCGCCGCAGCAGCGCCTGCCATGCGCACGCGTACTCATCTCGCGCCGGGCGTCACGATTCCTTGCCCGGATCGACCAGGCCGACGGGGCGAGCAGAACAAGCGCATCCGACACGTACGCCCATACGAAAGCAGGGAATATAGCCTATTGGCTATATTCCCTGCTCAAGTGGTGCGCCCGAAGGGACTCGAACCCCTAACCTTCTGATCCGTAGTCAGATGCTCTATCCATTGAGCTACGGGCGCTCGTGCTCAGCCAGCATACACACCTGGCTTTCGCGCGGAGACTCCGGGATTCGAACCCGGGAGGGGCTTTAAGACCCCAACCGCATTAGCAGTGCGGCGCCATAGACCAGACTAGGCGAAGTCTCCCCGGTGATCCTCAGACCACCGCGCCCGAGGATACAGGTCACCACCCACCGGGAGCAAAACGACTTCCGGGGTACGCCCACCGGGGTCCGTCTGCCCCCGTGTTTCCACGCTGTGCGCGGGCGTGATCGGGACTACGCTCCATCGATATGCAGGAGCAGCCGCCCAGCGAGTCGACCCGTCGAGAGCCTGCTGAACGAGCGCGTCGGCGCTCTCCAGGGGCCACGTTCACGCCGCCGGTCGTGGCAGAGGAGCCCACCGAGACGGTGGGGCCCGAGTCGGCGGTGCCGCCGGCCGCGACTCCGGCGAGCCAGCGTCCTCGACGGGCCAAGGCCGCCCCGGCGGTGCTCTTCCAACCGCCGGAGCCGGATCGCCCCCTGCCTCGACAGCCTCGGCGAGCGCCGGCCGAATTGACCACCAACGCCGAGCAGCCGGAGCAGCCGGAGCACTCGGAGCAGCCGACCGGCGACCAATCGAGCCCAGCAACCGGCCTCGCACCGACACCGCCGAAGGCTCGGACCGCCCCTGTTCGCAGGGCTGACCATCGGCAGGCAGCCGGCACGCCCGCCGAGGTGACCCCGGCCACGCCGACGCCCCGCAAGCGCACCGCAAAACCCACCAATGCCGTGAGCACCACCAAGTCCGCGAGCACCATCAAGACCGCGAGCACCACCAAGACCGCGAGCACCACCAAGACCGCGAGCACCACCAAGACCGCGAGCACCACCGAACCGCAGACCTCCACCGATGCGCAGACCAGCACGGCCGCGGGCACCTCCGGCGAGGCGAGCACCATCACGCCAGCGGCCCCGGCCAAAACCGCAAAGACCACCAGGCGCGCGGCCACCCCACGAAAGAGCACCCCGCCGACCAAGAGCACCCCGCCGACAGAGCCCGCCCCCGAACCCGTGGTCAGGCCGCAGACGGCACCCGCCGAGCAGCAGCTGACCCCGGCAGACCCCGCCGTGCGGCAGGTTGAGCCGGCTCTGGGGCGTACCCCGGAATCGGAGCTGCGCGCGGTCGCCGCGCGCGTGCTCGACCACCCCGGCTTCGCACCGGAGCTGTTGGCTCTTGCCGCGGTGCGGACGTTCGGGCCCGGCGCGGCCGGGTGGGCCGCTGGGTTGCGCGACAGGTACCCGGACGCCTCGGCGGACGGCCTGGCCCGGTTGGCGACCCGGCGGTTCGTCCGCTCGGCGGGTGCTGGTGGGGTGACCGCCGCGCTGGCCGGCTTCTTCGCGCCGCTGGCCGAATTGGCGGCGGTGCTGTGGACGCACTCGGAGCTGGTGCTGCACCTGGCCGCTGCGTACGGCAAGGATCCGACGCATCCCGACCGGGCCGTCGACCTGCTGGTGCTGACCCAGGTGCACCCGGATCGGGCGAGCGCTGCGGCGGCTCTGGCCGCCGCCGAGAGCGCTGGTGACCCGGTCGAGGGGGCGTGGCCGCGGGCGGCGGAGGCGGCCTGGCGGTTGGCCGCGCCGCTCACGGCGCAGGCCGGTGGTTGGGCGGCGTTGCGGCTGGTGGCCCGGTTGCTGCCGGGCGCGGCGGTGCTCGCGGCGGCGTTGGGTGACGCGGCGGCGGCCGACCGGCTCGCGGCCCGGACGGTGGCCGTCTACCGACCCGGCCGGCGCTGACGGGTCAGAGCCAGTCGAACCACTCCCGGGGCAGCAGCGCGTAGCCGACGAAGGCGAACACGTCGAGCAGTGTGTGCGCGATGATCAGCGGCATCACCCGCCGGGTGCGCAGGTAGAAGAGGCTGAACACGACGCCCATGATCGCGTTGCCGACGAACGCGCCGAAGCCCTGGTAGAGGTGGTAGGAGCCGCGCAGCAGCGCGCTGGCCGCGATGATCGCGGCCAGCCGCCACTGGAGCTGACGCAGCCGGGTGACCAGGTAACCGACCACGATCACCTCTTCCAGCACGGCGTTCTGCACGGCGGCGAGGATCAGCACCGGAACCGTCCACCAGATGTCCGGCAGCGCGGCTGGCACCAGCGTGGCGTTGAGACCCAGGTGGGCCGCCACCCAGAACAGCGCCAACCCGGGTAGGCCGATGAGCGCCGCCAGGCCGGCGCCGCGCGCCACGTCCTGGCCGGGCCGCCGGGCGTCCAGGCCGAGGGTCCGTGCCGGGTCGCCGGGGTCACGGGTGAGCAGGTGTACGGCGAGAAGCACCGGCAGCAGCGCGAACACGATGCCGAGCAGCTGGTAGGTGAGGTCCAGCCAGGGGCGGGCCGACGCCGAGGTGTTCAGCGAGGCGGTCTGCTTGGAGAGCGGACCGTCGGCGGTCAACTTCGCGATGATCGAGACCACCGCGTAGATCGCGGACTGGCCGAGGGAGAGGCCGAGGACCAGCAGCGTCTCGGTGCCCAGCAGTCGGCGGGACACCGGGCGGGTCAGCTCAACGGTCACCGCACCACTCTGCCCGACGTACGGCACCGGTGACATGGCCGACCGGCCACCGTGAGCCGATCGCACATTCTGTGCGACCAGTCGACACGCTCCGTGGAGATTCTATGAGCGCCCGATCCGTTGCCGTTTGGAGAAGGAGCGTCAGTGGACAACCTCGCGCGGTTGCTGAAGGAGAGCTGGGCCCTGGTCGAGGACGACCGGGTCCGGCTGAGCGGTCACTTCTACGCTCGGCTGTTCCTGCTCGACCCCGCCCTGCGGCAACTCTTCCCGGTGCAGATGACCGGCCAGGGCGACCGCCTACTCGAAGCGATCATCACGGCGATCCACACTGTGGACGACCCGGAGAGCTTCGACGAGTTCCTCCGGGCGCTGGGCCGCGACCACCGCAAGTACCACGTCGACGAGCGGCACTACGCCACGATGGGCGTCGCGCTGCTGGACGCGCTGCGCAGCACCGCCGGCGACGGCTGGAACCTGGAGTACGACCAGGCGTGGCGGGAGGCGTACGCGGCGATCGCCGCCCTGATGGTGGCCGGTGCCGCCTCCGACGACGACCCGCCGTTCTGGCACGCCGAGGTGCTGACCCACGAGCGGTACGGCCCGGACACCGCCGTGCTGACCTGCCGGGCGTTGCAGCATCCGCTGCGCTGGCAGGCGGGGCAGTACGTGAGCCTGGAGGTGCCGCGCTACCACCCCCGGGTGTGGCGCAACTACTCGGTGGCGAACGCCCCGAACGACGACAACGTGCTGGAGTTCCATGTGCGGTCTCCGGGGGCCGGCTGGGTGTCCGGTGCCCTGGTGCGGCGGGTGCGGCCGGGTGACCTGATCCGCCTGGCGGCGCCGATGGGGTCGATGACCCTGGACCGCGCCTCGGAACGGGACATCCTCTGCGTGGCCGGTGGCGTCGGGCTGGCGCCGATCAAGGCGCTGGTGGAGGAGTTGGCCACCTTCAACCGGACCCGGTGGGTGCACGTCTTCTACGGTGCCCGGCAGGCGGCCGACCTGTACGGCCTGGACGGGTTGCAGGAATTGGTAGCCGCACACCCGTGGTTGTCGGTCACCGCGGCGTGCAGCGAGGATCCGGACTTCGACGGCGAGCAGGGCGAGATCCCGGAGGTGGTGGCCCGGTACGGCCCGTGGACCACGCACGACTGCTTCGTCTCCGGTGCCGCCCGGATGGTCCGGTCCACCCTGCGGGTGCTGGCCGCCGACAACGTGCCGCCGCCGAACATCCGCTACGACACCTTCGGCGACCTCTAGACGTTCCTCCCCCCACACCGGGGCGCGTGCCCCTGCCCCCTGGGGCACGCGCCCCGGTCCCTTCCTGGTCAGTAGCGCCAGGGACGCCCGGCCTCGCGGTACTCCTCCACCGGCACCAGGGGCACGCCCGGCGCCATCCGGTCGACGTAGAGCCGGCCTTCCAGGTGGTCGATCTCGTGTGCGACCAGTCGGGCCATGCCGAATTCGAACGACGTGATGATCCGGCTGCCGTCCCACTGGGCGTGTTCCACGTCAAGGCGTAGCGGCCGGGGCACCAGACCTCGGTGGTCGAAGAAGGAGAGGCAGCCCTCGTACTGCTCGTCGGTCTCCGGGTCGGCGTCGACCACCCGCGGGTTGAGCAGCACGACCGGCTCCGCCGACCGGTCGGGCGGCCGCACCACGGCCGCCGCGCGGCCGATGCCGAACTGCGGAGCGGCGACACCAACGCCCTTGCTGAACGGGTGCAGCTCGTCGAGCCGGGCCAGGGCCATGACGAGCCGGTCGACCACGTCCCGGGCGACATGTTCCTCAGCGGGCAGGTCGAACGGGCGGGCCCGCTGGCGGAGCAGGTCGTCTCCGCGTTGCACGATGCCGAGGCCGCGCATCCGGTCGCTGGGTCGGACCCGGGCGGCGCCGGGGCCGATGTCCGGTTCGGTGTCCGGGCGGGCACGGAACCGCCACTGCATCCGGTAGCGGGCGTTCAACGGGGGGTCGTCGGTCTGCCAGTCGTAGATCACCCGGTCGCCCTCGTCGTGACGCTGCGGCGCCGTCCGCAGCGGGCCCTCCTCCGCGCTGAGCGAGGTCTCCACGCCCCAGACCTGCGGGTCGAGGGCAGCGGGCAGATCCAGGCGTACGGCGAGCTGGCGGGTGGGTAGTCGGACGGCCCGCTGGAACCAGGGGCCCCACTTCTCGTGGCCGACGCTGTACGCGTACTCGATGGTGGCCCGGTCGCCCGGGTAGAGGGGGAAGCGTCGCTCCCCGTTCTCGAAGAGCAGCCAGATCTCCTTGAACGCGTCCCGATCGTGCTTGGCTCGCCAGTGCATCGGCTCCGGGTCTCCGCCGCCGTCGTCTCGACGGGCCTGTATCTGCAGCTCGGCGAAGGTGAGGGGGTGCTCCCGGTGGTGCCGGTTGGAGCGGCCGGGGTCGTTCGGGTAGCGGTCGACGGCGACCCGGACCAGGTAGCGGGTGACCGGCTCGGTGCCGGCGTTGTAGAGCTCACGGTGGATGACGCACCGGTAGCCGTCGTCGGTGTGGGTGAGGGTGGCCAGCTCCCGTTCCACGACCAGCCCGGTGCCCGGTGGCAGCCACTGGCCTGGCAGGTACGACTCGCGGTGTGGATGACCCGCCCGGGCGTGCCGAAGGTCGTCGTACTCCCGGAAGCGCTGCCAGATCGCGCCGCTCGCCTCCAGGACGGCCTCCGCGCGGCGGGCGAAGTCCTCGGTCGGGCGGTGCCGGCGCCCCTCGACGTGGCTCACGTAGGACGGGTCGAACCCCATCAGGACGGCCAGTTGCTTCTTGGACAGCCCGCGCCCGGTCCGTTGCCGGGCGAGTTCGGCCGCGAAGGAGTCGGCAGCCCGTTCGAGGGGTGAGGTAGTCATCAGCTTCCTCGTGGCCGGGGCTATAAGTTTTCACGTTCCGTACGCGGGCACACACGCAAGTGGCATGTTTTCGACACACTGCTTGACAATTCACCGATGGCCATCGATTGTGCGACGGCGTTTCCCAGCACCGACTCCGGGTAGTAGGCGGAGCACTACTCCGCCGAATGCGGGGGTGACCTGGGCGTCCGGGATGTGACCAAGTGAGGCTTCCCTTACGGCCACGGGCTTGGTTAGGCTAGCCTTAGCTCAGGACGGCACTGGTTCGTCCGCCGGGGCGCACTCCTCGGTCAGACAGACAGGGGACGACTCAGGTGACAGCGGTGATGCCACGGCGCGAGGCCGCCACCACGCCGCTCGCCCCCGTCACCGCTGCGCTCCGGGCCATGTTCGGCACCGACGACCTCCCCGGCCTCGCCCGGGGCCTGCTGGTCGACGACGAGTTCGGCTGGGCGCCCGCCACCACCCTGATCGATGGCAGCCGACTGCCCGAGTTGCTGAACGGCGCGGCCGTCCGCTGGGGCGGCACCCCGCACGCCTGCGCGGCGCTCGCCTGGAAGTCCTACAGCTACTGGGCGGCCCTGCCGGTCGTGCTCGGCTGGGCCTCCGCCCGGCGGGTGCCACTGCTCGACCCGGCCGACCTGCTGATCCATTTCGAGGACCATCGGCAACTGCTCACCATGGGCCTGCGCCGGGGCACCACGGTGGCGGTGCTGCCGAACGACCCGCTGGCGCTGACCGGCCTGCCGGAGGTGCGGGTCGTCGCCGACGAGGCGGAGCTGCTGGCCGCGCTGCGCGCGTCCCTGCTCGACGCTCACCTGGCACCGCTCATCACGGCGATCCAGTCCGAGGTCCGGGTGGGCACCCGGACGCTGCTCGGCTCGGTCGCCTCCGGCATCGCGCACGGCATCCTGCGGGCTGCGGACGCCCTGCCCGGCTCCACGGTCCAGAGCATCGACACCCTGCTGGGCGCACTCGACCTGGCCGACCTGGTCGAGCTGGTGCCGGGGCCGACCGGTGAGCCGACAGTGCAGCGCCGCACCTGCTGCCTCGCCTTCACCCTGCCCCGCCCGAAGGTCTGCCAGGGCTGCTGCGTCCGCTAGGCCGGACCGGGGCGGTATCGCTCAATCGGTCAACGGCCGGACATCCCACACCCACACGCCGCCGGTGAAGACCGGTTCGATCCCGGTCAACTCGGTCATGCCCCGGCGCAGCGCGGTCTCGTGCTCGTGTGGCCCGAGGATGACCACCCCGGCCCGCCAGTAGCGCAGGTCGTCGACCGCTCGGACCCGGCTCTGCGGCGTGATCGGCGGCACCGCCCCGGTGCGCCGGATGGTGGTGAAGAAGCTGCTGGTGGGGCGGGGGGTCGCACCGAACAACGCGACCTTCGGCGGATCGGCGTCCGGACGGGTGTCCGGGCCGAGGAAGTAACCACGGGCCAACGGCATGTCCAGCCGGGTCGTCGCGGACCAGCGCAGCGGCTCGGCGTAGGTGGTGTCCGGCAGTGGCAGGGTCACCACACTGCGCCCACCGGCCACGTACGGCCGCCACGCCCCACTGGTCACGAAGCTGGGGACCGGATCGGGGCGGGCCACGGGCAGCGGGGTGGGGACGATCGGCAACAGGGCCATCGTGAGCACTGTGGCGGTGACGAAGCGGATCTGCCCCCGAGCGGCCGGGTGCGCGTGGGCCAACTCGCGGGCACGTTCGGCGCCGTAGGCGAGCAGCAGCCCGATGATCGGGGTGATCGCCAACGCCCAGCGTGTCGGCACCACCGAGTGCAGGATGGGCAGGTTCTCCAGCGCCGCCCAGGGGCCGGGCACACCCGTACCCCGGTTGTCGAAGCGGACCTCCCGCCCCAGCGACAGCACCGCGAAGAGCAACCCGAGCGCGGCCAGCGGGAGCACCACTATCGACCGGCGCAGCCACCAGACCAGGGCGATCACCAGCACCACAAGGCCCCACCCGAAGAAGCTGTTCTCCTCGGTCGGGTTCTTGGCCAGGCCCGCGGCGGTGCGCGCGCTACCGGCCAGCGACTCCCGGGAGTACGCGAGGAACGAGGCCACGTCGCTGGAGTAGCCGCGGATCAGGCGGGACAGCCCCGAGTACGCGCCCGGTCCGAAGAACTGGACATACAGGGGGTACGCGAGCAGGAGCCCGGCGACCCCGGCGGCGACTGCCAGCCCGGCGAGGAAGGATCGGGCCCGAGGCCGTAGATCCGCGCGGCCGAGGGCGAGCACGCCGACGACCACGCCGAGCCCGATCGCGGTCATCAGCAGGATTTCCAGGTTGAGGAACGCCTGCCAGACGATGACCAGCGCGAGAAGGATCCCGTTGCGCAGCCAGCGGCCCGGTTCACCGAGTCGTAGCGTGCGCCAAATGATCAACGGGACGACGAACTGCGACACGATGTTCGGGTGCCCATTGGCGTGGGACACCATGGCCGGCGCGAACGCGCAGAAGCCGGCGGCAAGCCACGCCGGCCCCCGACTGCCGATCAGAACCCGGGAGAGCAGGAAATACCAGGCCGTGGCGGTGGCAATCATGCCGGCGGTCAGAAAGATCAGAAATGACGCTCGCGGCCCGAACAGCAGGGTGATCGGCGTCATTGGCAATGAAATGGATAATACGGACGTATTGGCCATCAGATTGACGCCGTCGGGCACGTTCATCTGATTGGAATGGAACGGATACGCAAAGTGCGTGACTACTCGCGCACCGTGCGCCATCATCCATTCAAACTGCGACTGATCCGACTGGTTGTCCCGCACATCGCTGTCCGGGTCCAGCCAGAGTCGACAGGTGACCCAGAAGCCGAGCACCACGAAGCTCAGCACGGCGGTCAGATCGGCCCACATCCCCCTACGGGAAGGCCGATCGGCGCCGGAAGCCCCCTCCGCCGACGGCGCGACGGCCGGGCTGCGGTTGCCGCTGGGCACGTCCGGTTCAGGAGTAGTCATGACAATTCATAGGGTAGTCAGCGCCTGGCAGCGCCGTGACATGTTTCGGGGTACTGCCGTACTATGTGCCGGGTTCGCCGACCGCCGATCACGAACCCACCCCCCGACCACAATTCGGCCACCCCGATGCCCCGATTCTTTCGCCGTCCCAGCGGATGATTCACTCTGTCGGTCCAGGCACGGGTCGAGTTCATACCGTGAGGAATCGACGCATGGCAGAAATCACTGGGGACCAGCGCGTGCAGTCCGAGGTGCTGGAAGGCCTGGCAACCGCTGTCAACCACCGTCGCTGGTTCATCGAACTGGCCGTGCCGTACCTCGGCGACGACCCGATCGAGATCGGCAGCGGTCTCGGTGACTACGCGCTGGAATGGTCCGAGCGGCTGCCACGGTTCACCGCCACCGAGGCCGACCCGGACCGGCTGCTGCAGCTCAAGGAGCGCCTCGCCGACCGTCCGAACGTCGACGTCCGGCAGATGCTGCTGCCGCACAACGACCGGGGCGACTACAGCGCGGCCGTCTCGTACAACGTCCTGGAGCACATCGAGGACCACGTGGGCGCGCTACAGAGCATGCGCGACCTGGTCCGACCCGGCGGCGCCGTGATCATCATCGTGCCCGCGTTCCAGTTCGCGATGGGCCCGGCCGACATCGCCACCGGGCACGTCCGCCGCTACACGAAGAAGACGCTCGGGGCGGCGATGACCGAGGCCGGTCTGACCATCGAGAAGATGCACTACGCCAACGCGCTCGGGCTGATCGGCTACTTCATGGCCACCAAGGTCTTCCGGCTGATGCCGAAGGAGGGCCCGATGGTCAAGGTGTACGACACCCTCGTCCTGCCCGCCACCAAGGCCGCCGAGCAGCTCGTCCTCCCGCCGTTCGGCCAGTCCGTCTTCGCCGTAGCCCGCGTCCCAGCCTGACCCAAGCCCCGGCCCCGGCGATCTTGCGCTTCCTGTCGTCGTTGTGCCTGGTATGTCAGGAATGACGGGACAGGAAGTGCAAGATCGCGGGAGCTGGGAGGTCCCGGGTTAGTCCTTGATCTGGTAGGTCGGGCGGATCACGGCTCGGGCCAGGGTGTGGAACGTCAGGTTGAAGCCGACGTAGGCGGGCGTGGCGTCCGGGGTCAGGTCCAGGCGGTCGACGTCCAGGGCGTGTACCGCGAAGACGTACCGGTGCGGGCGGTCGCCGGCCGGCGGAGCCGCCCCGCCGTACCCCTGCTCGCCGTAGTCGTTGCGGACCGAGAACGCCCCGCCGAGATCGGTACCCGCCGCGCCTCCAGCCCCGGTGGGCAACTGGGTGACGTTGACCGGCACGTTCACCAGCACCCAGTGCCAGAAACCGCTGCCCGTCGGCGCGTCCGGGTCGTAGCAGGTCACCGTGAAGCTCTTCGTCTCGGCGGGAAAGTCCGACCAGGCCAGCTGCGGCGAGACGTTCTCACCCCCGGTGCTGCCATGCGCGTGCCGGGCGTCCATCGGCTCGCCGTTCTGCACGTCGTCGCTCGTCAGCGTGAACGAGGGCAGCGTCGGCAGCAGCTCGTACGGGTCCGGTGCGATCGGTCGTTCCAGGGTCATGGGGACGCGTCCTTCCGATGTGCGGAGATACCAGCCCCTTCTTACCCCGCTGCGGCCCTCCCGACGACCGGAAGCACACGCTGACCGACTGTGGTTTCGCAGAGCTACGGTTGAGTTCGGGCAACGTTCCGCAGGGGGACATCGTGGCCGGCATCTGGCGGGATTTCGCGGTAGCCGTCCTCACCGCGTTCCGCCGCCGGGACGAACGAGCCATCGCCGACGACCGCCGACGCGCGGTGGAGCGACTGGCCGAGGAGACGATCCGCCGGGAGCGGCGAACCGTCGACCCGCCGGAGTGACCGGGAGGCCGGACGCCGGAACCCTCCGGGACGAACAGACACGATGATCTGATGTGGCGGATCTTCCGGTCCCGGCCGGTGGTCACCGCGGAGAATCACCGACCGACGCTGTTCGAGGTCTTCTTCGACCTGGTGCTCGTCTTCGGGCTCATCCGGGTCACCACGTTCATGAGCGAGCGACAGTCGTCGGTGACCCTGGTGCAGGGCCTGCTCGTCCTCATGCTGCTGTGGAACTCCTGGCTCGTCTACGCCTGGCTGGGCAACTACGTCCGGCTCGACGTCGGGTTGATCCGGGTCGGCATCGCCGTGGCGATGGCAGCGGTCTTCCTCATCGCGTTGGTCCTGCCCGAAGCCTGGGAAACCGGCAGGGGTACGAGGACACCCCGGCTGATCCTGGTGCTGGCGTACCTCGTGGTGCGGTCGACCCAGTTCGTTCTCTTCTACTGGGTGTCGGTGGACGACCCCCGGCGACTCAGAACTGTTCGGCTCTACGCCCTCACCACAGCGCTGTCCTGGATCCCGCTCGTCCTCGGCGCGGTGGTCGGCGGCGCCGCGCAGATCCTGCTCTGGGCGGCGGCGCTCATCATCGACATGGGCGGTGGAGTGCTCGCCCTGCTGGTGGGCGGGTGGCCGGTACGCAGCCCCGGCCACTTCGCGGAGCGGCACGGCCTGGTGGTGATCATCGCGCTCGGAGAGTCTCTGATCTCGGTCGGCGCCGGCGTCGGAACTCAGATGATCCACTGGCCGACGCTGCTGGCGGCGCTGCTCACGCTCACCGTCACTGGTTGCCTGTACTGGCTGTACTTCCCCAGCGCGTCGAGCGCCGGGAACGCACTGACGACGGACTCCGGACTGCACCGGGGCTTCGTGGCCGGCAACGCCTACAGCGTCGCCCACCTCCCTCTGCTCGCCGGAACCATCTACGTGGCGCTGGGAGTCGAAGAGGTGCTCGCCGGCATGGCGCACGGGAAGTCGCACGAAACCCTGCACTGGATTCCGGCTGTCGCGCTGTTCGGCGGGACCGCCCTGTACCTCGCGGGCCGGGCGACGTTCCTGGCACTCAGCGTCCGGTGCGTGCGACCCGAGCAGTTCCTCGCCCCCGCTGTGGCGCTGCTGCTACTTCCCGTCGGCCGTTACCTGCCCGGCCTGGCCGCTCTCGGCCTGCTCACCGGGTTCCTCGTCATCCTGCTCAGCTACGAGGCGTGGACCAGGCGCAGTGCCGCCGGGATCGACTGACCCGCGCGAGATCCACTCGACATTCAGGAAATCGCGGCATCCGCGCGGCCGTAACACCCCGACTTCTTGGAAGTCGAGTGGATCAATAATGGCGGAGGGTGTGGGATTCGAACCCACGAAGACATCGCTGCCTTACCGGTTTTCAAGACCAGCGCCATCGGCCACTAGGCGAACCCTCCTTGGCCGTCACCCGTGGGCGTACGGCCACGCATAGTCTGCCACGGCTCGCTCCGGGCGGCCCGGCGTCCCTCCCCGGTACGCCGGCCAGGCGGTCTGCCGTGTCCACTGTGGGCTGGGTGGTGCGCCTGCGGCGCCCGGGGAGATCGGGAAGACTGGGCCCATGCGAGCCATCACGATTCCGGAGCCCGGTGGACCTGACGCGCTGGTGTGGGCCGAGGTGCCCGACCCGGAGCCGGGCCCCGACGAGGTGATCGTGGACGTGCGGGCCAGCGGGGTGAACAGGGCTGACCTGCTGCAACGGCAGGGGCACTACCCGCCGCCGCCCGGCGTGCCCGCGTACCCCGGGTTGGAATGCTCTGGGGTGATCACGGAGGTTGGCGCGGACGTCGCCGGGTGGGCGGTCGGGCAGCAGGTCTGCGCGCTGCTGGCCGGCGGCGGGTACGCGGAGCGGGTCGCGGTCCCCGCCGGGCAGTTGCTGCCGGTGCCGGCCTGCGACCCGGTCGACGCGGCGGCGCTGCCCGAGGTGGCCTGCACGGTCTGGTCGAACCTGGTCCAGGTGGCGCGGCTCGGCGGGGGCGACACGCTGCTGGTGCACGGTGGCGGCAGCGGGATCGGCACCTTCGCCATCCAGTTCGGGGCGGCCCTCGGCGTGACAGTGCTGACCACCGCGCGAGAGGCCAAGCACACCCGGCTGCGTGAGCTGGGCGCGGCGCACGTCATCGACTACCGGGAGCAGGACTTCGTCGAGGAGGTCCGGCGGATCACCGACGGACGCGGTGTCGACGTCATCCTCGACATCATGGGTGGGTCCTACCTGGGGCGGAACGTCTCCACGCTGGCCACCGGCGGTCGGCTCGTGGTGATCGGGATGCAGGGCGGGCGCAAGGCCGAGCTGGATCTCGGCGCGCTGATGACCAGGCGGGCCAGCGTCACCGCGACGTCGCTACGGTCCCGTCCGCTCGCCGAGAAGGCGGAGATCGTCCAGGGCGTACGGGACGAGGTGTGGCCGTTGGTCGAGGCGGGCCGGATCCGGCCGATCGTGGACCGGCGGCTGCCGATGACCGAGGCGGCGCAGGCGCACCGGCTCGTCGAGTCGAACGACCACTTCGGCAAGGTGCTGCTCACCCGCCCGCCGGGCGGAGGGTCGGCCGTCAGCTGAGCGAGCCGGCGGGCGTCGGGTCGACGGCCGGTCGGGGCAGCACCAGTCGGGCGCCCGGGCCCTCGCCGGCCAGCGCGTCCTCCGGGTTGTTCAACGTGCAGCGCTGCAGGGACAGGCAGCCGCAGCCGATGCAGCCGTCCAGGTCGTCACGGAGCCTGGTGAGCAGCCGGATCCGCTCGTCCAGCCGGCTGCGCCAGCTCGCCGACAGCCGCGCCCAGTCCTGCGGGCTCGGCGTGCGGGCCTCGGGGAGCGAGTCGAGTGCCTCCCGGATCTCGTCGAGCGAGACGCCGACCTGCTGGGAGATCCGGATGAAGGCGACCCGCCGCAGCTCGGCGCGGGCGTACCGGCGCTGGTTGCCGCCGGTGCGGTCGGCGCGGATCAGCCCGAGTCGCTCGTAGTAGCGCAGCGCCGACGGTGCCACCCCGGAGCGGGCGGACAGCTCACCGATCGTCAATGAATCCGGCATCCCCAGGTCCTTGAGTTGAAGTCCACTTCAACTAACACAGTAGTGGCATGGCCACCACACTGACCACCGACAGCAGCGCCCGACTGCCCGGGCTGATCCGACGACTGACCGGCGACGAGAAACACGCGCCGAGCGCGCACTCCACCGTCGACGTGCTCCAGGTGCTCTACGACCGGGTGCTGCGGGTCACCCCCGACACCGCCGACGACCCGGAACGGGACCGGTTCCTGCTCTCCAAGGGCCACGGACCGGCCGCCTACTACGCGGTGCTCGCCGCGCACGGCTTCATCCCGGACGCCTGGCTCGACGACCTGGCCGGACCGGAGAGCCGGCTCGGCCACCACCCGGACCGACTCCTGGTGCCCGGGGTCGAGATCGGCTCCGGCTCCCTCGGGCACGGCCTCGGGCTGGCCGTCGGCACCGCGCTCGGCCTGCGTGCCCAGGGACTGCTCAACCCCCGGGTGTACGTGCTGCTCGGCGACGCCGAACTGGACGAGGGATCCAACCACGAGGCGATCGCGTACGCCGGAGCGACCGGCCTGGACAGCCTCACCGCTGTCGTGGTCGACAACGCGTCGGCCAGCCACGGGTGGGCCGGTGGCATCGCCGGCCGGTTCACCGTCAACGGTTGGACCGCCGAGACCGTCGACGGCCGGAACCACGAAGCCCTGTACGCGGCACTGACCGGGCACCGACCACGACACCCGCACCTCGTGGTCGCCCGCATCGGGAGCAAGTGATGACCGACATGCGTACCGCCTTCATCGACACCGCCACAGCGCTCCTCGACGAGGACCCGCGTACCGCGCTGGTGCTGGCCGACATCTCGGCGAGCCAGTTCGCCCCAGCCGGCCACCGCCACCCGGACCGGGTGCTCAACGTCGGGATACGGGAGCAACTGATGATCGGAGTGGCCGGCGGGCTCGCCCTGACCGGGCTGCGTCCGATCGCGCACTCGTACGCGACGTTCCTGGTGGACCGGGCGTACGAGCAGATCAAGTTGGATCTGGACCACCAGGGCGTGGGCGCCGTCCTGGTCAGCATCGGCGCGTCGTACGACGGGTCGGCTGAGGGTCGCACCCATCAGTCGCCCGGAGACGTGGCGCTCTTCGACTCCCTCGGTGACGGCTGGACCGTCCGGGTGCCCGGCCACCCGGACGAGGTGGGGCCGCTGCTGCGCAACGCCGCGACCACCGACGATCCGATCTACCTGCGGCTCTGCGAGCAGCGCAACGCCGAGGCGTACCCGGACGCCACCCGGCTCCGGGTGCTCCGGCAGGGCCCGACGAATGCGCCCCTCGTGGTGGCGGTCGGACCGATGCTCGACCCCACCCTGGCGGCGACCGAGGGAATGGGCGTGACAGTGGCGTACACCCACACACCCCGGCCGCTCGACACGCCCGGGCTGCGGGCGCTCGCCAACACCGACGTGGTGTTGGTCGAGCCGTACCTGGCGGGAACGTCGAGCGCGCTCGTCAGCCGGGCCCTGGCGGACGTGCCGCACCGGCTGCTCGCCCTCGGGGTGGGTCAGACCGACCTGCGACGGTACGGCGATCCGGCCGACCACGCCCGGTGGCACGGGCTGGACGCCGACGGCCTGCGGCGGTCGATCAGTGCGTTCCTGGGGTCAGTTGGCGGCTGAGACGGCGGGGCGGCGGCGAGCGCGCTCGCGCCCGAGGATCCAGATCGCCTCGACGCCGTCCTTCCAGGTGATCTTCTTGCCCTCTTCCCGGCCGCGTGCCCGGTAGCTGATCGGCACCTCGTACGGCCGGATCCGGCGACGCAGCAGCTTGCCGGTCACCTCGGCCTCCATGCCGAAGCCGCGCGAGCGCACCCCGAGCGACCGGTAGAGCGCCACCGGCATCAGCTTGAAGCAGGTCTCCAGGTCGCCGATGTACGAGTTGAACAGCACGTTGGCCGCCATCGTGACGCCCTTGTTGCCCATCACGTACCAGAAGCTGTAGGCGCTGTGGCTGCCGAAGGTGCGATTGCCGTAGACCACAGTGGCCCGGCCGTCGAGCACCGGGTCGAGCAGCTTGGGGATGTCCTGCGGGTCGTACTCCAGGTCGGCGTCGAGGATGACCATGTAGTCACCCTCCGCGCTGTCGACCGCCGTCTTGATGGCGGCACCCTTGCCGGCGTTGCGCTGGTGGGTGATGACCCGGAGGCGCGCGTCGTCGGCGCGACCGAGGACCTCGCCGGTGCCGTCGCGGCTGCCGTCGTCGACGACGACCAACTCGATCTCACACGGATAGTCAACCGCCAATGCCTGCTTGAGGGCATCCGCGATGCGTTCTTCCTCGTTGTAGACCGGCATGAGGATCGAGAGCTTCACGGGGATCTCCACGGTGGCGGCAACACGTCGGCCATAGCCTAACCTGGTTGGTTTGTTTACCGCGTACCGCTACCGCTGGGCAGTCGACGCGGCGGCCTCAGATCAATGGTGTTTACTTCCGCCATGTCGGCTGCCGGCTCCCTGCTCGCGGTGATTCCTGCCGCCGCGGTGCTTTTGCTCATCGTCGCGGCGATGCCACGAGAGGCTGGCGCGGTGGCACCGCTGCGGCTCGCCGTGGTGCGCGCCGTCCTGCTCAGCGGGGCGTACGCGGTGCTCGTCGTCGAGGTGCTCGGCGCGTCGCACGCGCTGACCCGAGGCGCGTTCACGGTCGCCTGGCTGCTTCTGCTGGTCGCAGCCGCTGCGGCGGTCGGTCTGCGCTGGCGACGGGCGACCCGACCGGGGCAGCCGAGCGCCGCCGCACCGGTGCCGGTGAGCGCTGCGCCGGCAGTCAGCACCGCACCGCAGCCGGTGCCGGTCGGCGCTGTGGCATCCGGAGGCGGACCCGAGGTGTCAGCCCCGGCCGCCGCCGAGCGCGGTGAGCCCGGCCCCGCGCCGATCCGGGCCGCACGGGGGTTCGCTGACCTTCGTGCCGCAGCGGTCGAGGCATGGCGTACGGCCCGGCCGGGCGAGCGGCTCCTCGCCGGCACGGTCGGCGGGCTGGTCCTGGTGGAGCTGCTGGTCGCGCTGCTGGCCGAGCCGAACAACTTCGACTCGCAGACGTACCACCTGCCGAAGGTGGAGCACTGGGTGGCCCAGGGCGACCTGGACTTCTGGCCCACCGCCATCCACCGGCAGGTGACCATTCCGCCCGGAGCCGAGTACCTGCTGCTGCACCTGCGCCTGCTCACCGGCGGGGACCACCTGCACAACCTGGTGCAGTGGGCGGCCGGAGTGGTCTGCCTCCTGGTGGCCGCACGGATCACCGCGCAGCTCGGCGGCGGCCGGCGGGCCCAGTTGCTCACCGCGTTCGTGCTGGCGACCACGCCGATGGTCGTGCTCCAGGCGACCAGCACCCAGACCGACCTGGTCTGCGCGGCGTGGGTGGCCTGCGCGGCGACCCTGACGCTGGACGGGCTGAGTCGGCGGACCGGCTGGGGCACGCTGCTCGGGCTGGGGGCGGCCACCGGGTTGACCGCGGTGACCAAGACCAGCGGCCTGATCGCGGTCGGCCCGCTGCTGGTGCTCTGGGGATTGGCCCAGTTGAGGCTGGCCCGGGCCGATCGATCGGCGCTGGCAGGCCCGACAGCGCCCGGCGGGGGTCGGCGCGCCTGGCCGGTCGGCGGGCTGGCCCGCACTGTCGGCGGTTCGGTGCTGATCCTTGTGGTCGCCGCCGTGGTGGTCGGCCCGTTCCTGGCCCGGGTGACCGCCGAGTTCGGGCACCCGCTGGGGCCGCCCCGGCTGCGCGAGTCCATCCCCATGGAGCGGCACGACCCGGCGTCGATAGTGGTCAACGCGCTGCGGATCGGGCACACCGCGTTCGACACGCCGCTGGCGCCGCTGCGTCGGGCCGGAGCCGAGGCGATCATCAGCGGCGCCGAGGCGATCGGGGTCGACCCGCAGGACCGCGCGATCACCTTCGGGCGGGAGCTGTTCCCGGAGCCGGCCTGGTATCCGGACGAGGACCGGGTGGCGTTCCCGCTGGCCGGAGCGTTGGCGGTGATCGGTGCCGTGATCGCGCTCGCCCGACCGCGGCGGATCACTCCCGAGCGGGCGGGGTCGCTGCGGGCGTACGCCGTGGTGATGCTGACCGCCGTGCTGCTGCACACCGCGATGATCAAGTGGCAGCCGTGGGGCAACCGGCTGCTGCTCTACGCCGTCGTGCTCGCCACGCCCCTCGCCGGCCTCTGGCTGGACGCTCTCCTGCGCAACCGCGCGGGTGGGCGTCGAACTGTTGCCACCGTGGCAGCCGTCACCGTGCTGGCCACCTCGGCGCTGGCCGGAGTGCTCGCACTGTCGTACGGCTTTCCACGCCGGCTGGTCGGCGCCGGCTCGGTGTTCACCACCTCGGACTGGGACACCCGGTTCCTGCGCCGCCCCCAGTGGGCCGACGAGTTCCGCTGGGCGGCGACAGTGGTCCAGGACAGTGGTGCGCGACGGATCGGGCTGGTGCAGCAGAACGACAACTGGGAGTACCCGTGGTGGCTGCTGCTGCGGCAGCCCGACGGCGGCTCACCGGACCTGCTGGCGTTGCAGTCGGTGTTGCCGGAACGACCGCCGGCCGATCCCGCCTCGGTCGACGCGATCGTCTGCACCGGCAACAAGGCCGCCTGCGCCAAGCTCGTCCCGGCCGGCTGGCGGCTGGAGTTCCGCAGCTATGTCGGCTACGCCCTGCCGCCGGGCCGCTAAAGCCGCCGTGGGGGGTCGGATAGTCCGATCCGGGCGGTTCTGCATTCCGCGCGCAAGGATCTGAGGCGCATTCACATCTGCTGATTCGCACGTTACCGTCTGGTAACTCAATCGACGTCCCGCGATTGAGCCGAAAGGAGTGCGTCGATGCCTGCAATCCCCGCCAGGCCCGAACGCGCGACCCGACGACGGGCCATCACCGTCGCCGTCGCCGTCGCCGCTCTCGTCCTACCGATGCTCGCCGGACCGGCCACCCCCGCCACCGCCGCCGACCGACCAACCGTCCAACCACTCCCCGCCAACCTCGAAGCCATCCGGGCCGCCGAGGCGACCGCCCTCTACGGCAGCCCGGCGATCCGTCCGATCGAACAACGGCGTACCGCGCTGATCACCATGGGCGACAGTCAGATCTCCGGTGAGGGCGTCGGCAACTACGTCCCCGGCACCCACCAGGACGGCAACTGGTGCGACCGCTCGTACGACCAGGCGGTGTTCCGCACCGGCATCCCGTCGGACGCGCGCTACAACATCGCCTGCTCCGGTGCCACCCCATGGAACCTCATCGCCGGCGGCCCCACCCAGCACAACGAGCTCAACCAGGGCGACTACCTGGGGATCAAAGCGCGCAACACGCACGTGAAGCTGATCTGGGTGGTGGTCGGCGCGAACGGCGACGGCACCATCCAGTTCGGCCCGGTAGCCACCGACTGCGCTGTCAGCCGGGTCTTCCTCCAGGGCAACTGCTACCCCGACTACACCGACCAGTGGACGATCCGCACCGACGGCAGCCGCCGGGCGGTTGCGGACGCCCTCACCGACATCCGGCAGACCATGACCAGGGCCGGCTACCTGCGCACGGACTACGAACTGGTGCTCATGTCGTACCCGAGCCCGGCCAGCCCGGACGTGGAGGACAACCCGAACTTCCCCGGCTGGTACTCCGGCGGCTGCCTGCTCTACCTGGCCGACGCCGCGTTCGCCCGGAACAAGGCGGTGCCGCTGTTCGAGTCGGCGCTGCGGGCGGCGGCCGCGCAGACCGGCACCCGTTATCTGGACGCCAGCCGGCTCTTCCACGGCCACGAGGTGTGCACCGACAACACCTCGGTACGCGGCCTCTTCATCGAGGTCGGCATCTGGAACGAGAACGCCGCCCGGCAGTCGTTCCACCCCAACGCGCGTGGGCACGGCATGTTCGCCCAGTGCATCACCCAGTTCTGGAACTCCGGGCAGAACCAGGCCACCTGCGTCGACCCGGCCAGCACCGGCAGCGGCGTGCTCTACTCCGGCCTGATGCAGTTCAAGCAGTTGCGCAACCTGGGGACCAGCACCTGCGTCGACGGTAAGGGGTACGACTCCCGCAACGGCACCGCCCAACAGTCGTACGGCTGCCACGGCGGGCGCAACCAGGGCTTCTGGTACGACTCGGCCAAGCGGTCGCTGCACTCGGAGCTTTCCCACGACCGTTGCCTCGATGTCGCCGGCGGGTCGATGACGGCCGGCACCGCGGTCAACATCTACGACTGCAACGGCACTGCCGCCCAGCAGTTCGCCTTCGTCGGCAACCAGATCAAGCCGGCCGCCGCCAGCAACCTCTGCGTGGCGTTCGACAGCCCGTCGTCGGGCGCTCCCCGGCTGCGGTTGGCCACCTGCTCCACCAGCAGCAGGCAGCAGTGGTCGTTCGAGGCACGTACCGCCGCCAACCCGGTCGGCTACGGTCACGACGACTTCATCGGCTCCCGCGTCTACTGACACCGGGAAAGGGGGCCCTGGCGTCGGCCAGGGCCCCCTTTCGCTCACTTGGCTCGGGGGATGAGGATGAGCCGGGCCACGCCCTTGTCGCCGTCCTTCGCGCCGGCGACGCCCAGCGTCGCGCCGACCTTCACCTCGCTCGGCTGCACCGTGGCACGCCGCTCGACCACCCGCAGGTCGTCGCCGAAGGTCCAGGTCATCGTGAAGCCGTCGGTGGACTTGACGGTCATCGAGTCGCCGTCGATCGCTGTCACCTCGCCGCGTTGCACGGCGACGGTCTGCGTACCGCCGTCCTTCGTCTTCACCACCGCCTCACCGTGCAGGGTGTTCTTACGCAGCAGCACGCGGGCCTGGCGGCGCTTGCGCCACTCCTCACCGCGCTTCTCCCGGGCCTTCTCCTTCGCGCTGGGGGACGAACCCGGCGTCGGCGTGGCCGGTGCGGCGACGGTCAGCACGTCCAGGTCGTCGGCGTCGAAGCCCATCGCGGCCAGTGCCTGACCCTCGACTCCCATGGCGGCGGCGACCTCGACGGCGACATCCCGGGCGGGCTGGCTGGCCACCTCGGCCGCGCCGCAGCCGCTGACGCCGAGCGCGACCGCCGCGAGCAGTGCCGTGGTGCCGGTGGCGATACCCCAACGTGGCATGACTCTCCCTCTCGGTCAGTGGAGCCCTCAGCCTTGCCGGGAACGACGAGCGGAGCGTCAGGACGATGTTCGAGTCAGGTAAGGATCACCGGGCAGCCGGACGGTGAAGGCGGCACCGCCCTCCGGCGCGTGCCCGGCGGCGATCTCCCCGCCCAACCGGCGGACCAGCCCGGCGGCCAGCGCCAACCCCAGCCCGCTGCCCACCTTGCGCACCCCCCGGTACCGCTCGTGCAGCGCACCGCGTTCGAAGGCCACCGCCAGGTCGTCGTCGGTGAAGCCGGGTCCGCCGTCGCGGACCTCGAACACGCCGCCGTGCGCCGGGTCCGCGCCGGCCGGCCGGACCGCGAGCACCACCGGCGACCCCGGGGGTACGACCCGCAGCGCGTTCTCCAGCAGCCCGTCCAGGACCTGCCGGATCCTCCCCGGATCGGTGTACGCGGGCACCGGCTGACCGGGCGTCTCCACCCGGAACGGCACGCCTACCGCCGCGCACCGACCGGCCCAGGTCGGCTCCGCGTCCACTGCCAGTTGAGTCAGGTCCACCGGCACCGGTTCCAGGGGAAAGTCGGCGGCCTCCAGCCGGGCCAGTGCCAACAGGTCGCCGATCAGCCGGTCCAGGTGCTGGGCCTCGGCCAGCATCGTCCGACCGGTGTCCACCGTGTCGTCGGCGCCGAGCACCCCGTCGGCGAGCGCCTCGGCGTACCCCCGGATCGCGGTCAGCGGGGTGCGTAGCTCGTGCGAGACGGAGAGCAGGAACTCCCGCTGTCGGCCCTCGCTGGTGGCCAGAGCGGCAGCCAGACCGTTCAACGCCTCGGCCAGGTCGGCTACCTCGTCCGGCGACTCGACCGGCACCCGAACGGCCCGGTCACCGGCGCGCAGCCGGGCGGCTGCGGTGGCCGCGACCCGGATCGGCCGGGCCAGCCGACGGGCCAGCAGCAGCCCGGCCACCACACCGGCGGTCAACCCGGCCAGCAGCGGCAACCAGAGACTGAGCAGCACCCGGGCCCACAGCCCGTTGGCCAGCGGACGGGAGAGCACCACCCCGTTGCCGCCGGGCAGGGCCCGACCCTCGACCAGGGCCCGCTCACCGTTGACGGAGCGGCGGGCCGACACGTTGCGGCCCTGCCCGATCCGCTGCACCACCCGGGGTGGCAGACCGGCCCGGTCGACCGCCCCACGCCGGATCAGGTACGCGTCGATGCCCTGGTCGCGCAGTTGTTGGATGAGCCGTTCCTCGTCGGCGCTGCGCCCCCGGTCGAGGCGGGTCCGCAGCACCTCGGCGGCGAGTCGGGCCTGGGCGGCGAGCGCCTCCTGCTCGCTCCGCTCCGCGCCACGGATCGCCAGCGGCACCGCGACGATGGCGGTGACCAGCACCGACACCAGCGCCACCGCGCAGGTGACGAGCACCGCGCGGGCGGTCAGCGTACGGCCGGGTCGGCCTCGTCGGGGTGCTCTGGGTGGGGCGCCGACCACCGGCAGGGCCATGGTCGGCGACTCGACGTGCCGGGGGTGGTCAGGCATCTACCGCGTACCCGACGCCGCGATGGGTCCGGATCACGCTCGCCGGGCCGAGCTTCGCCCGCACCTGGGCGACGTGCACGTCCACCGTCCGGGTGCCGGCGTGCGCCGCGTAGCCCCAGACTCCGGCCAGCAGCTCCTCCCGGGTGAAGACCCGGCCGGGCCGGGCCATCAGGTGGGCCAGCAGGTCGAACTCGGTGGAGGTGAGCTGCACCGGGGCACCGGCGGCGGTGACAGTGCGGCGGGCCGGGTCGAGGGTCACCGGGCCGACGACACGTGGGCGGTCCGCGCCCTCCGGGCCGCCGGCGGATCGGCGCAGCACCGCGCGGACGCGGGCAACCAGTTCCCGAGGGCTGAACGGCTTGGTGACGTAGTCGTCGGCACCCAACTCCAGGCCGACGATCCGGTCCACCTCGTCGTCGCGGGCGGTGAGGAAGATGACAGGGGTCCAGTCGCCGGCCTCGCGCAGCCGGCGGCAGATCTCGGTGCCGGGCAGACCCGGCAGCGCGATGTCCAGGACGCAGGCCACCGGGCGCATCCGGCGGGCCGCGCTCAGACCGGCCTCGCCGTCACGTTCCAGGTGGACGCCGAACCCGTCCCGGGTCAGGTAGAGCCGGACCAGGTCGGCGATGGCCGGCTCGTCCTCCACGACGAGGACGAGCCCGCGATGCGGTGGTTCGACGGTCACCGGCCCATGATTGCCGACCGCGGAGGCTCGGCGCGATCGGTGTGTGTTCGAGTTCGGTAAAGGCGGGGTCAGCTCACCAGGATGGAGCGAACAGCCCGGGTCGGGCGGCGGCCGGCGCGTCACCGATGCTGGCGACGACCCGCGCGCCGGGCGGCCGCAGGCGGGTCCGGAACGCCTGGTTGAGCAACGCGTCGAGCTGCCACACCTGCTTCGGGTGGCTGGTCCGGATCAGGAACCGCTCACGGATCCCGTCGATCGCGGTGGCCGCCATCTCGACCGACTGCAGCCGCGGGTCCGGGCTCCAGGTGACGTTGCTCAGCTCGCGCAACTCGGTGTTGAGGTGCAGGCGCAGTCGGTGCAGGAGGCGGGTCTGCTGGGTCACCACCAGGCGGCGGTGCGTGAGGAGCAACAGGTAGTCGCCGGTGACCGGGCGGTCGGGGCGGCTGCAACGGGTGACCAGGATGGTGGCGTCACCGGAGCCGACGCAGCGCCGGAAGACCGGCATGTGCCGGCTCACCGTCTGCACGGCCAGGCCAGCCTCAGCGGCGGCCGGGAGGAACGTTCGGGAGAAGACGTCCATGACCTGCCCAACGACGTCCCCAGCAGGGTGACGTGGGTCACGCGGAATTTTTGGAAGTTCCACGCCGCCTGTCGCACTGCCTGTCCGACTTCCGACTCGGACGGATCATGGTCAGCAGTTCGGCTGAAGTGGACTGGCGGCGAACAGCTCCTCCAGCCACCCCGGAACCGCGTCGGCGTACTCGGCGCGGGACTCCTCGGCGGTGTCCAGCGCCCGACGCCAGGACAGCGACCGGCTCACCGGACCCAGGCCGATAGCGAGGTCGGCGGCCTCCACGAGGGTCCGCCGGTCGTACCGGTCGGTCCACACCTCCAGGTACGCGTCGCGCAACCGCACCAGCCGGGCGTCGTCGGGGGCAAGCTTCCCGGCGTGCCCGACGGTGCGCAGGGTCACCAGCAGCGTGCCGAACGGGTGCGCCACGGAGGCGTCGCCCCAGTCGAAGTACCGGTACCCGGCCGCGCCGGCGAAGACGTTGCCGTCGTGCAGGTCGTCGTGTTGCACGGTCGCCGGAATGCCGAGGTCGGCGAGCCGACGGCACCGCTGCGCGTACGCCGGCAGCTCGGCCCGCAACCGCTCGTGCATTTCCGGACGGAGCCCACCCTCGGCGCCGATCAGCAGCGCCTCGTGATCATCGAGCAGCTCGGCGAATAGACCGGCCAGCACCTCCGGACGCTGATCCGGCACGCCCGAGGCGACCAGCTCGTCGGCGTGCGACGCGCTCGCTAGTTGCAGCGCCGCGTACCCGGGCAGCGCCCGCTCCCAGTGCGCCAGGTCGGGGTCGCGCGCCAGCACGTCGCGCAACGACTCGCCGCCGTCGGGCAGCAGCGACCAGCCCTGCGCCGGGTCCACCGCGATCGGCGTGAGCACCCGGTCGGGCGTCAACTCGGCGAGCGCCGCGATCAGGACCGCCTCGTGCACGGTGCCCGGGTTGTTGGCCTTGAACCAGACCGGGCCGTCGTCGGTGGGCACCCGCCACACCAGCGACCACGGCCGCAGCCTCGGCTCCACCGGCCCGGTCACCCGTCGGCCGGCACGGCTGAGCTGCGCGTCGACCCAGGACCGGGCCCGCACCTGCCACTGCTCGCTGGACCAGTCGGGGGCACGCTCACCGGCGATCGTCGTCACGCTGGGCACCCTAGGCCGTCTGCCCGACGTTGGGGACCGCTTTTCCGGCCGGCACGTCGCGGCGTCCCACCGAAGGCCCGCACCTCTGCCGATTGCGCACTCTGCGAGATGCGCCGGGACAACCCTGAGCGACATCATCGCTGCGCATAGTCACGCGCGAATCGGCCCGGGGAGTAGAAGCTATGACGGAAACGCCGACCACAGGCACCCGAGACTTCGCGAGACCCTTCGTCGCGGAGCGTCCACACCGCAACGGGCTCATCATCGCGGTGAGTGTGGCGGCCGGAGTCCTGCTTGCCGTGCTCTGGTCCTACGAGTTCGTCGACTCGGTCATCGGTGACAGTGTCGCCAGCGGGCTCCTCGGTCACGACGCGAAGGCGACGGCGATCTCCGGTACCGCCGCCGGCCTGGTGTTCGCGTTCGTGTCGGGCCTCGCTGGCACCTTCACCGCGTGCAACATCGCGATGCTCGCGTCCATCGGGCCGCTCGGCGCGGCAAGCGGCGGCAACGGCGACCGGCTCCGGCTGCTGTTGCGGCCGGTCGGCTACCTCACCTTGGGCATGGTCGCCGTCGCTGCGGCGTACGGATTCATTGGAGTCCTCCTGGGCGACCGGCTCCCTCAGCTGTCCACCGAGACCGCCGGTGGGGTGCCGGTACGCATCATCCAGTCGTCAGTGGTGTTCGGTGTCATCGGACTGGCCCTCATCTACCTCGGGCTGGCCGCGATCGGGACGGTGCGCGACGTGTTCGCCGACCGACCGGTCGCGCGGGTGATCACTCTCGGCGCGCTCATCGGCGGCTTCCTCATCGGCCGGCCGTACCCGCTGTTCAACAAGTTGTTCCACTGGGCGGTCGACAGCGGCAACCCGCTGTACGGTTCGGCCGCGTTCGTCCTGCAGTCCCTCGGCAACATCGTGGTGGTCACCGCGCTGTTCGCACTGCTGATCATGCTCACCCGCGGCCGGTTCATCGGCTGGCTCGCCGCCGACGTGCGGCGCAGCATGGTGCTCAGCGGCGCCCTGCTCATCGCACTCGGGGTCTTCACAGTCGTGTACTGGGACGTCCGGGTGCCCTCGATCTTCGGCTTCGGCTGGTTCCCCACCATGTTCTACAACCACTGACGCCGGTCCGGACCTGCCGCCCGAGGCGAAGACGGCACGTTCGAAGATGCTCCGGCACGTCAGGTCGCCGATGCTGTTCGGATGACTGGCGCGGCAGATCCGGACCGCTGGAGTGTGGCCAACACGGCACTGCGAACGGCAACCGACCGGTTCACCGACCTGGTGGCCGCCGCGCCCTCGCCCGTCGTCATGGCGACCGCCGACTGGACAGTGGCCGACACGCTGGCACACGTGGTGTCGATCGCGATGTTGTACGTGTCGAGACTGGAGGGCACCGAGGTCCCCATCCGGGTGCCGGGGCTGGAGGACCTGCTCGCCACCACGAACGTGGACACGGTGGCCGACGTCAATGCCCACGTGCTCGCCCACTTCACCGAACGCGACCCGCAGGTGCTGCTGACGCAGCTGAACACCATGGTCGACCGCCTCCTGGCGACGTCGGCTGACCCGCGATCGACGGTGAGTTGGTTGGGCAACGCGCGGGTGACGGTCGGCGGCCTGTTCGCCCATCTGACCAACGAGCTGCTGGTGCACGGCTGGGACATCGCCCGGGCACTCCGCCGGGCGTGGCCGATGCCGGACGAGCACGCCGCGCTCTACTGGGACCTGTTCATGTTCGACATGCTGCGCGACACGTACGGGGTGCTGCTCAACACCGAACTGCCGACGCCCCGGCACGATGTGTCGGTGCAGTTCCGCTCACGGTACGTACCGACGACGACGCTGACCCTGGGCGACCGCCGGGTGTGGATCGCGGCTCCCGACGCCCCGTTCGACGCGAGCGTGACGTTCCGCCCCGCCCGGTTCAACCTGATGATGTTCGGCCGGATCAGCACCGCGCAGGCGGTGCTGCGGCGCGACGTCGTCATCGGTGGGCCGAAGCCGTGGCGACTGCCCGCGTTCCTCCGGGTCGTGCACATGCCCAACGGCCGGCTCGCGCCCCCACCAGCGCCCCGGCGGAGGTGACCGGTGTGTGGCGGTGTCCTCAGACCAGCTCGACGATTGTGGCGTTGGCCATGCCGCCGCCCTCGCACATGGTCTGAAGGCCGTAGCGGATGCCGTTGTCCCGCATGTGCTGGAGCATGGTCGTCATGATCCGGGCACCGGAGCCGCCGAGCGGGTGGCCGAGGGCGATCGCCCCGCCACGCGGGTTGAGCCGCTCCGGGTCCGCCTCGGTCTCCGCCAGCCAGGCCAGCGGCACCGGGGCGAACGCCTCGTTCACCTCGTACACCCCGATCTCTTCGATGCCCAGCCCCGCGCGGCGCAGCGCCTTCGCGGTGGCCGGGATGGGTGCGGTGAGCATGGTGACCGGGTCGTCGGCGGCGACCACCGCGGTGTGGATCCGGGCCAGCGGGCGCAGGCCGTGTCGGCTGGCCCAGTCGGAGGTGGTCACCGCGAGGGCCGCGGCACCGTCGGAGATCTGGGACGCAGAACCGGCGGTCACCACGCCGTCGGCGCGAAACGGGGTGGCGAGCTCACCCAGCTTCTCCAGGGAGGTCTCCCGGCGGATGCCCTCGTCGGCGGCGAACTTGCCGCCGTCGGCGAGCGGCACCGGGGTCAGCTCCGGGTCGAACGCGCCGGCGTCCTGCGCGGCGGCCGCCTTCTCGTGGCTGGCCAGCGCGAACTCGTCCAGTTGGGTACGCGAGAGACGCCACCGTTGGGCGATCAGCTCGGCCCCGACCCCCTGGTTGAACGGCAGCGGCGCGTCGTCGGCGAAGCCCTCGACGCCCCGGTAACGGGCGCGCAGCTGGTCGCTGAACGGCATGCCGCCGGCCACACTGGAGCCCATCGGCACCCGGGTCATCGACTCGACGCCGCCGGCGACCACCAGGTCGGCCTGACCGGAGAGCACCGTCGCGGCGGCGAAGTGCAGGGCCTGCTGGCTGGAGCCGCACTGCCGGTCGAGCGTCGTGCCGGGGACCGTCTCGGGCCAGCCGGCGGCGAGCACGCCGTTGCGGGCGATGTTCCACGACTGCTCGCCGACCTGGGACACGCAGCCCCAGAAGACATCGTCGACCTGGGCCGGGTCGAGCCCGGTGCGCTCGGCGAGGGCGCGCAGCACGTGCGCCGAGAGGTCGACCGGGTGGACGCCGGCGAGGCTGCCCTTGCGCCGTCCGACCGGGGTACGTACCGCGCCGACGATGACCGCGTCACTCATGTTTACTCCCCGGTAACTTGGGCTGCCCCGATCCTACGTCGTCCCTCGACCCTCCGGCGTCGATCATGGACTTGTGGTGGGCAGAAGCTCCTGCTTCGCACCAAATGAGGGGCACCCCAACTGCATGATCGACCCGCGCGGGGGCGGCGATTCGGCGTACCGCTGGCATGCTGGGCGGGTGACTGAGACCTCCCCGGCCCGGCAGTGGCGAGTGCCGGCGAGCCTGCCGGCGGCGAAACTGGCCGGTGCGGTTCTGCTCATCGCGCTCGGTCTGCTCTTCGCCGACGGCGACCCGGTCCGGCTGGCACTGGCCGTCCTGGCCGCCGCCGCGCTGGCCGGCTGGGCGGTACGTGACCTGGTCGCGCCGGTCCGGTTGGCGGTGGACCCGGCCGGGCTCACCGTCATCCACGGCTTCGCCGGCCGGCGGCTGCTGCCCTGGTCGACGGTCGAGGCGATCGCCGTCGACCGGCGGCCCCGCCTCGGGCTGACCAGCGAAACCCTGGAGATCGACGCGGGCAACTCGCTGCATCTGTTCGGCCGGTACGACCTGGGGGCCACCCCGGAAGAGGTGGCCGCCGCACTGCGCGCCGTCCGCCCTGTCAGGTGAGCAGTGCGGCGGTCTGTCAGGTGAGCAGTGCGGCGGTCCGGAAGAGCACCAGCGCGAGCAGGATCAGCAGGATCAGCGCCCCACCGGTGACCTGCACCAGCGTGCGCCGACCACGTGGCGCGTACGCGAGCACCAACGCCATCAGCGCGCCGACCACCAGGCCGCCCAGGTGCCCGGGGATCGAGATGCCCGGCACGGCCAGCGTGAACACCAGGTTGATCACCAGGATCGGGATGATCCGGGAGATGTCCCGGCCCAACCTGCGCTCGATGATGATCAGCGCGGCGAAGAGACCGAACACGGCCGTCGACGCGCCGACGGTGGCCGCCCGCGGGCTGCTGAACAGGTAGGCGGCCACGTTGCCGCCGAGGCCCGCGATCAGGTAGAGCGCGGCGAACCGCACCCGCCCGAGGTTGGCCTCCAACGACCGGCCGAGCACCCACAGCGCCCACATGTTGAGCAGCAGGTGAAGTACGCCATAGTGCAGGAACATCGCCGTGACCAGCCGGTACCACTGGCCCTCGGCGATCCCGCCCAGCGTGTAGTCGGAGAGGTAGGCCCGGCCAAGCACCGCACCCCACTCGGTCAGCGGCGTGCTGCCACCCATCAGGCCGCCGAAGCCGGAACCGCCGACCGCCGCGTCCCCGCCCCGGGCGGAGGCGATGGAGGCCAGCAGGAACAGCACGTTCACGGCGATCAGCGCCTTGGTGACATAGCCGTGCCGGCCGGCCGTACCGCCGCCGAAGGCGGTACGCGCCGGCCGGACACTGCGACGTCCCTCGTTGACGCACTCCGGGCACTGGTGCCCGACCGCGGCATCCCGCATGCAGTCCGGGCAGATCGGCCGGTCACAGCGGGAACACCGGACGTAGGTTTCCCGGCCGGGGTGCCGGTAGCAGACCGGGGTGGTCGGTGGAGACTCGCTCACCGGGCCGACCCTCCGTCCGCCACCGCACGGTCCACCGGCACCGGCTGTGCTCCGGAGCGCTCAATCATGCGAGCAAAGGTACCTCGCCGGTCGCTCAGGAAGCGGACCGCTCGATCTCGACCCGCTCGATGACGACGTCCTGGAGCGGACGGTCGCTCGGACCGGTCGGGGTGCTCGCGATCGAATCCACGATCTTCACCGACTGCTCGTCGGCGACCTGGCCGAAGATCGTGTGCCGGTTGTTGAGGTGCGGCGTCGGGGACACCGTGATGAAGAACTGCGAACCGTTGGTGCCCGGTCCGGCGTTCGCCATCGCCAGCAGGTACGGACGGTCGAACCGCAGCTCCGGGTGGAACTCGTCGGCGAACTTGTAGCCCGGGCCGCCCCGGCCGGTGCCGGTCGGGTCGCCCATCTGGACCATGAAACCGCTGATCACCCGGTGCGAGATGGTGCCGTCGTAGTACGGACCACTGCCCGGCTGACCGGTGCGCGGGTCGGTGTACTCACGGTTGCCCTCGGCCAGGTCGACGAAGTTGCGGACGGTCTTCGGCGCGTGGTTGGGGAAGAGCTCCAGCCGGATTGGGCCAGCGTTGGTGTGCAGGGTGGCGTAGACAGCCTCGGCCACGGGTACTCCTCACTCGTTGGTCAGTTCCATGCGGATCCTCCCATGTGCCCGATCTGGCATCGCGGAGGCATCCGAAGGTGGAGGATGACGAAGGAACAACTCCCAGGAGGTAGGACCGTGTTTGGATTCGGGCGGCGTAAGTCCCAGGGGCAGTTGGCGAAGGCCGAGCTGAACCAGAGCATCAGCCACCTGATGCTGGCAGCCAACCACGCCGCGAAGGGCGCTGGCGCGACCGTCGGCCCGCGGGTCCAGGTGGCCCGAGGTTACGTCGCACCGACCGCCGCGAAGGTACGCGACCGCGCGTCGACCGGCTGGGGGACGACTCTCACCACGCTGGCACCGCTGGCGGCGGCTGCTCGTGACGGCGCCGCACAGGCAGGGCCGCTGACCAGGAAGGCCAAGTCGAAGACCATGCGGATCACCGGTAAGAAGAAGCAGCCGCGTCGTCGCGGTTCGATGATGACCGGCCTGTTGGCGGCGGGTGCCATCGCCGGCCTGGCCGGCGCGGTCGCGCTGCGTCGCCGCCGGGAGCAGCAGGAGTGGGCCGAGTACGACCCGACCCGCAGCACCCTGGAGCCCATGCGCGACGAGGTCGACTCGATCGAGGTGCGTACGCCGTCCGTCGCCCGGGGCTCCGACGGGTCCGCCATGTCCGGCGCGGCGGGGATGACCGGCGCGGGCAGCTCGGCGGTGGCCGGCGGCTCCAGCGCCAGCACCACCGCCCCGGCCAAGCAGACCGGTGTCCGCCCGACCGACAAGGTCCCGTCGGTCGCCGAGGGCGCCACCGACGTCTCCGGTCGGCCGACCGACGACCTCACCAAGGCGCTGGGCAAGGACACGGCCCGCACCAACGGCCGCCGCTGAGCTCAACAGCAGCGCATCGGAGCGCCGGCGAGTGGTCACCCACTCGTCGGCGCTTCCGCGTGCGCGGCGCTGTCGCCGGTTCAGAGCCAGCCGTTGCGGCGGAACCAGCGGTAGAGGGCCAGTGAGACGCCGAGCATGAGGGCGAGGGCCACCGGATAGCCGTACGTCATCTTGAGCTCGGGCATGTTGTCGAAGTTCATGCCCTCGACGCCGGCGATGGAGGTCCAGACCGCGGCGATGGCCGCCCACGCGGCGATCTTGCGCATGTCGTTGTTCTGGTCGACGGTGACCTGGGCCAGCCGCGCCTGGAGGATCGAGTTCAGCAGGTCGTCGTAGGAGTTCACCTGCTCGACGGTGCGGCTCAGGTGGTCCTGCACGTCCCGGAAGTACTTGCGGATCTCCTTCGGCACGTCCCGGTTGACCTGGGAGGTCAGCGTCATCAGCGGCCGTTGCAACGGCACCACCGCCCGCTTGAACTCGACCAGCTCCCGCTTCATCTGGTAGATCCGCTGGATCCGCCCGTGGCCCTGCCGGTCGAAGACCTCCGCCTCCAGCACGTCCAGGTCGTCCTCGATCTGCTCGGCCACCTCCAGATAGAGGTCGACCACCCGGTCGGTCACCCCGTACGCCACCGCCCACGGGCCGTGCAGCAGCAACTCCTGCTTGGTCTCCAGGTCGGCGCGGATCGGGGCGAGCCGGCAGGCGTCGCCGTGCCGGACGCTGATCACGAAGTTCGGGCCGATGAAGAGCATCACCTGCCCGGTCTCCACCACCTCGGAGTTCTCGGTCAGCTCGGTGTGCTCGCAGTAGCGGGCGGTGCGCAGCACCAGGAAGACGACGTCGCCGAACCGCTCCAGCTTGGGGCGCTGCTCGGCCTTGACCGCGTCCTCGACCGCCAGCTCGTGCAGGCCGTAGGTCTCCGCGATGGCGGTCATCTCGGCAAGCTCCGGCTGGTGCAGACCGATCCAGACGAAGCCGTGCTCCTCGCGGCGGGCAGCGGCCAACGCCTCCGCGTAGGTCCAGTCGCCGGGCTGCCGCTTGCCGTCGACGTAGAGCGCGCAGTCGACCACAGCGCTGCGGCCGGTGCCCGTGCCCGTCGGGGCCGGCGCGGGCGGCGAGCCGTCGGCGTTGAGGATCCGGGTCATCGCCCGGACCGGGGAGGGCCACGCCCGAGGTCGCAGCACCCGACCGGTGGTCGACGGTGCCGTCCGGTCCCGCTCTGTCCGATCCGTCATCGCGTCACCTCCCGCGCTCAGTCAGCGGCTTGCAGGCTACGCCGATCGCGGTCGAGGACCGGTGTGACGGCGGTCGCGTGGGGCGGCGCCGGGCGGGCCGGGCCGCATCGGGGGGTGTGCGGGGGACGACACGGCCCACCCGGCACCTGTGGGGGCGGGAGGTTGTGCTGCCGCGTCGACCCAGCGGGACCGGGCCCGGAGGCCGGCGGTGAACACCGCAGCTCGCGGGGTGACGCTCGCAGCATTGTGGGCCAGCCGGCCGCCCGGAGGGGAGCCCCGGGACGGCCGGCATCGTCGTTCTGTCAGGAACCCGACAGTTGAGTCAGCTGCGGACGGCCTCGACGGCCGAGGCGAGCCGCCGGACACCCTCGTCGATCCGGTCGGCGGTCACCGCCGAGAAGGCCAGCCGGAGAGCGTGCCGCCCGCCGTCCAGCACGAAGTCACTGCCCTTGACCACGGCGACCCCTCGCTCGGCCGCTGCCGGGGCGAGCCGGTCGACAAGCACGTCCTCCGGGAACTCCACCCAGAGGAAGTAGCCGCCGTCGGGCTCCACGAACCGCGCCTGCGGCAGGTGCCGGCGCAACGACTCGGCGAGCACCTGGGCCCGCTCGCCGAGCGCCGCCCGAACCGTCTCGATCGAGCGGTCGATGTCACCGGAGACGCAGAACTGGTGCACGATCGCCTGGGACACCATCCCGGGGGAGATGTAGAGGCTCGTCGCGTTCTTCGCGATGGAGGCGATCAGGTCGGCCGGGCCGACCAGGTAACCGACCCGCACACCCGGGCAGACCGTCTTGGTGAAGCTCGACGCGTGCACCACCACGTTGCGGGTGTCCAGCGAGAGCATCGACGGCAGCGCCTCGCCACGGAAGCGGATGTCCGCGTACGGGTCGTCCTCGAAGATCGTGAACTCGTACTCGGCGGCCAGGTCGAGCAGCTCCCGGCGCTTCTCCAGGGACAGCGTCATGCCGGCCGGGTTCTGGTAGTTCGGGATGACGTGCGCGAGCCGGGGGCGGACCCCGGACTCCAGCAGCTTGCGCAGCTCCGCAGTGTCCAGCCCGTCCGGTTGCACGGCGACGCTGTGCAGCTCACTGCCCATCCGCTGGAGGTTGAGCAGCGTCCGGTCGTACGTCGGGCGCTCCACCACCACCGCGTCGCCCGGGCGGACCAGGTGGTCGAAGAGGAACGCGTCGGCCTGGAGCGACCCGTTGGTGACCAGCACCTGGTCGGCCCCGACCCCGTGCTTCTCGGCGATCCACTTCCGCAGCGGGAGGTACCCGACGGAGGTGCCGTACGCCGTCACCCCCGCGGGGTCGGCGTCGAAGGCGCGGACGGCGGCGGCCTTGAGCCCCTCGACATCGACGATGTCCAGGGAGGGAGCCCCACGGGCAAAGGAGATCAACTGCTCGGCGGTCATGGATATTGAGCGTACGGGCGGCGGCGGGGGACGCGCGGTCGGCACGGCGATGTCCGCATCCTGAGCCACCGGGTCGGGTGACCCCACTCGACCGGTCGGCGGCAGATCAGACCGGAAGGGCGAGCGCGTCGTGCTGCGCGCCCCGGGAAAGTCCCTCCAGCTGCACGCCGAGCGCGTCGAGGAGCTGACTCCAGTCGAAGTAGGAGCGCCACGCGGTGATCCGACCCTTGCGGGCCCGGACCACGTCGGCCACCTCCCAGCTCACCAGCCGGCCGGTCGGCGCGACGGTGCCGTACGGCGAATGCAGGGTGCCGGTGTGGGTGCCGGTCAGCCGCAGCTCGACCGCGGCGCCACCGCCGGTGCGGACCGCGCCCATCGGGTCGACGCGCAGATCCGGGAAGGCGCCGGTCCAGGTGCGCAGCAGGGCGGGCAGCTCGATCGGACGGACCGTCACGCCCGGCATGGCGTAGAACGCCTCCGGGGCGTAGAGATCCGGCAGCCGGGCCACGTCCCGACGCAGGAGCATTGCGTACTGCTGCTCGACCAGCCGCTCCGCGTCGCGCATCGGGACCTCCCCCGCGGGCCACGGCATCTCCGCGCCCGCAAGGGATGTCTACCCATCAATCCGGCCCCGCACACCACCCCCGGTCAGGTGGTGGCGACCGCCTGGCTCTCCGACCAGACCCGCATGATGTCCCGCACGGAGATCACGCCGGCCACCTCCCGGCCGTCCAGCACCACCAGGTGCCGGAATCCGCCCCGCGCCATCGCGGCGGCGGCCTCGGCCACCGTCCACTCCGGCCCGGCGTAGACCACGTCCCAGGTCAGGTGCGCGCCGGTGCGTTCCACGTCGCAGTCCAGACCGGCGCCGATGGCCTTCAACACGTCACGTTCGGTCATGATCCCCACGCCTTCGGAATCCGGGTCGATCACGACCGCCGACCCGACACCGCGGGCCGACATCATCCGGGCCGCCTGGCGGAGCGTGTGCTCCGGACCGACGACGAGGACCTGGCTGGACATCGCATCCCGTACCTGCATCACACATCACCCCTTTGGGACGGTGGCATTCGGTACGGACATGGTGGTCGGTGGATGTTTCCGGGACAAGAGCGGCATCGCACAAGCTGCGGACGCTGGCTACTGTCGGATGGTGTCCACCGAGCCCCTGCGCTGCGCCGGCGCGCTGATCGTCGACCATGACGGCCGCATCTTCTTTCAGCGCCGCTCACCACACCGACGCCTGTTTCCCAACTGTTGGGACATCGTCGGCGGCCATGTGGAGCCCGGTGAGGACATCGACGAGGCGTTGCGCCGGGAGATCACCGAGGAGACCGGCTGGGTCCTCTCCCACGTCCTGGGCCAGGTGGGCGAATACAGCTACGTCGGCGACGACGGCCTGGCCCGGACCGAGTACGACTTCCTGGTCCGCGTCGACGGTGACCTCGACCGCCCGATGCTGGAGGCCGGCAAGCACACCGAGTACCGCTGGCTGGCCGAACACGAGGTGACGGTGCTCGACGAACACCGCGACGTCAACGACGGGCTGATCCGGCGGATCGCGGAGGAGGGCTTCGCCGTCCTGCGGTCGATCGGTCTGTGAACGCCGTCGACCTGGCGCCCCACCGGATCGCCGGGCTGCTCGCACCGGCCGTGGACCGGACCTTCCGCGCCGGCATCCTGGCCGGCCGGGACGGCGGTGGCGCCGAGTTGTCCCAGCGCTACGGCGGCATCACCGCCACCGGCTTCCTGGTCGACCTGCGCACCCGGCTGGCCGCACCCGGTGGCACCGTCGACGGGCAGGGGTTCGCGGCGATCACCCGCTACCAGGACCCGGTCGCCTGCCGGCGGAGCGTGGACAAGCAGGTGGCCCACGGGATGATCTACCGCGGCCCGGACGGGTCCCTGTCCGCCACCGAGCGGGGCGCAGCGTTCCTCGCCGAGCTGTACCAGGTGCACGCCGAGGTCACCGAGGAGTTGTGGACCGGCCACGACGACCGGGTGGCCCGGCTGGTGTCCATGCTCGGCCGACTGCTGTCGTACGCACTCGTGCTGGCCGACGAGGAGGCGAACCCGGTCGCCTCCTCGGCCTTCGCCGCGCTGGCGCCCCCGTACGAGCCGGACGGCACACCGTCGGGCGTGCTGCTGCTCAACCGGCTCGGCACCCTGCGACACCACCGTGCCGACGCGCACGCCGCCGCCTGGACCGCCGCAGGGCACACCGCGTCGAGCATCGCCGCCCTGCCGGCCGGTCCCGAGCGACTCGCCATCGAACTGGAGACCGACCGGCGGGCCGCCGCCCCGTACGCCGCGCTCAGCGCGGAGGAGCGCCTGACCATGCTCGCCGACCTGGCGGCCTTGCCCGGCTGACCCGGTTGGCCGGAGCGGCGCACCCGGCCGGCGCTATCCTCCACCGGTGACCGGAGCAGGACTAGGGAGGATGTCGCGATGATCGGAATGGTGCTCGCGGCCGGAGCGGGACGACGGCTGCGCCCGTACACCGACACCCTGCCCAAGGCGTTGGTGCCGGTGGACGGCGAGACGACGATCCTGGACATCGCGCTGGGCAACCTCGCCGAGGTCGGCCTCACCGACATCGTGATCGTCGTCGGCTACGCGGCGGACGCGGTCGTCTCCCGCCAGGCGGAGCTGGAAAAGAAGTACGGGGTCACGCTCACCCTTGTGCACAACGACAAGGCCGAGGAGTGGAACAACGCCTACTCGCTCTGGCTGGCCCGGGAGTACTTCGCTCGCGGCGTGCTGCTGGTCAACGGGGACACCGTGCACCCGGTGAGCGTGGAGAAGACCCTGCTCGCCGAGCGTGGCCCGGGCATCCTGCTGGCCGTGGACACCCTCAAGCCGCTGGCCGAGGAGGAGATGAAGACCACCTTCGACGCCGCCGGCCAGCTCACCCGAATCACCAAGATCATGGACCCGGGCGAGGCGTACGGGGAGTACATCGGCGCGACACTGATCGAACCGCAGGTCGCCGACGCCCTCGCCGACGCGCTGGAGGCGACCTGGCGACGGGACCCGAACCTCTACTACGAGGACGGCTACCAGGAGTTCTCCGACCGGGGCGGGGAGGTGCGGGCGGCACCGATCGGTGACGTCCTGTGGGTCGAGGTCGACAACCACGCCGACCTGGCCCGCGCGCGGGAGATCGCGTGCCGCTACTAGCTCGGAGCGTCCTCACCCCGCTGCACATCGACGTGCGACGCGGGGCGGTCGCCGACCTGGGCGCGATCCTGGCCGACGGGCGGATCTCCTCCGGAGGCGACGTCGCGGTGGTGGTCGGCCCGGGTCAGGGTGCCCAGATCGCGGAGCTGATCCGACCGTCACTGCGCTCGGCGGACGTGTTCACCGTCTCCGGCGGGACACTGGACGCCGCCGACGACCTGGGCGGCAAACTCCGCGCCCGGTCCTACGACGCGGTGGTCGGCATCGGCGGCGGCAAGACCATCGACGTGGCCAAGTACGCGGCGACCCGCCGAGGGCTGCCGATGGTGTCGGTGGCGACCAGCCTCGCCAACGACGGGATCGCCTCCCCGGTGGCCAGCCTGATCACCGACGGGATCAAGGGCTCCTACGGCGTACACATCCCGATCGGGGTGATCGTCGACCTGGACTTCGTGGAGAGCGGCCCCGACCGGCACAACCGGGCCGGCATCGGCGACGTGATCAGCAACATCAGCGCGCTGGCCGACTGGGAGCTGTCCCGGCAGGTACGCGGTGAGCCGGTCGACGGGCTGGCCGCTTCGCTCTCACGGGCGGGCGCCGAGGCGGTGCTCAACCACCCCGGCGACATGAGCGACGACGCCTTCGTGATCGTCCTCGCCGAGGCGTTGATCTCCAGCGGTCTGGCGATGGCAGTCGACGGCACCAGCCGCCCGTGCAGCGGCGGCTGCCACGAGATCATGCACGCGGTCGACTCGCTCTTTCCGGGAACCGCCTCGCACGGCGAGCTGGCCGGGTTCGGTGCGCTGTTCTGCACCTGGCTGCGCGGAGATCTCCGCCGCTTCGGGGAGATGTCGGCCTGCCTCGCCCGGCACGGCCTGCCCCGACTCCCCGCCGAGGTGGCGCTCACCGACGACCAGTTCATCGAGGCGGTGCAGTTCGCGCCGCGTACCCGGCCGGACCGGTACACCATCCTCGAACACCTGGCACTGTCGCCTACCGAGACCCGGGAGCGGCTGGCAGACTACGCCGGTGCAATCCGCGACCAGCTTGGCTGACCCCCGTCCCACCGTCGCCGACTTCCACCGGGTGAACCGGGGCGGCGGCCTGTTCAGCGAGTCGATCAGCCAGTGGCTGGGGGCCGTCTTCGCACTCGTCGCCCAGCGGCTCGGGCTGCGACCGACAGCGTTGACAATCACCAACCTGCTGCTCGGACTGGCCACCTCGGTCACCGTCGTGGCGCTCGCCGGCCCGGTCGCCGCCGGGGACGTACCGGCCTGGGTGGTCGGCCTGCTCGCCCTCGTCGGCTGGCAGGTGGCGTACTCCCTGGACTGCGCGGACGGGCAACTGGCCCGGGTGACCGGCCAGGGCAGCGCGGCCGGCGCGCGCGTCGACGTGCTCTGCGACGTGGCCGCGCAGATCGCCCTGGTGGCAGCGCTGGCCGCCACCGCCGTGGCGCAGGAGCCGGCCACTCCGACCTGGCTCGTGGCGACCTTCGCGGGCACCTGGATGGTCAACCTGGTCACGTCGGTGATGCAGGCCGGCCCGAACGCGGCCAGCATGGTCACCTCGACCTCGCTGCCGGTGCGCCTGGTGAAGCTGGTCCGTGACTACGGCGCGGTGATCTTCGCGGCCGCCGTGGTGCTCGCCGTCGCCCCCGCGCTGGTCCTCTGGGTGATGGTCGCCTTCACGATCGTCAACGGCGGCTTCCTGCTGGCCAGCATCGCCTTCTCCGCCCGAGCCTCCTGGTAACGAAGGACGCCCTACCAACGCCTGCGCGCCGCCACCATCACGATCCCGAAGGCAGTTCGGTCTCGCCGTCCTGCGCGCGTTGTTGGCGGAGTTGTTCGAGGAGGGCGGTGTCGGCTTCGAGGTCGGGGTGGTCGACCTGCCGATCGAGGTCGACCACGTGTTCGAGTTCCCGGATCGCCTGGTCCAGGTCACCATCCGCCTGGTGGACCATCGCGATGTTGTAGCGGGTGACGGCTTCGCCGGCTCGGTCGCCGACCTCCCGTCGGATGGGCAGGGCCTGGTGATAGTGGTCGAGGGCCCGCTGCCGATCCCCCAACCCCTTGTATGCGCCGCCGATGTTGTTGAGGGTGGTGGCTTCGCCGGCTCGGTCGCCGACTTCCCGTTGGATGGGGAGGGCTTGGCGGTAGTGGTCGAGGGCCCGCTGCCGATCCCCCAACCCGTTGTACGCAAGGCCGATGTTGGTGAGGGTGGTGGCTTCGCCGGCTCGGTCGCCGACTTCCCGCCGGATAGGCAGGGCCTCGTGGAAGTAGTCGAGGGCCCGCTGCGGATCCCCGAAGTCGTTGTACACGCTGCCGATGTTGTTCAGGGTGACGGCTTCGCCGGCCCGGTCGCCGACTTCCCGCCGGATAGGCAGGGCCTCGTGGAAGTAGTCGAGGGCCCGCTGCCGATCCCCCAAGGCGGCGTACACGCTGCCGATGTTAATCAGGGTGGCGGCTTCGCCGGCTCGGTCACCGACTTCCCGCTGGATGGGCAGGGACTGGTGGTAGTGGTCGAGGGCCCGCTGCCGATCCCCCAACCTGCCGTACACGTGGCCGATGTTGGTCAGGATGGCGGCTTCGCCGGCCCGGTCACCGACTTCCCGCTGAGCGGGCAAGGCCTGGTGGAAGTAGTCGAGGGCCCGCTGCCGATCCCCCAACCTGTTGTACACGCTGCCGATGTTGTTCAGGGTGGCGGAAGCGTTGCCCCGGTCGCCGGCCTGCTGGTACATGGTGAGGGCCTGCTGAAAGTCCTCCAGTGCCGGCCGGGGCCGACCGGTCGACGACCGCGCCCAGCCACGTTGGTAGAAGGCGCTGGCATCAGGGCCGAGGGTCAGCGTCGCGGTGGCCATGACCTCGACCGCGGCGAACCGCGAGGTACGCAGCCACACCCGACACACCCGGACACCGACATGCCGGGCGATCAGCGGCTGCCGACCGGCGACAGCAAGCCGATGCACCTCCACGCGTCGGGCGACGGCGGTCGCCGCAGCGTGAGGGACGGGGCGCAATGGTGATGGTTCTCGATCCTCCATGCCGAATCCCCCTCGCTCTTCCCGCTGCTCCCGGTTGCCTGTTCGACGTGTCCACTGACCGGACCGTGGCACAAGAGCGGTGTCGCACGGTTGCATGGGTCGTCATTGTTCTTCCCACGATGACCGGGACTTGGTCAGCGAGTCGGAAACCCGTCAGCCGGGTTCACCGAGCGGTCCCGGGACGCGAATAAACGTACAGTGGCCGCCAAGGTCCACCCGTTGATCGCCCGGCCCGGGGCCAGGGATCAGCGGTCCTGGGCGGCTCCAGGCGCATCAGGGGAGGGTGCGGGTAATGGGAAACGCCACAGTGGAGGTGTCCGGGGCGCAGGCCGCGCGCTGGGCGGCGGAGCTGCGGTCCGCCCTGATCGGGGCGATCGGGCCGGACGACAGCGTGTCGCCAGTGCAGGTGCAGCGGTCGGCCGAGATGGTGATCGCGGTCATCGGGCTGGTGTTCTCCGGGGTCGAGGTGGCCAAGACGATCGCCGAGTGGTGGAGCGCCCGCCGCCGGGAAGGCGTTGCGGTGACAGTGCTGCTGCCGGACGGCACCCGGATCGAGCTGGCCGAGGGCAGCCAGGCTCGGCTGGAGATCGCCATGCGGCAGGAAGGCACCGAGCCGCACTGAACTGACCGCCACGACGGGATGGGCAGATGGGCACCTTCGAACTGGAGGTCTTCGCGCAGACCTCGAACTACTACGAGCTGCGGCTGTCCGCCGACGGCGCGGCACCCCAGACCCGCAACCTGGACCGGGCGGCGGTCGATGAGCTGATCACGCTGGTACAGCGTGACTACAGCAGTGACGCCAACGCACAGAAGGTGTACGGCGCGGTCCGGCTGGCTGAGCTGGGGGCGAGGCTGGCGGAGTTCCTCGACGGCGATCAGCGGTGGCTGACCCCGATGCTGGCCCATCCTGCCGGGGCGGTGTTGCGGATCGCCGCCGAGGAGCGGTTGCGGCACCTGCCTTGGGAACTGCTTGCCCGGGAGGGCACGTTCCTGACCGTGGCAGGGCGGGCACCGCTGTTGCCGGTTCGTGCGGTTGGCACCCACGCGGCACTGACCAGCCCGGTCACGCCGAAGAACCGGCCGTTGCGGGTGTTGTTCATGGCAGCCTCGCCCGAAGGCGTCGAGCCGGTGCTCAACTTCGAGGCCGAGGAGGCGGCGATCCTCGCCGCGACCCGACGGACCGGCACCGATTTGGTGGTCGAGGAGAGCGGCACCCTGGACGGGCTCCGGTTCCTGAGCCGCGCCTACGGGCCCGACCATTTCGATGTGCTGCATCTGAGCGGGCACGCCACCACCGACGGCGGGGAGCCGGTCTTCGTGGTGGAGGGCGAGTTCGGCGGGCGCGCCACGGCGACGGCCGACCAGATCGCCCAGGCGATGCAGGGACACTGGCCGCGACTGGTGTTCGTTTCCGGCTGCCTGACCGCTGACGCCCCCGGGGGTGGGGTTTTCCCCTCGATGAGCGAGAGCCTGGTCGACGCCGGCGCCCCTGCGGTGCTGGGCTGGGCGCTACCGGTGGGAGACGTCTCCGCCACCGATTTCGCCGCAGCTCTCTACCAGGCGCTGGCCGACGGCGGGTCGTTGGACCATGCCGTCATCGAGGCTCGCCGTCACCTGTTCCACGACAGGAAGAGCAACTGCTGGCATCTGCTCCGGGTCTATGCCGACCGGTCCCCGCTGAAGCCCCTGGTCACGCCGCTGCACACCCGGGGCCGCAGACAGTCGCAGGTGCGCGCCGCCGACCAGCAGTTCCTGGACCCGCAGACCCAACTGTCCCGGGTCGCGTCCCGCGCCGAGTTCGTCGGCCGACGGCGGATCATCCAGCGCTGTCTGCGTGCCCTCCGGCAACCCGCCGACACCCCCGGCGCGGCACAGGGCCTGCTGCTCGCCGGCATGGGTGGGCTCGGCAAGAGCAGCCTCGCCTCCCGGCTCCTGGAACGCATGCCCATCCACCAGCATGTCGTCTGGTACGGCCAGGTCGACGCCATCAAGTTCCGCGAGTTGACCAGCAAGATCCGCTTCGACAGCGTCGAGCAGTCCGAAGAGGCCGGCAAAATTCTCGACAACGAGCAGGTTCCGCTCCCGACCCGGCTGCGGCACCTGCTCGACGTCGACGGGCTCCTTGGTGGGACACCCTGCCTGTTCGTGTTCGACGACTTCGAGACCGGCAACCTCGACATCCGCGACGACGGCAGCCGCGTGCTCGCCCCGGCGATGGCCGAGATCCTGCCCGCCCTACTCGGTGCGATCCGCGACACCGGCAGCCCGAGCCGCGTGATCATCACCAGCCGCTACCGCTTTCCTACGCCGGCCGGCACCACCGTCGCGGTCGAGGCTCTGGAGACCCTCAGCTCCGTAGAGCAGACCAAGAAGATCGCCAATCTGGTCAACCTGCGTCCCGAATCCACCGTTGGCCCCGCCATCCGGGACCGGGCGATCGAGGCCGCGGCGGGCAATCCCCGCCTGCTCGACTGGCTCAACCGGATCGTCAACGATACCGCCCTCGACGTCGATGGCCTGCTCACCGCCATCGAAAACGAGACCGACAGGTTCCGCCGCGAGACGGTGCTGGCCGACAACCTGCTCGACTCCCAGCCCCTCGAACTCCGTCGCATGCTCGCCAGGATCAACGTCGTCGAACTACCCGTACCCGCCGCCACCGTCCACGCAATGCACCAACATGCCGACGCCGATCGGCACATCCAGCGGGCCGTCCAACTCGGCCTGCTCGAAGAGGGCATCGACCCCGAGACCCGCCAGCCCCGCTACTACGTCTCCAACGTCCTGCACCCCCTCGTTCGCCCTTTGATCACCGACGAGGAGTACATCGAGGCATGCGCCGCCGCCGCCCAATCCCTCTACCAACTCTGGGTCCTGAACCCCGCCGATTCCGATGGCCACTGACCCAAGGGACCTCACCCGAGGGGTCGAGGTGCATCGGCTGGCCGTCGCCGGTCGGCAGCCGCTGATCGCCCGCGATACCGGTGTCCAGGTGTGTTGGGTGTGGCTGTCTACCTCGCGGTTCGCGGCGGTCGAGGTCATGGCCACCGCGACCCTTACCCTCGGCCCGGATGCCAACGCCCTCTACCAACGTGGCTGGGCGCGGTCGTCGACCGGTCGGCCCCGGCCGGCACTGGAGGACTACCAGCAGGCCCTGACCTTGTACCAGCAGGCCGGCGACGGGGCCGGCGAAGCCGCCACCCTCAACAACATCGGCAGCGTCTACAACCAGTTGGGGGATCGGCAGCAGGCCCTGGACCACTACCACCAAGCCCTACCCATCCAGCAGGACGTCGGCAACCGGGCCGGCGAAGCCGCCACCCTCAGCAACATCGGCAGCGTGCACGACGCTTTAGGGGATCGGCGGCGGGCGCTGGACCACTACCACCAAGCCCTACCCATCCTGAGGGACGTCGGCGACCGGGCCAGCGAAGCCACCACCCTCAACAACATCGGCCACGTGTACAACCGGTTGGGGGATCGGCAGCAGGCCCTGGACCACTACCACCAAGCCCTACCCATCCTGAGGGACGTCGGCGACCGGGCCAACGAAGCCACCACCCTCA